>KL569533.1:0-301 GCA_000715685.1 Streptomyces lilacinus
GCGGCCGCCGACGCCGCGGACGCCGTGCTGCGGGAGGCCTTCGCGCGGGCCGCCGCCGCCCGCGCCCGCTGCGCGGACCTGGACCGGCTCTCCGCCGAGGCCCTCGCCGACGCCCGCCGCCTCGCGCCGCTGCGCGAGGAGTACCACCGCGTGGCCGAACTGGCCTCGCTCACCGCGGGCACCTCCGCCCGCAACGACCGCAAGATGCGCCTCGAGTCGTACGTGCTGGCCGCCCGGCTCGAGCAGGTCGCCGCCGCCGCGACGGCCCGCCTGCTGCGCATGTCGGCCGGGCGCTACACGC
>KL569533.1:558-5502 GCA_000715685.1 Streptomyces lilacinus
GCTCGGCCTCCACGTCGTCGACGCCTGGACCGGCAGCGAGCGCGACACCGCGACGCTCTCGGGCGGGGAGACGTTCTTCGCCTCGCTCGCCCTGGCCCTCGGCCTCGCCGACGTCGTCACCGAGGAGGCGGGCGGCGTCCGGCTGGACACGCTCTTCATCGACGAGGGCTTCGGCAGCCTCGACGAGCAGACCCTCGACGAGGTCCTCGACGTACTGGACTCCCTGCGCGAACGCGAACGCAGCGTCGGCATCGTCAGCCACGTCGCCGACCTCAGGCAGCGCGTTCCCGCGCAGCTGGAGATCGTCAAGGGGCGGTCCGGCTCGACGGTGCGGCATCGGACGGCAGGGGGCGGCCGCTGAGGGCGCGGCGCGGCAGCGGCGAGGAGTAGACCACGCTCGTGGTCACCGCGCCGAGCGCGCCGACGCGGCCGGCGACCTCCTCGAGGTGGCGCATGGAGCGGGCCGCGACCTTGAGGACGAAGCAGTCGTCGCCGGTGACGTGGTGCGCCTCGAGGATCTCGGGCGTCGACGCCAGCAGGTCGTGGAAGGGTTTGTAGTTCCCGTTGGGGTAGCGGAGCCGGACGAAGGCGAGCACCGGCATGCCGAGCTTCTCCGGGTCCACGACGGCGGTGTAGCCGCCGATGATCCCCGCCTCCTCGAGCCGGCGGACCCGCTCGGTCACGGCACTCGAGGACATGTTCACGGCGCGCGCCAACTCGGCGTAGCCGGCGCGTCCGTTGCTTTGCAGGGCGTCGAGGATGCGCCAGTCGGTGGCGTCAGGGGAATACCCGGTCATGTGCGATGTCTAGCAGTGAAATCCACGGCGAAGCAATACCTTTGCCGTGGATCACTGGTTCTGCCGGCGGCCCGCCGGCCATAGATTTTTCCCCATGAGCACCGTCACGGACACCATCGCTTCCCCCGCCGACGCCGCCGCCCACTTCGCGGCCCGCCTCGCCTTCCACACCGACGTCGCCGACGTCCACACCGCGCTCGCCTCCGGCGCCGCGGACTTCGTGGTGGTCGACTCCCGTTCCACGGAGTCCTGGGACCAGGGGCACGTCCCGGGCGCCCTTCACATCCCCACCCGGCTGATCCCGGAGCTCGCGCCCGAGCAGCTCGACCCCGCGGTGCCGGTCGTCGTCTACTGCTGGGGCCCCGGCTGCGACGGAGCCACCCGCGCCGCGCTGGCGCTGGCGCGCCTCGGCTTCCGCGTCAAGGAGATGCTCGGCGGCATCGAGTACTGGATCCGCGAGGGATACGAGGTCGAGACGTGGGAGGGCCCCCGCCAGTCCGACCCCGACCCGCTGACGGCGCCGGTCGGCGGCGGCGACTGCGGCTGCTAGCCCTGGGCCAGCGCCCTCAGCAGCGGTGCCGGGTCGGTGTTCCGGTGCAGGTCGCTGACCTGCCCGTCACCCACCTCCACCACGCGCCAGACGCCGTCCTCGCGGAGGGCGAGGTCCGTGGTCACGAAGGGGCAGCCGAGTGCTGCCACACACTCCGCGACTCCCTCCAGTTTCGGCTCGGGCACCTTCCCCGGGCTGTCCGGATGGGCGGTGATCAGAACCGGGGCCCCGTCCACCCACCACACGCGGGCCTCGCCCGCCTCCGTGAAGCGCTCGAAGGCGCGGAGCACGATGCCGCCCTCGAGGAAGTCGTCCTGCAGTTCCACGAAGCGGCTCACCACGGCCGTCAGCCGTTCGGTGTCGGCGAGCTCGGGGACGTAACACGCCCCGTGCCACTCGTGCTTGCGCGACTTGACGAAGTCCTTCACGATCGCGGGGCCCCGCCCGAGCCGTGCCGCCAGGGCCGCGAGGGCCGCCGTGTCCGGCGCGCGGCCCGGTTCGGTCGGCAGCCAGACGCTGGCTGGGGTGACGGGGGCGAGCGTGGCGTACCAGCCCGGCAGTTCGTGGGCGCGCCGGTACGCCGCGGGGGTCGTCAGAAGGGAGACGTCCCGGGCGGCGAGCGCGGCTCCCAGGGCGGTCCAGTGCCGGGCGGGCACCATCCAGCCGCGGTACCACGCCGGCCCCGCGCCGCGGGGCACGTCGGCGACCGCGTCGTCCGCCGCCCCCGCGAGCAGCGCGTCGTGGTCGATCAGGGCCACGTCCAGGCCCTGGTCCCGGGCGACCCGCACCTCCTCGGCGAAGTGCGGGTCCGCCCGGCGGGGGCGCAGCGGGGCACGGCAGAAGAGCGTCAACGGGGCCATGACCGGCAAGCCTAGACGCGCTACAGCGCCGACAGCTCCGTCACCAGGTCGTCCAGGCCCAGCGAGCCGAGCGAGAGCGCCGCCATGTGCCAGGACTTGAGGTCGAAGCCCTCCCCGTGGGCGGCGCGGGCCGCCTCGCGGCCGGTCAGCCAGGCGCGCTCGCCGAGCTTGTAGCCGATCGCCTGGGCCGGCATGCCGAGGTAGCGCACGAGCTCGCTGTCGACGAAGTCGGCCGGACGGCCGCTGTGCATGCCGAAGAACTCCCGCGCCAGCTCCGGCGTCCAGCGCTCCCCGGGGTGGAAGGGGGAGTGCTCGGGGATCTCCAGCTCCAGGTGCATGCCGATGTCGACGATGACGCGCGTGGAGCGCATCATCTGGGCGTCGAGGTAGCCCAGGCGGCGCTCGGGGTCGGTGAGGAAGCCCAGTTCGTCCATGAGCCGCTCGGCGTACAGCGCCCAGCCCTCGCAGTTGGCGCTGACCATGCCGATCGTGGCCTGGTAGCGGGAGAGCCGGTCCGCCACGTGCGTCCATTGCGCCAGCTGCAGGTGGTGGCCGGGGACGCCCTCGTGGTACCAGGTCGACACCAGGTCGTAGACCGGGAAGCGGGTCTCGCCCATCGTCGGCAGCCACGTGCGGCCGGGGCGGGAGAAGTCCTCCGAGGGCTGGCTGTAGTACGGCGCGGCCGCGCCGCCCGGCGGGGCGATGCGGGACTCGACGCGCTTGACGCGCTCGGCCAGGTCGAAGTGGGTGCCGTCCAGGGCCTCGATGGCCTTGTCCATCAGCTCCTGAAGCCAGACCCGGACCTCCTCGACACCCTCGATGTGCGCGCCGTGGACGTCGAGATGGGCCAGCGCCTCCCACGGCGTCTTCGCGCCCGGCAGGACCTTCTCGGCCTCCACCCGCATCTCGCCGAGGATGCGGTGGAACTCCGACCAGCCGTAGGCGTACGCCTCGTCCAGGTCGAGGTCGGTGCCGTTCCAGCAGCGGGACCAGCGGGCGTAGCGCTCCCGGCCCACGACGTCGGGCGCGCCCTCGACGGCCGGGGCGTAGACGTCCCGCAGCCAGTCGCGGAGCGCGACGAGGCCGCCCGTCGCGACGCGGGCGGCCTCGTCCAGCTCGGTGCGCAGCTCCTCGGGGCCCTCGGCGGTGAACTCGCCGAACCAGCCGGCGTCCGTGCCGATCCACTCCGCCAACTGCCCCAGCACCGTCGACACCTGACGCGGACCGCCCGGCAGCTTCCGCGCGAGGCCCTCGGCGAGCGAGGCGCGGTAGCCCTCCAGGGACGCGGGCACGGCGCGCAGGCGGGCGGCGATGTCGGCCCAGTCCTCCGTCGTCTCGGTCGGCATCATGGTGAAGACCTCGCGCACGGCGTGCAGCGGCGAGTGGATGTTGCTGACGGCGCGCAGCGGCTCCTGGGCGTCGTGCACGGCGAGTTCGGCGGTCAGCCGCTCGCGCAGCAGCCGGGCACAGCGTCGCTCGCTGTCGCTGTCCGCGCCGGGCCGGCGCTCGGCCTCGGCGAGCTCGGCCAGGGTCGTGCGGGCGAGGGCGGCGAGGGCCCCCTGCCCGGTGGGGGAGAAGTCCGGCAGCCGCCGGGCGGACTCCCGGACGCCCAGATACGTGCCGGTGATCGGTTCGAGTGCGGTGTACGCGGTGACGAAGGCGTCGGCGACCTGGCGGGGGAGCGGAGCGCTGGTGGTGTTCGGCATGCGCACATCCTCGTACGCGAGGTCCGCTTCCGTCACCGGCATTTCGGCGTTCGCTGTCCGTCGTCCGCCCCCCGCCGTCCGCACCGCCCGCCGTCAGCACCCGCCGTCGGACCACCGGCGCGCCGCTTCCGACGCGGCGGGTGCGGGCGCGGGCGCGGGGGCGGGCGCGGTCGCGAGCCGGGCGGTGATGACCAGGGTGCCCTCCTCCACCTGGTAGTCCAGCGGCAGGCCGAGCGCGCGCATGGCCGCGACGATGCCGGTGTTGGACGAGGTGGTGACGGCGTAGACGCTGTCGCAGCCGGCGTCGGACGCCATCGCCACCAGGCGGCCCAGCAGTTCGCCGCCGACGCCGCGGCGCTGCCAGGCGTCCTCGACGAGCAGCGCGACCTCGGTCTCGTCGCCGTCCCACAGCAGGTGGCCGAGGGCCACGAGCCGGCCGGAGCGGGTGTACGCGGCGAGCGTGCGGCCGAAGCGCGGGCTGAGCAGGTGGCGCAGGTAGCGGTCCGCGTCGCCGACGGGGCCGTGGTAGCGCTGGGCGAGGGTGGCCGGGGAGCAGCGGTCGTGCATCTCCCGGGCGGCCTCCAGGTCGCCGAGGCCGGCCCGGCGGACGGTGATCTCGTTGCCCTCGGGCAGGGTCAGCACGTCGCCCCGGTGGGGGACGCGGGGGCCCAGCCGGGCGTCGAGCTCCACCAGCGCGCGGGCGCGGGCGAACTCGGTGGGCGTGAACGGCAGATACGGGCGCTCGACGGTGATGGAACCGCCGGACGGGTCGCGCAGCCGCATCACGGTCCCCTCCCACGCGCCGTCCTCCGGCACGGGCTCGCCGACGGCGCCGCTGCGTGCCGAGCGGGCCGGTATCGAGCGGATGGTGCAGCGGCCGAGCAGCTGGCGCAGGGCGAGGGGCAGTTCGGCGGCGTCGAGGGCGGTGCGGGTGGCGAGGTGCAGGACGCGGGTGGGGGCGTCGACGAGGTCGTGGGCGTCGGCGCGTTCCAGCCCTGTCTCTTATACACATCTCTGAGCGGGCTGGCAAG
>KL569533.1:5720-9930 GCA_000715685.1 Streptomyces lilacinus
ATGTGTATAAGAGACAGCGCGTCAGCTCGGCGGGGCCGAGCGCGGCGGGGGCGCGCAGCAGCAGCTCGTCGACGGTGCCGTCGCCGAGGGGATGGGTCTGCAGGGACAGTATGTCGACGCCGCGGTCGGCGAGGGCCAGGCCGAGGGCGGCCAGGCTGCCGGGCTCGTCGCGCACGGTGGTCCGCATCCGCCACAGCGCCGTCGCGCGGTCCGCGCCGTCCGCGCGGGCGGGACCGGTGCCGGCCTCGGTGGCCGCCTCGGGCGCGGGCGGCGGGGGCGCGTGGCCGCGGCGCCGGGACCACCAGGTGTGGAAGCCGGCCGTGGCCAGCAACGCCCCGGCCGAGGCGACCAGCAGCGCGGGACCGTCCGGGCCGTGTGCGACGGTGCCGGCCACGGAGTCGGCGGTGGCGACCGCCGTGAACAGGGCGGCGAGCTCCACCAGGTCGCGGCGCCAGTGGTGGTGCCGGGGCGAGTTCTTCGCGTGCGTCTCGTCGGTCATGCGGCCACCCTGGCGGAGCGGTGTTGCGTGATCACGAACGTCCTGTGTCCGATGGGTAAAGGTCACTTCTGTTCGCTTCTGCGCCCCGTGGGTAAATTTTCCTGATGTTTACCCGAAGCCGCGGGCCGTACAGAAGTGGGCTGCACGGGAACGGGCCACGCCGGTCACCGCTTCCTGTAGGCCAGGCGCAGATTCTGCAGCCCGCGGTGGGACCGGAAGAGGGCGAACCCGTTGTCCTCGGCCCCGAGCGCGAGCGCGGAGGCGAGGCGGCGGCGCCGCGTCAAGGGCCGCCACAGGAACAGGACGAGCTGCCCGCCCGGGCGCAGCACCCGCTCGGCCTCCGCCAGCGCCGCGCGCGGGTCCGGCATCTCCTCCAGGCTGTAGCTGTACAAGAGGGCGTCGAGGCTCGCGGACGCGAAGGGCAGGGCGCAGCCGTCGCCGGCCACGTGCACGGTCGTGGCGCCCGGTCCCGTGCCGCGCCGGGCGCGGGGGTCGTGCGCGGCGGGGTCCAGGGCCACGAGCAGGCCGCCGGCACCCAGCCGGGCGGCGAGGGCGGCGGTGTAGTAGCCGCCGCCGCTGCCGATCTCGGCGCAGCGCATGTCGGCCACCGGGGTGATCCAGCGGACGTCGCGCGGCGGGTCGTCGCCCAGGGCGGCTCGGATGAGGCGGTGGCTGATGAAGGCGTAGCAGCCGGTGGGGGTTCGGGGCACGGGGGATCCTTCCCCCGCGCCACCCCCTGTCGTAACGGTGAACCGACGACGGACTACGACCGCAGGTCCCGCAGCGCCTCCTCCACGCCCCGGTGGAAGGTCGGGTAGGCGAAGATCATGTGCCGCAGCGTGTCGACCGGCACCTCCGCCTGGATCGCGACCGCCAGGCCGTACATCACCTCGCCGCCCGTCGGCCCGGCCGTGGTCGCGCCGACGAGCACGCCCCGGTCCGCGTCCTCGACGAGCTTGACCAGGCCCTCGTTGCCCGCCTTGTGGATCCAGCCGCGGGTCGAGGAGGGCACCTGCGACAGGCCCGTGCGCACCCGCAGGCCCTTCTCGCGCGCCTGCTTCTCGGTCAGGCCCACCGCGCCCACCTCCGGGTCGGTGAAGGTCACGCGGGGCAGGGCGCGGTAGTCAGCGTCCGGGCCGGGCTCGCCGAGGATCCCCCGGATGACGATGTCCGCCTCGTACATGGCCACATGGGTGAAGGCGCCGTGCCCGGTCACGTCGCCCGCGCCCCACAGCCCCGGCGCCGCCAGCAGCTGTCCGTCGGTCCTCAGCCACCGCGCCCCGGCGTCCAGGCCGACCGTGTCCAGGCCCAGGGCGGCGAGGTCCGCCCGGCGGCCGGTGGCGACCAGCAGCCGATCGCCCGTCAGCTCCTCGCCGTCCTCCAGCACCAGGGTGAACACGTCCTCGCCGTACCGCGCCCCCGTCACCCGTGCTCCGGTGCGCAGCGTCAGCCCCTCCCCGCGCAGCACCTCGGCCACCAGCTCGCCCGCCTCCGGCTCCTCCATCGCGATCAGGCCGTCCAGCGCCTCCACCACGGTCACCCGGGTGCCGAACCGGGCGTAGACCTGGGCCAGCTCCAGCCCGATCGCGCCGCCGCCGAGCACCAGCAGCGAGCGGGGCGGCTCCTTCGCGGCGATCGCGTCGCGGTTGGTCCAGTACGGCACCGCGTCGAGCCCCGGCACCGGCGGGATCTGCGGCCGGGTGCCCGTGGCGAGCACGATGCCGCGCCGCGCCGCGAAGACCTCGCCGTTCACCTCGGCCCGCCCGGGCCCGGCCAGCCGGCCGCGGCCGCGCACGAGCCGGCCGCCCCTGCCGGTGAAGCGGTCGGCGGCGGCCCGGTCGTCCCAGTCGTCGGTGGCCTCGTCGCGGATGCGCGCGGCCACGGGCGCCCAGTCGGGGGAGACCCGCGCGGTGCCGGCCATGCCGGCGACGCGCCGGGCCTCGGCCAGCAGGTTCCCGGCGCGGATCATCATCTTGCTCGGCACGCAGCCCCAGTACGGGCACTCGCCGCCGACGAGCTCGGCCTCCACGCCGACCACGTTCAGCCCGGCGCCGGCCAGCTCCCCGGCCACGTGCTCGCCGCCCGGACCCATTCCGATGACGACGACGTCCACCTGCTCGGCCACGGCACGCACCCTCTCTCGCGTCGGCTCCGGGTGCCACCATCCCACCGTGCCGGGGGAGCGTCACTGTCCGACGCGCCCCGGCTGGAGCACCTTGGTGAACAGCACCCCGCCCCGCTCGTCCCGCAGTCGTACGGTCAGCTCGCCGCTGCCCCCGTCGATGGCGACCTCCCCGAAGAACTGGCTGTCCTGCCCGGGCGGCACGTTGGCCGTGGTGGGCGCCTTGACGAAGGGCTGCGCGGGGCCGAAGGTGCCGTCCAGCTTCACCGCGGGGAAGCCGCCGGCGTTCAGCGGACCCGTGACGAACTCCCAGAACGGCGCGAAGTCCGTGAACGCCGCCCGCGCCGGGTCGTAGTGCTGCGCGGAGGTGTAGTGCACGTCGGCCGTCAGCCACAGCGTGCCGGTGATCCGCGCGTGCTTGATGTGCCGCAGCAGCTCGGCGATCTGCAGCTCGCGGCCCAGCGGCGCGCCCGGGTCGCCCTGCGCGACGGCCTCGAAGTTCACCGGGCCGTCGGCCACGACCAGGCCCAGCGGCATGTCGGCGGCGATCACCTTCCACACCGCGCGCGAGCGCGACAGCTCCCGCTTGAGCCACCGCAGCTGCCGCTCGCCGAGGATGCCCTGGGTGTCGTCGGGGCGCCGGCCGGGGGAGTTGGCGTTGCGGTAGGTCCGCATGTCCAGGACGAAGAGGTCGAGCAGGGGGCCGTGGCGCAGCACGCGGTACACCCGGCCGTCCTCGTCCGGGCGCTGAGTGGAGACGGGGAAGTACTCGGAGAAGGCCCGCAGGGAGCGGGCCGCCAGCACGTCCACGTTCTTCTCGGCGTAGCGCGCGTCGTCCAGGATCTGGCCGGGGTACCAGTTGTTGTGCACCTCGTGGTCGTCCCACTGGACGACCGTGGGCACCTGGGCGTTGAAGGCGACGAGGTTGCGGTCCAGCAGGTTGTAGCGGAAGGCGCCGCGGAATTCGGCGAGCGTCTCGGCGACCTTGGACTTCTCCTCGGTGGTGACGTTCCGCCAGGTGCCGCCGTCGGGCAGGGCGACGGTCGGGGCGAGGGGGCCGTCGGCGTAGATCGTGTCGCCGCTGCACAGGAAGAAGTCGGGGTTCAGCCGGCGCATCCGCTCGAAGATCTGGTAGCCGCCTCGGTCGGGATTGATGCCCCAGCCCTGTCCGGCGAGGTCGCCCGACCACACGAACCGCACGTCCTCGCGGCGGGTCGGGGCCGTGCGGAAGGTGCCCCGGATCGGGCGGCCGGTGCGCCGGGGGTCGTCCGGGTCGGCCAGGAGCACCCGGTAGTGGACCTGCTCGCCCGGCGGGAGGCCGCGCAGGGCCGTGCGGCCGGTGAAGTCGGTGTCCGGCCCGACGAGGGGACCGGTCCAGCGCCGCACGCGGCGGAAGGACTCCGTCGCCGAGGTCTCCACGATCATCCGGGCCCTGCGGTCCGAGCGCACCCACACCAGCCCGGAGGAGGTCGTCACGTCGCCGACCTGCACCCCCCAGCCGGCCTCCGGGCGGCCCGACAGGGCCAGGGCGGGGGCCGCCGGGGCCGCGAGGGCCGGGGACGGCAGCGCGGCCGCCCCGGCGGCGGCCA
>KL569533.1:10198-12427 GCA_000715685.1 Streptomyces lilacinus
ATGTGTATAAGAGACAGTCCCGCAGCAGCGCTCTGCGGCCGACCGCGGGCCCGGATCCGTACGGCTTCGTCATGACCAGCGACCTCCTGTACGCGGCCGTGTCGGGCGGCCGGAATCCCCGTTGCCCTCCGGTTCCTATCGGCGCCGTGTGCCCGGTGGGGGAACGCACGGTGAACAACCGGCGTACGGGCCCCGGGAGATGACCCGCGTCACCGTCGTCGTAGGGTGCGGGGGAGGGGCTGCCGGGGGCGGCCCACCGGATGAGGAGGCACCGTGCCCGCCGACGGACAAGCTCATGTGCGCATCGCCCGGCCGTCCCGCGACCTCGCCGCCGCCGAGCGGTTCTGGACCCGGGGCCTCGGCCTGTCGGTGCTCTTCCGGCACGAGGCGGAGAAGGACGCCCCGCCGGAGGAGGCGCACTCGCTGCTGATGCTGGGCTGGCCCGACGCCTCCTGGCACCTCGAACTGGTCACCGCCGCCGGCGACTTCCCGCGGCCCGCGCCCACCGTGGAGGACCTCCTCGTCGTCTACGTGGATGGTGAGGTCCCCCAGGAGCTCGTCGACCGGCTGGAGGAGCACGGCGGCCGGCGCGTCCCGGCCCACAACCCGTACTGGGACACCTGGGGCGTCACCGTCGAGGACCCGGACGGCTACCGCCTGGTGCTGTCCACCCGCGCCTGGTCCAACGCGGAGGCGCTGGCCCGGATGGGGTCCTAGCTCCCGATCAGCGCGACGTGTCGAGGATGACGCGGGCGACGAGCGCCGGGTCGTCGCTCATGGGGCAGTGGCCGCAGCCGGGCAGGCGCACGAGCCGGGCGCCGGGGATCACCTTCTTCGCCCGGACGCCCTGGCGCCGCACGAGCACCCGGTCGCGGCTGCCCCACGCGACGGTGACCGGCATGCCCGGCACGTCCCCGGTGAAGAGGAACGACCGGCCGGCGTCCAGGGTGGCCTCGAAGCCGGTCGCCTCGCGCAGCGCCCGCGTCTCGGCGACCACGGCGTCCGGCGAACGGCGGCCCGGCCGGGCGTAGATGGTGCTCACCAGCGCCCCCCGGCCCACGGCCGTACGGGCCAGCCGGGCCACCGCGGAGTCCGGCAGCCGCAGCGCGCCGTTCCGCAGGGCGAGCAGCACGCCGAAGGCGTAGCGGCGCTCGGCCGGCGTCCAGAAGCCGCCGGGCGAGAGCGCCGTGACGGACCGTACGAGCTTCTCCTGTCCGAGGCGCAGGGCGAGCAGTCCGCCCAGGGAGTTGCCCGCGACGTGCGGCCGGTCCAGGCCGAGCGCCTCGAAGAGGGCCTGCAGCACGGGGATCACGCCGCGCATGTCGTGGGTGACCCCGTCGGGCAGCGCGGAGGAGCGGCCGAAGCCGGGCAGGTCGACGGCGATGACGTCGCGCTCGGCGGCGAGGAGGCCCACCACCGGGTCCCACACCTGCAGGTGATGGCCGATGCCGTGCAGCAGGACCGTACGGGGCCCGGAGGGCGTGCCGACGGGGAAGGAGATCTGCTCGGCCATGGGGCGGCTCCTCGTCATCGGTGGGGCGACGTAGACAGGATGTCAGCAACGGTTACCGCTGGGTAGACCGCGGACGCGCCGTCCGCTCGTCGCGGCCCCGCCGGTGAGATCCGGTTCACGTGGACAACCCCCGTCCGCCTCGGGTGGGATGGGGTCGTGAACGCGAGCGACGCCCTGGCCGAGGCCTTCGAGGAACACCGCGCCACGCTGATCGGGGTGGCCTACCGCATGCTCGGTCGCTTCGCCGACGCGGAGGACGTCGTGCAGGAGGCGTGGCTGCGCTGGTCCGGGGCGGACCGCGCGGACGTCCGCGACGCGCGCGGCTACCTCGTGCGCGTCACCACCCGGCTGGCGATCGACCGGCTGCGCCAGGCGCAGACCAGGCGCGAGACCTACGTGGGGCCGTGGCTCCCCGAGCCCGTCGTCACCGACCTCGCCGCCACCGTCCCCGACACGGCGGAGCGCGCCGTGCTCGCGGACTCCGTCTCCCTCGCCCTGCTCGTCGTCCTCGAGTCGCTCTCCCCGCTGGAGCGCGCCGTCTTCGTCCTGCGCGAGGCCTTCGGCTTCCCCTACCACGACATCGCCGAGGCCACGGGCCGCTCCGAGGCCGCCGTGCGGCAACTCGCCGGGCGCGCCCGGCGGCACGTGGAGGAGCGCAGACCGCGCTTCGACGTCGCCCCGGAGCGTCGGCGGGAGCTGACGGAGCGGTTCCTGGC
>KL569533.1:12695-13777 GCA_000715685.1 Streptomyces lilacinus
CCGGCGGCAGCCTCGAGGACCTGCTCGCCCTCCTCGCCCCCGACGTCCGCCTGGTCGGGGACAGCGGGGGCAGGGCCAAGGGCCCGCTGCGCGTCCTGGAGACGGCCGACAAGGTCGGCCGCTTCCTGCTGGCCGTCGCCGCGCGGCCCGTCGCCGAGCCGGAGCTCCGCTTCGTCGAGGTCAACGGCGGCCCGGCGTTCGTGCTGCTCTCCCGGGGCGTGCCCGACACCGTCATCAGCCTCGACGTCGCCGACGGGCGCATCGCGACGGTCTACCTCATGCGCAACCCCGACAAGCTGGCGGGCGTGCTGCCCCGCCGGTAATTGGTGCGGCGTCACCACCGTGGCGCCGTCTTCTCCGCCGCGTCGCGCGACCGTTCGCCGCCGATGGGCGCGATCGACAACCGTACCGGACGGTATGGAGCGCGGTCAGTACGGGCAGTCATTGGTCTTGACCAAGTGGGTGTGCCGTCCTATGGTCGCAGGCATACTGCAACAACCTTTAATAAAGAAGCGCGCAAAAACCCTTGCGGAGGATCAGGGTGGGGACCACGCAGCTGGCATCGGTGCCGGAACCGAAGTACTGGCACCTGAAGACCGTCCTCAGCGACGCTCTCGACTCCGACTTCGCCGTCGGGGAGATCCTGCCCAACGAGCGTGAGCTCGCGGCCCGTTTCGGGGTCGCCCGGGCCACCCTGCGCCAGGCCCTCGAGCAACTGGAGCTCGAGGGGCGGCTGCAGCGCCGCCGGGGCGTCGGCACCACCGTCGCCCCGCCCCGCATGGGCGTGGCCGTCGCCGACGCCGAGCACACCTGGCCCGGCGCCCCGGGCGACGCGTGGCAGCCCGTCGGCAGCACCGAGGACGCCCCGCCCGCCGCCGTCGCCCGGCTCCTCGAGACCGAGCCCGGCCGGCCCGTCCACACCGTGCGCCGCACCCGCGCCTCGCGCGGTCAGCTCGTCGCCGCCGAGCTGCTGTACGTGCCCGCCCGCAGCGTGCCCTCCCTGGCCGACGACGAGCCCGCCGGCCCCGGCCGCGCCCTGGTCTGTCTCTTATACACATCTCTGAGCGGGCTGGCAAGGCAGA
>KL569533.1:14028-18329 GCA_000715685.1 Streptomyces lilacinus
TCCTCGTCGTCACCACCCGCTACGTCGCGGGCGGCCGCACCGCCGCCGTCTCCGTCGCCACCTACCGGGCCGACACCTGCCGGCTCACCTTCGGCGAGGCCACCGGCCCGGCCATGCAGCTGCTCGCGGTCTGACGCGCCGCAGTCTGGAACCCCGCGGCCTGACGCGCGCTCAGCGGCGCGCGGTGACCGTGCCCTCGACCGCGAAGAGTTGCTCCTCCACGTGGTCGAGGGCCAGACGCAGCGCGCCCGTCGCCACCGCGGCCTCGCCCAGCAACGACTGCGCCACTCGCGGCGGGCGCAGGCAGTAGCGGGCCAGCTCCGTGCGCAGCGGCTCCAGCACCCCGGTCGGGCCGGCCGCCCAGCCGCCCACCACGACCAGCTCCGGATCGAGGGCCAGCACCAGCGCCGCCACGTCGTGCACCAGCCGGCGCAGGTACCGCTCCACGGCGGCCCGGGCCCGCTCGTCGCCGCGCGCCGCGAGCGCGAACACCTCGGCCACCTGCGCCTCGTCGAGCGGCTGCAGCGGCTCCCCGGTGGGGGAGAGCACCTCCTCCGGCGTGGCCTCCCGGCCCAGCAGGTGCAGGGCGCCGATCTCCCCCGCCGCGCCCCCGAACCCGCGGTGCAGCCGCCCGCCGATCAGCGCGCCGGCCCCCGGGCTCAACCCCGCCAGCACGAAGACCACGTCCGCCGAGCCGACGGCGGCACCCTTCCAGTGCTCGGCGACGGCCGCGGCGTTGGCGTCGTTCTCCACCAGCACCGGGCAGCGGAACGAACGCCGCAGCCGCTCCCCGAGCGGCAGTCCCGTCCAGCCCGGCAGCGCCGTGCACAGCCGCACCGTCCCGTCCGCCTCCACGATGCCGGGGCTCGCCACCCCCACCGCCCGCAGCGAACCACGCGGCACGCCCGAGCGCTTGAGCAGGTCCGCCACGACCGCCCGCACCCGCTCCAGGCGCTCCTCCGCCCCGTCCGTCTCCGCGACCTCGGCCTGCGCCGAGCCCATGACGCGCCCACCGAGGTCCGCCAGGAGCGCGGCGATCCGGTGCGGCCCGATCTCGATGCCCAGCAGGTGCCCGGCCTCGACCCGGAAGCGGAACCGCCGCGCCGGCCGGCCCTGGCGGCGCGCGGCGCCCTCGTCGACCGTCGCCTCCACGACCAGGCCCGTGTCCATCAGGCCCTCGACCACGCCCTCGACGGTCGGCCGGGACAGGCCCGTCACGTTGACCAGGTCCGTGAGCGTGGGCGCCTCGGCCGCCCGCAGCGCGTGCAGCACCACCGCCGAGTTGATCCGTCGCAGCAGAGACGGGTCCCCGCCGGTGAGCCGCCCCAACGTGCCCGCCTCCTCGCTTTGCGTTCCCTTTGCCGCACGGATCGTATCCGGTGGCGGGAGGAGCGGCGAGACTCGGTGCCTCACCCCGGCGTGACGAACCCCGACTCGTACGCGGCGATCACCGCCTGGGTGCGGTCCCGCGCCCCGAGCTCGGCCGGCACCGCGCTGACGTGCGTCTTCACGGTCTCCGTGCCGAGCAGCGGACTGTGGGCGATCTCCGGGTTGGACATGCCGCGGGCCATCAGCCGCAACACCTCCGCCTCACGGGCCGTCAGGGCCGCCTTCGCCCTCGCCGCCCGGGCCCGTTCGTCGCCCCGCCCGGCCGCGAGCCGCCGCAGCGCGCTTGAGCAGGAACCCGTCGGCGCCGGCGCGCAGCGCGTCGTAGACGTACTCGTCGTTCTCGAAGTCCGCGCCCGCCGCCGACGACCCTCTCCGGGGCCTCGACCAGGGGATTGCGGACGTCCAGCTCCAGGGCGTCCGGGCGCACCGCCATCCGAGGCGCTGCGGGGCGTGCTGGGCTGCGGCTCGGCGGCGGGGACTTCGGGGTCGGCAAGGTCGCCCGGTTCCTGCCGGACCGCGCGGGGCAGCAGGTTCTGCACACCGCGTCCGAGGGGATGCTCGGCCCGTGGGCGGGCCCGGCGGTGACGGCGCTGAGGGCGGCGCTCGCCGTCGGGGCGGGCTGGTGGGAGCTGAGCCGCCGGGACGCGTGAGCGGCGAGACCCGGGGGCCGCGGCGGGTACGGGGGTCCCGCCACGGCGCTCCGTCGTCCGTCAGCCCTCGTCGGCCGCGGCCCGCAGGCGACCGAACTCCTCGGCCATCCTCGGCAGCGGCCAGTGGGCGTTGAGCCCGCTGGGGTTGGGCAGGACCCAGATCCGCGTCCCGCCGATCGTCCGCTCCTGCGGCCCGATCTGCGCATGCCGCTCGCCGAACGCCACGCGGTACGCGGTGACGCCGACGACCGCGAGCCAGCGGGGCTCGAGCAGCTTCACCTTCTCGACGAGGACGCGCCCGCCCTCGCGGTACTCCACGTCACTGAGCTCGTCGGCGCGCGCGGAGGCCCGCGCCACCACGTTGGTGATGCCGAGGCCGTACGACAGCAGCTCGCGCTGTTCCGCCGGGCGCAGCTGACGCGGGGTGAAGCCCGAGGCGTGCAGGGCGGGCCAGAAGCGGTTGCCCGGGCGGGCGAAGTGGTGGCCGGTGGCGGCCGACATCAGCCCGGGGTTGATACCGCAGAACAGGACGCGGAGGCCGTCCGTGACCACGTCGGGAACGAGGCGGTCGCGGGCGGCTTCGAGCTCTTCGGGAGTCACCCCTAGAGGATGGCGCCCGGCGCGTAGGCCGCGGCCTCCGGGTGGCGCTTGGCGATCTCCTCGATGCGGGCGACCACGGAGGCCACCTGGTCGCTCGCGGCACCGGTGAAGGACAGCTTGTCCGCCATCAGGCCGTCCAGGGCGGCGCGGTCCAGCGGGATGCGCTCGTCGGCGGCGAGCTTGTCGAGCAGCTCGTTGCGCTCGGCGCCCTGCTCGCGCATGGCCAGGGCGGAGGCCACCGCGTGCTCCTTGATGACCTCGTGGGCGACCTCGCGCCCGACGCCGGCGCGCACCGCGCCCATCAGCACCTTGGTGGTGGCGAGGAAGGGGAGGTAGCGGTCGAGCTCGCGGGCGACGACGGCGGGGAAGGCGCCGAACTCGTCGAGGACCGTCAGGAAGGTCTCGAGCAGGCCGTCCAGCGCGAAGAACGCGTCCGGCAGCGCGACGCGGCGCACCACGGAGCAGGAGACGTCGCCTTCGTTCCACTGGTCGCCGGCCAGCTCGCCGGTCATCGAGGCGTAGCCGCGCAGGATGACCATCAGGCCGTTGACGCGCTCGCAGGAGCGGGTGTTCATCTTGTGCGGCATCGCGGACGAGCCGACCTGGCCCGGCTTGAAGCCCTCGGTCACCAGCTCGTGGCCGGCCATCAGCCGGATCGTCTTGGCGAGCGAGGACGGCGCGGCGGCCAGCTGGACCAGCGCGGTGACCACGTCGTAGTCCAGGGAGCGCGGGTAGACCTGGCCGACGGAGGTGAAGGCGTGGGCGAAGCCGAGGTGGGCGGCGATCCGCTGCTCCAGCTCGTCGAGCTTGGCGGCGTCGCCGCCGAGCAGGTCGAGCATGTCCTGGGCGGTGCCGACCGGGCCCTTGATGCCGCGCAGCGGGTAGCGGCCGAGGAGGTCCTCGGTGCGGGCGAAGGCGACGAGCAGCTCGTCGGCGGTGGTCGCGAAGCGCTTGCCGAGGGTGGTGGCCTGGGCGGCGACGTTGTGCGAGCGGCCGGCCACGACCAGCTCGGCGTGGTCGGCGGCCAGCTTGCCGAGGCGGGCCAGGACGGCGACGACGCGGTCGCGCACCAGCTCGAGGGAGAGCCGGATCTGCAGCTGCTCGACGTTCTCGGTGAGGTCGCGGGAGGTCATGCCCTTGTGCACGTGCTCGTGGCCGGCGAGCGCGTTGAACTCCTCGATGCGGGCCTTCACATCGTGCCGGGTGACCTTCTCGCGCTCGGCGATCGAGGCCAGGTCGACCTGGTCCAGGACGCGCTCGTAGTCGGCGAGCGCGGCGTCCGGCACCTCGATCCCCAGGTCCTTCTGCGCACGGAGCACGGCGAGCCACAGCCGCCGCTCCAGCGTCACCTTGTACTCGGGGGACCACAGCACGGCGAGCTCGGCGGAGGCGTAGCGGCCGGCCAGGACATTGGGGATGCGGGGCTTTGCAGTCACGTGGCCAAAGTCTACTGGTGATTCGTGCAGGCGGACGCCCCGCCCCGTTTTGTGGCTTGCTACGAGAGCAGCCCGTGCGGGTGTCCTACGAGGCCGGCGCCTCGTACGGCAGCAGCTCGCCGCGCTTGGGCGGCCGGCCGTCGCCCGAGGAGCGGCCGGTGAGCCGGCGGGCGATCCAGGGGGCCAGGTGCTCGCGGGCGAAGCGCAGGTCCTGTCTCTTATACAC
>KL569533.1:18593-22814 GCA_000715685.1 Streptomyces lilacinus
TTGAGGTGCAGCCGGTCCTCGGCCCACAGCCGGGGGTCGCCGAGGACCTCGGCGGAGAAGAGGTCGACGACCACGGCGTCGTGGCGCGCGGCCAGTTCGTCGACGAAGTCGAAGAGGGCCTCCATGCGCGGCCGGAACCGCTCCAGCACCGGGCCGCGCCGGCCCGGGCTGCGCATCAGCACCAGCCGGCCGCTGGCGGGGGCCAGGAGGTCCGCCGCCTCGGCGAGCCGGGCGCGGACCAGGTCCACGTCGCACTTCGGCCGCAGGACGTCGTTGAGCCCGCCCACCAGGGTCACCAGGTCGGCGCCCATGGCGGCGGCCACGGGCGCCTGCTCGTCGGCGATCTGGCCGATGAGCTTGCCGCGCACCGCGAGGTTGGCGTACCGGAATCCGGGGGTCCGGGACGCCAGCCGGGCGGCGAGCAGATCGGCCCAGCCGCGGTAGGAGCCGTCCGGCAGGCCGTCGGACATGCCCTCGGTGAACGAGTCGCCGACGGCGACGAAGCTGGCGCAGGGGGCGGTGGCGTGGTTCGGCATGACCTCGTGATCCTACGCCCCCGCCCCCGCGGCGCCGGGGTCAGGACCGGGCGCCGACCAGCTGGCGCAGCACGTCCTCGAGGGCGACCAGGCCGGTCAGCCGGTTCTCCTCGCCGATCACGGCGGCGAGGTGGGCGCCGGTGCCGCTCATCGCCGTGATCACGTCGTCCAGCGGGGTGTCCGCCCGGACCCGGGCGATCGGCCGCAGCCGCCGCAGCGGGAAGGACATGTCGCGCGGCTTGGCGTCGAGGGCGTCCTTCACGTGCAGGTAGCCCAGGATGCGCCCGCCCTCGTCGACCACGGGGAAGCGGGAGAAGCCGGAGGTGGCCGCGAGCCGCTCCAACTGCTCGGGCGTGACGCCGAAGCGGGCGGAGACGACCTTCTCCAGCGGCATGACGACGTCCTCGACCGGGCGCTTGCCCAGCCCCAGCGCGTCCCGCAGCCGGGCGGTGGCCCGCTCGTCCAGCAGGCCCGCCTCGCTGGAGTCGGCGACCATACGGGCCAGCTGCTCGTCGGAGAAGGCGGCCGCCACCTCGTCCTTCGGCTCGACCCGCAGCAGCTTCAGGGCCGCGTTCGCCAGTTGGTTGATCGCGAAGACGAACGGGCGCAGGGCGCGCGCCAGCGTCACCAGCGGCGGGCCCAGCGTCAGCGCGGTGCGCACCGGCTCGGCGAGCGCGATGTTCTTCGGCACCATCTCGCCGAAGAGCATGTGCAGATACGTGGCCACGGCCAGCGCGATCACGAAGGACACCGGGTGGGTCAGCTGCTGCGGCAGCCCGACGGCGTGGAAGACGGGCTCGAGCAGGTGGGCGATGGCCGGCTCGGCGACGACGCCCAGCACCAGCGTGCACAGCGTGATGCCCAGCTGCGCGGCCGCCATCAGCGCCGAGATGTGCCGCAGCCCCCACAGCACGCTGCGGGCCCGCCGGTCGCCGCGCTCGGCATAGGGCTCTATCTGGCCGCGGCGCACCGAGATCATGCCGAACTCGGCGCCGACGAAGAAGGCGTTGGCGACCAGCGTCGCCAGGCCGATCAGGAGTTGGAGGACGGTCATCGGCCGGCCTCCTCGCCGGAGTCGGGCGCGGGGTCCGCGCCGCCCGACGGCCGGGGGGCCGTCAGCCGCACGCGGGCGGCGCGCCGGCCGGAGGCGTCGGTGACCTCGACGCGCCAGCCGGCGACCTCCACCGTGTCGCCCTCGACCGGGATCCGGCCGAGGACGGTGGCGACGAGGCCGGCCACCGTCTCGTACGGGCCCTCGGGAGCCCGCAGCCCGATGTGCTCCAGCTGGTCGGTGCGGGTGGCGCCGTCGGCGTCGTAGAGCGTGCGGCCGTCGACGTCCTCCCCGGCCGGGGCCAGGTCGGGCAGCTCGTGCGGGTCGTGCTCGTCGCGGACCTCGCCGACGACCTCCTCGATGATGTCCTCCAGGGTGACCACGCCGGCGGTGCCGCCGTACTCGTCGATGACGACGGCCATGCTGCGCTTGCCGGAGAGGCGGTCCAGCAGCCGGTCCACGGTCAGCGACTCCGGCACGAGCAGGGGCTCGCGCAGCAGGGCCGTCACCGGGCGGCGCGGGCGCTCCTCGGCGGGTACGGCCAGGACGTCCTTGATGTGGGCGGTGCCGACGACCGTGTCCAGCGTCTCGCGGTAGACGGGGAAGCGGGACAGGCCGGTGGCGAGGGTGGCGTTGGCGACGTCCTCGGCGGTGGCCCGGGCGTCGAGGGCGATGACCTGCACGCGCGGCGTCATCACGTTCTCCGCCGTCAGGTCCGCGAGGTTCAGGGTGCGCACGAAGAGCTCGGCGGTGTCGGCCTCCAGGGCGCCCTCCTTGGCGGAGTGGCGGGCCAGGGCGATGAGCTCCTGCGGGCCGCGCGCGGTGGCCAGCTCCTCGGCGGGCTCCAGGCCCATCCGGTGCACCACGCGGTTGGCGCTGTTGTTCAGGTGCCGGATCAGCGGGCGGAAGGCGGCGCTGAAGAGGCGCTGCGGTCCGGCGACCCGTCGGGCCACCGGCAGCGGCCGGGAGATCGCCCAGTTCTTGGGCACGAGCTCGCCGACGACCATCAGGACCACCGTGGAGATCACGGTGCCCAGGACCAGCGCGACCGAGGTCGCCGCCGAGGCGGGCAGGCCGAGGGAGGCCAGCGGCCCGGAGAGCAGCGCGGCGATGGACGGCTTGGAGATCATGCCGATGATCAGGCCGGTGACCGTGATGCCGAGCTGCGCCCCGGACAGCTGGAAGGTGAGGCTCCGGACGGCCTTGAGCGCGCCCTCGGCGCCGCGCTCGCCGTTCTCGATCGCCCGCTCGAGCTCGGCGCGCTCGACGGTGGTGAGGGAGAACTCGGCGGCGACGAAGACGGCGCAGGCCAGCGTGAGCAGCAGGGCGAGCACCAGGAGGAGCACTTCGATCATCGGGTCACCTCCGTCCCATGATCGGGCAGGGGCGGGGGGACCGCGCGATGTCGGCTCCGGGGACTACTGGGGGGCTCGCCCATGGGCGGACGCTCACACCTTTCACTGGATCACCTGATGAACGTACTGATGCCCGTCCATGGTAAAGGACGGGCAAAGAGGCGTGCGGGGAACGCGGGCCGGGTCGGCCCGCGGCCCTCAGCCCCGCAGTTCCGCGATCACCTGGGCGAAGGCGTCCATGTTGTGTTCGAGGACGGTGTAGTACGTGAAGCCGTACCGCTCGCGGTGTCCGCGCACCTGCTCGGCCATGTCGCGCGCCGTGCCGGTCAGGACGGCGGGGTGCGCCAGCAGCTCGTCCTCGGTGAGGCCGGGGGCGTGGGGGCTCAGCTCGCGGGCCTTGGCGCGGCGGTCGCCGCCGACGGCCACCAGCTGGATCAGGTAGTTGAGCTCGGCCGGCGCGGTCCGGTCGGCGGCGAAGCCGCGGTAGGCGGCGACGCGCTCCTCGAGGGCGTCCGGGCCGATCAGGCGCAGGGCGCCGGTGGCGTCGGCGGCCGCGCCGGTGAAGGCCGCGATGTCCGCGTGCCGGGCGGTCAGCCGCAGGACGCGATTGCCGTTGCCACCCAGCAGCAGGGGAGGGCGCGGCGTCTGGTCGGTCGCCGGCCGGTGCTCCGGGTCGGCGAGCAGTCGGGTCAGCTCGGTGACGGTGCGCTCGAGGTGGTCGACGCGCTCGCGCGGCGAGCCGAACGGCAGTCCGGCGCTGTCGTGCTCGGCCTGCACGTAGCCCGTGCCGAGGCCCAACTCCAGGCGGCCGCCGGTGAGCTGGTCGGTGGAGGCCACCTCACGGGCCAGCAGCGCGGGGTTCCAGAAGCCGGCGTTGAGCACGAAGGTGCCCACCCGGGGTCGCTCGGTGGCCTCGGCGGCGGCCACCAGCGAGGGGAAGGGGGCCGGCATGCCGAGGTGGTCGGGCACGAGGATGACGTCGTAGCCCAGCGCTTCGGCCCTGCGGCACTTCTCCCGCCATTCGGCGGCCGTGCCGCCGTTCAGCATGTTGACGGCGAAACGGAACGGTCGTGACGCCGGTCGTGACAACGGTCGTGACATGAGAAACCCCCTCGACGACGGATGATCGCTGACCGGCAGCGTACCGGAGGGTGTCTCCGCTTGTCCGCGCGGGAGGTCCGCGCCTCACCCCACCCGCTCGGAATCCGGCTCGACGGGGCGTCTCGCCGCTCCCAGCACACACGGCGAGGACGGCGTCGGCACCCTGCTCGCCGGCACC
>KL569533.1:23092-23386 GCA_000715685.1 Streptomyces lilacinus
CCGAACAGCGGCGGCCAGACCGTCCGGTCCAGCACCCGCTGCACCTCCGCCAGCGCCCGCCCCCGCGCCCGCTCGTGCTCGAAGAACCGCAGCTCACCGCCCGGCTTCAGCACCCGCCGCAGCTCCGCCAGCGAGCGCCGCACGTCCCGCACCGAACACAGCACCAGGGACACCACCGCCGCGTCGAACGCCTCGCTCTTGACCGGCAGCGCCTCCGCCGCGCCCGGCACCACGTCCACCGGCACCCCCGCCCGGACGGCGGCCTCCACCGCCAGCCGGCGCAGCGCCCGCTCC
>KL569533.1:23635-24951 GCA_000715685.1 Streptomyces lilacinus
CTCCGGCTCGATCGCCACCACCTCGGAGACGGTGCCCGGATAGTGGGCGAAATTCAGCCCGTTCCCCGCCCCGATCTCGATGACCCGACCCGAGAGGCCGGCCAGCAGCTCCCCGCGGTACGCGCTCACTCCGGCGCGCTCGTCCAGCACCGGGCTCACCTTCGCGTAGAACCGCGCGAAAACCGGATGATGCACCGCGTCATGCGGTGTTCTGGTCCTGCGGAGCGGCATGGCACACCCCTTCCCGGGGCCCGGCGATACGACGGCTACCGCGATTCTTCCCACGGGCACGGCATCCGCACCGTCGCGTGACGCATTCCTGGGTCTCCGCGCTCCGGCGGCGCCGGGCGGCCGATCACGAGGGGTCGCCCCGCATCATCTCCGCGACGAGGAAGGCCAGCTCGAGCGGGACGTCGTCGCCCACGAGCTCCACGTGCAGGCCGCCCGGGCGCGTGCCGAGCGCGTGGTGGACCTCGAAGAAGCCGCGGACCTCGTCGAGGAGCGCGTCGACGTCCCGGGCCCCGTGCAGGGGGTCGCACACCCAGGCGGGCGCGGCACCCTCCGCCGTGACCTTCTCGATCAGCCCGGGCAGCCGGTCCCGGATCCGGTCCGCCCCCATGCGGACGAGGAAGGTGAGCCGGCCCGGCTCGCGGCCCGGGTCGAGCCCGGCGAGGTACGCGAGGGCGGCGTCCGGCCCCGTCTCCGGGCCGAGCCGTACGGCGACGGGGTTGCGGATCCCGCCGAGGTACGGCACGTGGCTGTCGTCCGGACCTCCGCTGTCGGTCCACAGCAGGTGGCCGCTGGTCGCGTACGGCAGCCCGGTGCGCGCGTCGGTGCGGGTGAGTGCCCTCTCGTACGCGGGCAGCAGGCACTCGTGGCCGGCGAAGAACTCGACGGTGCGGACCTCCTTGGGGTCGGCGCCGCAGGCGTGCATGAAGCGCAGGGCCCGCTCGATGCCGTCGGCGAGTGCCGCGAAGCGCCTGCGGGCGGGGGAGTCGGTCACGAAACCGCGGTTCCACTCGTGCACCTGGTGCAGGTCCGCGTGGCCGGCGCTGGTGAAGGCGCGCACGAGGTTGAGCGTCGTCGCCGCCGTCTCGTACGGTCCGGCGACGCGGTCCACCTTCACCACGGGCACCGACGCCGCGTAGGTCAGCACCACCGCCATCTGCAGGAGCGTGCGCAGTCGGCCGCCGATCCGCTCGGCGTCGACGTCCACGCGGTCCCCGGCGCGGGCCCCGCCCTGGAGGAGGAACGCCTCGCCGCGGGCCACGGCCGCGAGGCGCTGCCGCAGCCGGTCGCACTCCTCGGCGAAGACC
>KL569533.1:25231-29593 GCA_000715685.1 Streptomyces lilacinus
CCTGCTGACGTGGATTCATGGCGGCCTTCGGAAGGGGGTGCCGGCGGGCATGCCGAACGGCAGGCATTCCAGCCCACCCCACGGCCCCGGTCAAGAATCCCCGGGTCCCGGGCGCGCCCCCGGTCCGGCCCCGGGGCGGTGCACTGAAATGGCACGGAGTGCACTCCATTGCACCGCGAATCGGGGAGTTTTCCCCCCTGCGCGCCCCGGCGGGCGCGGAGCAGGATGGGGTCCGTCGAACGAACGAGAACGAACGAACGAGAACGAACGAGGGCTGACGAAGCGAGTCCGCGGCCCGCCGCGGCCGTGCGAAGGAGGCGGGTCACATGAGGTCAGCCGCGGAGCGCACAGCGGCGCCCCCGGTGCCCCGGCGCCGCCGGCCGGTCGCGCTCGCGGTCACCGTGGCCGCCGTCGCCGCGACCGTCCTCGGCTCGGCCGCCTGCGACCCCGCCGCCCACAAGGCGGCGGACCGCGGCGAGATGTGCGTGAAGATCGCCGAGCTGGCGCTCTTCAACCCCCTCCACCGCGACGCGACCCGGGTCGAGCGCGACGTCCGCGAGCGGGCCGCCGAGCTCCTGTCTCTTAATGTGTATAAGAGACAGCGACCGGCTCGCGGTACGGGCACCGGACGACAAGCTGCGCAGGGCCGTCGAGCACACGGCCGACTCGCTGCGGAAGGTCAGGCCCGAGGACCACCGCGTCCGCACGGTGGTGCGCTACGTCGAGTCCCAGAACGACCGCCTCAGGGAACTGCGGCGGACCTGCCTGGACCACAAGGACTTCTGACCACGAAGGCCTTCCGTCCCCAGACCGGACACCCCGGGTGCCCCCCGTCGCCCGAGGCGTCCCTCCCCCGCGCTGCCACTCCGGGGCCGTCCGTCGCCGTCCGGCGAAACGGAATGCGCCGCCCCCGCGCAGTGATCCCCGGTTCCCGGGGTGGCAGCGCGGCATCGCCGCTCCGCACCGCGGACAGCACCGTGCCCCGGTCCTCGCTCGAGGACCGGGGCACGGTGGTGATCGGCGCTGGGGCCGGCTTTACTTGGTGGCGGCCTTCGGCGGCTCCGGCGTGGCGTGCGGGGTGCAGGTCACGTCCGCACCGCCCTCGAGCTTGCCGGTCAGGAGGTAGGCGTCGACGCGCTTGTTGACGCACGGGTTGGTCAGACCCGTGACGCCGTGCGAGCCGGCACCCTTCTCGGTGATCAGCTGGGAGCCGCGGAAGCGCTTGTGCAGCTCCACCGCGCCCGCGTACGGGGTGGCGGCGTCACGGTCGGCCTGCACGATGAGGGTCTGCGGCAGACCCTTGTGCGTGGTCACCTCGACGGGGTTGTACTGCGGGCCCTTCCACGTGGCGCAGGGCAGGTTCATCCAGGCGTTGGCCCAGGTCATGAACGGCGCCTGCTGGTGGATGCGGGTGTTGTCCCGGTCCCACTTGCGCCAGCTGGTGGGCCACTTGGCGTCGGCGCACTCGACGGCGGTGTAGACGGCGTTGCCGTTCTCGGCGGAGATGTTGCCCGCCTTGTCCGCCAGGTTCGGGCCCGCCGCCTCGACGAGCGCCTTCTCGTCACCGGCGCGGTACTTCTTCCAGGTCTCGGCGACCGGGACCCACGAGCGGTCGTAGTACGCGGCGCCCTGGAAGTAGTTGATCAGCTCGGCCGGGCCGACGAGGCCGCCCACGGGCTGCTTCTTGGCGGTGGCGCGGAGCTTCTCCCACTCGGCGTGGACCTTGGCGCGGGTGTCGCCGATGTGGAAGGAGGCGTCGTTCTTGGCGACCCACTCCTCCCAGTCCTTGAACCGGCCCTCGAAGGCGATGTCCTGCTCGAGGTTGGCCTGGTACCAGATGTTGTCCCGGTCCGGGTTGACGACGCTGTCGACGATCATGCGCCGGACGTGGGTCGGGAAGAGCGTGCCGTAGACGGCGCCGAGGTAGGTGCCGTAGGAGACGCCGAGGTAGTTGAGCTTCTTGTCGCCCAGGGCGGCGCGGACGACGTCCACGTCACGGGCGGTGTTCGGCGTCGTGAGGTACGGCAGGAGGTCGCCGCTGCGCTCGGCGCAGCCGTCCGCGTACTCCTTGGCCAGCTTGCGCTGGGCGCGCTTGTCGGCCTCGCTCGAGGGCACCGGGTCGGCCTTGGGGGCCTTGACGAACTCCTGGGGGTCGACGCAGGAGATCGGGGCGGAGTGGCCCACGCCGCGCGGGTCGAAGCCGACGAAGTCGTACGCCTTCGCGATGTTGGCGTAGAGCGGGTTCGCGGTCGTGACCCGCTTGGGGAACGACAGGCCGGAGCCGCCGGGACCACCGGGGTTGTAGACCAGGGAGCCCTGGCGCTCGCTCGCGGTGCCGGTGGAACGGGCCCGGTCCACGGCGATCTTGATGGTGCGGCCGTTGGGCTTGGCGTAGTCGACGGGGACGGTGACCCAGCCGCACTGGATCGGCTTGGCCAGACCCCAGTCGGCAGGACAGTCCTGCCACGTGACGCCCGCCTTGGCGGCCCGCTCGGCGGCGATCTTCACGCCCTTCGCCTCGGCCGCGCCACCGGGCACCGCCTGCGCGGCGCCGGCCGTCGGGGCGGCCAGGAATCCGGCGACGAGCGCGCCCGCCACCACGGAGCCGGCCGCACCGGCTATCGCGTTTGGTCTCAAAGTAGGAATCCCCCTGCTGAGTGCGCCGCGGAAAGCGGCGATGATCACGCGGTCTGCAGAGGGGAATCCTTTCGTCTCCGTTGCCACAAAAGACAGACCGGGCGGGCGTTCTTTACTAATCCGTAAACGAGTGGACACACGCGGCGGCGGGCAGCCCGGCATTTCGCACCAACTGCCGTCCCTCGTCCCGCAGTACGGCATTCAGCTCGATTGCGGCGGAATCGAGTGTTTTGCGCACGCTCAGCGCGTCCGCGCCCACCGCGCTGACCAGCACCGCCGGACCGGCGAGCGGCGTGAGCGCGGCCGTCGCGCCGAGCGGCCGCGCCGCGACGGGACGCTCCGCGAAGGCCGGGTCCACGACGAGGAGTTGGCCGACGGCACGGTGGCCGCCCAGCACCGCGCCCCCGTCCCAGCCGGGCGCCCGCGGCCCGTAGCGCAGCTCCTGGTCGTACAGCGGTCGCCCCGCGCGGTGGACGGTCAGCCGGGTGCGGAGCCCCCCGGTGTCCTCGCCCACCCGGCCGAGGACCTGCTCCTCGCGCAGGACGAGCCGTGCGCCCGCGGCGAGTTCGACCCGGGTGGTCTGCCGCAGGTCGCTGCCGCGCGCGGAGATCAGCGGCTCGGGCAGCCAGCACAGCGCGGCGTCCTCGCCCACCGTCAGCCGGGTGTCGTACGTGGCGGGCGCGCCCGTACGGCCCGGCAGGGCCACCGTCGCGGCGGCGGTGGTGAACCGCAGCGCCGCCCCGTCCGCCACGACGGCCGTCAGACCCAGCGCGTCCCCGCCGAGCGGCGCGCTCATCGCCCCCACCAGGCACACGCGTGCCTCGCCGTCGCCGTACGGGCCCAACCGCCGCAGCGCGAGGGGCCCGTCGCCCTCGAGCACGGGCAGCGCGGTGCCGCCCCGCCCGTCGGGGGCCGCGACGATCCGCGCGGCGGCGCGCAACCCCGCCGAGACGGCCGGCGCGGCCTCGATCGCCGTCACGCCGCGGCACCCGTCCAGGCCGCGAGCCGCTCGAGCACCCAGTCCCGCACGGGCCCCACGCCGCCCTCGCCGGCGAGCGAGGTGAAGACGACGGGGAGGTCCCCGCGCTGGGCCTTGGCGTCACCCGCCATGCGCTCGAGGTCGGCGCCGACGTAGGGGGCGAGGTCGGTCTTGTTGACGACGAGGAGATCGGCGGTGGTGACTCCGGGACCACCCTTGCGCGGGATGTCGTCGCCGCCCGCGACATCGATCACGAACATCTGGGCGTCGACCAGCCCCTTGGAGAACGTGGCCGTGAGGTTGTCACCGCCCGACTCGACGAGCACGAGGTCGAGCGGGCCGACCGTCTCTTCCAGATCCTCGACGGCCTCGAGATTGGCGGAGATGTCGTCACGGATGGCGGTGTGCGGACAGGCCCCCGTCTCCACGGCCGTGATGCGCTCGGGCGGCAGCACGGCGTTGCGCAGCAGGAACTCGGCGTCCTCGCGGGTGTAGATGTCGTTGGTCACGACCGCGATGGACAGCTTGTCGCGCAAGGCCCGACACAGCGCGGCGACGGTCGCCGTCTTGCCCGAACCGACGGGCCCACCGAGCCCGATGCGCAGGGCGCGACGGGTGCCGTCGGGGCGGACGGGGTCGGGGGCGCTGTAGGTGTGGCGGTGGGGGTAGGGGGTGGGGTGGTCGAGGTGCATGGTCCCTCCGGGGGTTGGTGGTGGGAATCGCCGGACGGGCTGAAAATCCAGCCC
>KL569533.1:29912-30339 GCA_000715685.1 Streptomyces lilacinus
ACGGCGAAGGGGCGGGGCTGGGGAAAGAACTACGTGGCGAACAGCCGCACCGCCCACGCCGCATGCTGCTCCGCCATGACATCGAGCAGCGGCGCCGAGGACGCCGGCAAGGCGTCGATCCCCTCCTCCCGCACCCGCAGCGCAGCCGCCGCCGCAGCCGCGGCCACCGCATCCAACTCCGGCGCCAACCGCGCCAACACCCCCGTCGCCTCGAACGGATCGAGGCTCAGCAGCCGCACCACCGCCGTCGCCGGCCCGCTCACCGCCTCGTACGCGGCCGCGTACGCCGCGGCCGACGGGCCGAGCCCGGCCGCGCGGGCCGTGAGGCCGAGGACGACGGGCTGGTGCGCCCCGCGCGGCCGCGCCGCCGCGAGCGCGTCGAGCGCGGGCGACGGCCAGGCCGCCCGCGCGGCCCGCGTCAGCTGGC
>KL569533.1:30641-33593 GCA_000715685.1 Streptomyces lilacinus
GAGCCCCGCCGCCGTCAGCCCGGCGGTGTGCAACCGCCCCCGGCAGAACGCCTCCAGGGACGCCCCGTCCGTGATCCGCCCGGCCTCGACGGCCGCCTCGGCCCCGCCGGAGTGCGCGTGGCCCCCGGCCGGGAAGCGCCCGTCGGCGAGGACGAGGAGCGAGGCAATCGCAGTACTGCTCATGTCAGAAGCTCATGGGGTCAGAAGAGGAAGTACCGCTGCGCCATCGGCAACTCGACCGCCGGCCGCGGCTCGACGGCGTCCCCGTCGATGGTCACCGTGAACGTGTCCGGGTCCACCTCCACCCGCGGCCGCGCGTCGTTGTTGCGCATGTCGGCCTTCGTGACGCCGCGCGTGCCGCGGATCGGGACGAAGCGCTTGCCCAGCCCCAGGCGCTCGGGGAGACCGTCGTCCAGCGCCCACTGGGTGACGAAGTTGAGCGAGTTGGCGGCGGGAGCCCGCCCCAGGGCGCCGAACATGGGGCGGGGCAGGACCGGCTGCGGGGTGGGGATCGAGGCGTTCGCGTCGCCCATCTGCGCGTAGGCGATCTGGCCGCCCTTGAGGACGAGCCGCGGCCGGACCCCGAAGAACGCCGGGTCCCACAGCACCAGGTCGGCCAGCTTGCCGGTCTCGACGGAGCCGATCTCGTGGTCGAGGCCCTGGGCGACGGCCGGGTTGATGGTGTACTTGGCGACGTAGCGCCGGGCCCGGGCGTTGTCGGCCGGGCCGTCCCCGGGCAGCGGGCCGCGCCGCCGCTTCATCACGTGCGCCGTCTGCCAGGTGCGCAGGACGACCTCGCCGATGCGGCCCATGGCCTGGGAGTCCGAGGAGATGATGGAGATCGCCCCGAGGTCGTGCAGGACGTCCTCGGCGGCGATGGTGCCGGGCCGGATGCGGGACTCGGCGAAGGCGAGGTCCTCGGGGACGGCGGGGTTGAGGTGGTGACAGACCATCAGCATGTCGAGGTGCTCCTCGACGGTGTTGACGGTGTGCGGCCTCGTCGGATTCGTCGAGCTGGGCAGGACGTTGGCCTCGGAGACGACCGTGATGATGTCGGGCGCGTGCCCGCCGCCGGCGCCCTCGGTGTGGTACGCGTGGATCGAGCGGCCGGCGATGGCGGCGAGGGTGTCGCCGACGAAGCCCGCCTCGTTGAGGGTGTCCGTGTGAATGGCGAGCTGGGCGCCGCTCTCCTCGCACACGGCCAGGCAGGCGTCGATGACGGCGGGGGTGGCCCCCCAGTCCTCGTGGATCTTGAAGCCGACCGCGCCGGCCCGCAGCTGGGCGCGCATCGCGTCGTACGAGACGGTGTTGCCCTTGCCGAGGAAGCCGATGTTGACCGGGTAGGCCTCCATGGCCTCGAACATCCGGGCCAGGTGCCAGGAGCCCGGGGTGACGGTGGTGGCCTTGCTGCCCTCGGCCGGTCCGGTGCCGCCGCCCACGAGGGTGGTGACGCCGGAGGCGAGCGCCTCGTCGGCGGCCTGGGGGCAGATGAAGTGGACGTGGGCGTCGACGGCGCCGGCGGTGAGGATCGCGCCGTTGCCGGCGATGATCTCGGTCTCGGGGCCGATGACGAGGTCGGGGTGGACGCCGTCCATGGTGTCGGGGTTGCCGGCCTTGCCGACGCCGGTGATCCGGCCGTCGCGGATGCCGACGTCGGCCTTGACGATGCCCCAGTGGTCGAGGACGACGGCACCGGTGACGACGGTGTCGGGTGCGCCCTCGGCGCGGGTCGCGCGGGACTGGCCCATGGACTCGCGGATGACCTTGCCGCCGCCGAAGACCGCCTCGTCGCCGGCGCGGCCGGGTCCGCCGCAGCGGTCCTCCTCGACTTCGACGAGGAGGTCGGTGTCGGCGAGGCGGATCCGGTCGCCGGTGGTCGGCCCGTAGAGGGCGGCGTACGCGGCGCGGGTGAGCTCAGGCATCCAGGGGTCCCCCGCACTCGCCGCGCAGTCCCTCGACGACGCGCTTGCCGCCGATGGGCACGAGGTCGACCTCGACGGGGATGCCCGGCTCGAAGCGGACGGCGGTGCCGGCGGCGACGTCCAGGCGCCGGCCGCGCGCGGCGGCGCGGTCGAAGTCGAGGCCGGGGTTGGCCTCGGCGAAGTGGTAGTGCGAGCCGACCTGCACGGGCCGGTCGGCGGAGTTGAGGACGGTCAGCCGGGTGCGGTGCAGGCCTTCGTTGAGCCGAACCGTCCCGCTCGCGTACAGGACCTCTCCGGGAATCATCCGTCGGCTCCCCTCACACGATCGGTTCGTGGACGGTGACGAGCTTCGTCCCGTCGGGGAAGGTGGCCTCGACCTGGACGTCGTGGATCATCTCGGGGATTCCCTCCATGACCTCGTCGCGGGTGAGCACCTTCCGGCCCGAGGACATCAGCTCGGCCACGCTGCGGCCGTCGCGGGCGCCCTCGAGGATGTGCGAGGTGATCAGGGCCACCGCTTCGGGGTGGTTCAGGCGCAGCCCGCGGGCCCTGCGTCGCTCGGCGACGTCGGCGGCCACATGGAGGAGCAGTCTCTCCTGCTCGTGCGGGGATATGTGCATGCGTCCACCTCAACACACTGTTGACCAGGGGTTCTTCTGCCCTTTGGCCGCTGAGGGCAGATTAGGACGCAACTTTTTCCAACGCGTTAACTGCGCTGACCGACTCTTTGCGCGCTCATGAGCGCCGGGCGCCGCCACGAGCGCCGGGCGTTCCTACGCGCGTACGTCGCTCCCACGCGCGCACGGCGCTCCTACGCGTGCCGGCCGTCGATTCCGGGTGCGCGGTGCTCGGCGGCGATGCCGAAGCGATGGCGTTCACCCGGAGCGGACGCGGTCGAGGGGCGGACCGCGGTGACCGTGCTGATCACCTGCTCCTCGGCGGCCGGCTCGACGGCCGCCTCCTCCTCGAGTCGCCGCAGGTCGGCGGCGGACACCAGGGCGACCAGCGGCTTGCCGTGGCGGGTGACGAC
>KL569533.1:33867-34591 GCA_000715685.1 Streptomyces lilacinus
CCGTAGACGACGCGGTTGATGAGGTCCGCCAGCTCGGCTCGGGCTTGCGTCACCGGAATCTCGTAGGCCATGGTGCCATTCTATCGGTACGTACATCCTGTACATTTTTTACAGATGATCAAGAGCAGGCGACGCAGAGGAGCGGCCATGCATCGACCCACGAACCGTTACGCACTCCCTGAGATCACCGAGCGCACCGCCCACGGGTTCCGGACCCTGGACCCCTACTCCAAGCTGTTCTCCGGACGCGTGATCTTCCTGGGCACGCCGATCGACGAAGCGGCGGCGAGCGACGTGATCGCCCAGCTGATGTATTTGGAGCACGCGGCGCCCGGGCAGGACATCTCGCTCTACATCAATTCCCCCGGCGGCTCCTTCGCCGCGACGAGCGCCGTCCTCGACACGATGCGCTACGTCGACTGCGACATCGAGACCGTCTGCCTGGGCCGCGCCGACGCGGCCGCCGCCGTGCTGCTGGCCGCCGGCACCCCGGGCAAGCGGATGGTGCTGCCGCACGCGCGGACGCTGATCCGGGAGCCCGCCCTTCCCGAGCCCGTCCAGGGGCAGCCCTCCGACCTGGCACTCCGGGCCGAGGAGGTGCTGCGCATCCGCGACCGGCTGGTGGAGACGCTGGCGCTGCACACCGGGCGGAGCCCCGAGCGGATCCGGCGCGACATCGAGCGCGACACCGTCCTCGACGCCGAGGCTGTCTCTTATACACATC
>KL569533.1:34848-38363 GCA_000715685.1 Streptomyces lilacinus
CCCGCCGGTCGCAGGTCGCGTCGGCCGGGGAGAGGTGAGCCGGGTGTCCCACACGTGGCCGCCGGAGCTGCCGCCCCTGCCCGCGCTGACGCGTGCGGAGGGCGAGTTGGTCGACCGCTATCTGGAAGTACTGGATCAGCTCGGCAGGATCAATCCGGCCCGGGCGCATGACACGTACGGCGGGCTACGAGCCGCGCAGAGGCTCGTGGTCGCGGCCACCGGGCTGCGCGACGCCCTCGCGGTCATGCACGAACGAGGTGAACGCGAGGTGTACGCGGGAACGCTGGCACGGGCGATGCGCGTCCTGGACGGCGAACGCCGGGCCCGACGGGTGATGTTGCCGCCGTCGACGGCGAACTGAGGAGCGGAAACATTCGCCCCCCGATCTCCTTCAGACGGCGGACGGGATCGTAGACAACGCGCGGTGATCACCTCGGGCGATGCGCGCACTCGACGCTCGGGGAGATCGCTCCCACCGCAGGTGGCGCACTCACCAGGGAAGATCGGGGGGAGTCAAATCGCCGTGCGTCCACCCGAATTGCCCAGAGGTGACGAGGCTCACATACGGCCGGATCCCCTCGGATTCCCGGCCGCGGCTGCGCCAAGATCCCTCCGACGACAAGACCCCGCCACCACGGCGGGGCGGTCCGGGCGGACGCCGAACCCCGCCGCCGTCCGGGCGACTGGTCGACACGAGTGCACATCGGCGGGGATGGAGGACCCAGGCACGACGGGCCGACCGGAACCCGCTCCATCCGGCCGGCCCTTGGGGTGAAGCCGCTCCGCGCGGCCGGGCATTCTTCGCCTGCCCGAACCCGACAGGTCATCCTTCACAGGCGGCTGACGAAGGGTTAGGCATGGGCGCGCACAAACGTCCCTCAAAGCGGTCCAGGGCGGGGTCGGTGTCCGTCTCCGTCTCCGCCCTGACGCTCGCGGCCGTCGGCGCCACGGTGCTGGCACCTGTCTCTTATGTGTATAAGAGACAGACCGTGAACGACGCGGAAGCCGCGACCGTCTCCATCCAGGCACTCTCGATCGCGGCCTCGAAGGCCGGTTCCCCCTATCAGTGGGGCGCCACGGGGCCGTACCGCTTCGACTGCTCCGGGCTGACGCAGTACTCCTTCAAGCGGGCCGGCAAGCAACTGCCCCGTACGGCGCAACAGCAGTACAACCGCACCCGGCAGATCCCGGTCTTCTCCCGCGAACAGGGCGACCTGGTGTTCTTCCACGGCCGGGGCGGCGTCTACCACGTGGGCATATACGCCGGGAACAACCGGATCTGGCACGCCCCCAAGACCGGCTCCGTCGTCCGCCTCGAGCGCATCTGGACCAGAAGCGTCTCGTACGGACGCGTGAACGACTGAGCCGAACGGCCGGCGCGGCCGCGGGCCACGCACACCACGCCCCGTGCACGCCGCACCGCGCGCGAGCCCACAACGCATCGCGCGGACGCCCTCGCGCCGGCAGCCCTCCGGTGCCCCACCGGCACCCTCCGCATCCGTGAACCCACCGGTTCCGCAGCGCGCTCCACGAGAGCGCCGGGCCGGGCGGCGTCCCCGCCCGGCCCTCCGCACTGCCGTCGACGGACCGCCGTCTTCAGCCGACTGCCGTCAGCGGGCCGACTCCGGCCACGGCAGGTGGACCCACACCGTCTTTCCCCCCTCGGCCGTGGGGGTGACGCACACCCGGCCGCCCTGCTCGGCGGTCAGCCAGCGGACGATCACCAGCCCGCGGCCGTTGTCCTGCTGCACCGCGGCGGGCAACCGCCGGGGATGGCACGGGTGGCCGTCGGTGACCCCGATGCGCAGCCGCTCGTCCCGCTCGAGCCGGAGGTCCACCCTGAAGGTGGGCGACAGACCCCGGGTGTGCTGCACGGCGTTGGTGGTCAGCTCCGAGACGATCAACCGGATCGCGTCGGCGACCTCCGTGGCGTCCGGCAGGCCCCACTCGGCGAGCACGGCCGCCACCCGACGGCGGGCGACGGCGACCGAGGCGGGGGCGCTCGGCAGCGTGACGGTTGCTTCCTGGAGGTCTGCCATGACGCTGCACCTTTCCCGACGCGTCAATGCAGAGTGCCACCGACGACGGGCGTCATGGGCGCGTTCCACCGGATTATGGATATATCTGTCGCTCGAAGCGGTGAACTCTACGACGAGCGACCGTATTTGGCGGCCACACTGGTCTATTGACTCTGCCGTGGTGATTCGCGCGATGTGAGCCCACGAACGCGAAGAAGCGGCGGGGAGGGAGAGCTGATGCGGTACGGACCCGCGGTGCGCCGCCGCAAACTCGGCGCGGAGCTGCGCCGCCAGCGGGAACTGACGGGGATGACCAGTCGCGAGGCCGCGTGCGCGGTCGGCTGGCACCAGTCGAAGGTGAGCCGGATCGAGACGGGCAGCAGTGGCGTGAAGCCTGCGGACGTCGCCCGGCTGCTGGACGTCTACAGCGTCTCCGACCCGGAGCTGAGGGCGCTGCTGGGGGCGCTGTGCGGGGCGGGGGCGATGGACGAAGGAGGGAAGGGGGCGGGGTCGGGGGGACGGCGCGGCTGGTGGTACGCCTACCGTGACCTGCTGCCTTCGGCCTATCTGGACTTCATCAGCCTGGAGTCGGAGGCCTCCTGCGCCCGTACGTTGGAGACCACGGTGGTGCCGGGCCTGCTGCAGACGCCGGACTACGCCCGCGCCGTGACCCGCGCGGCGCTCGCCGATCCGCCCCCGGAGCAGGTCGAGGAGCTGGTGCGGGTGCGGATGGCCCGCCAGGCGGTGCTCGGGGGCAGGCGGCCGCTGGAGCTGTGCGCGGTGCTCGACGAGGCGGTGCTGCGGCACGAGGTCGGCGGGCGGCAGGTCATGGCCGAGCAGCTGGGGCATTTGCTGGAAAGGGGCTCGCTGCCGCATGTGCGGCTGCACGTTCTCCCGTTCAGCCGGAGCAACCATATCGGCATCACGGGCCCTTTCGTCATCTTCTCATTTCCGCGCATCGCCGATCTGGACGTGGTGGTTCTCGACCATTTGACGAGTAGCCTCTATCTGGAGCGGAAAGAAGACCTCCGGGCGTACGCCGCCGCGTTCACCACGCTCCGGGCGCACGCCCTGTCGCACGAGATGTCGTTGGATTACATCGCCAGGATCAGCGACGGCGCGTAGGGAGGCACCATGTCCGCACAGCCTCGGCACGTCCCCTCCTCCTCCGGCCGGACCGCCCGGTGCGGCGCACGGTGGCACCGCAGCAGCCACAGCACGGGAATGAACAACTGCGTCGAGACGGCGAGCCTCGGGCCGCGACTGCTGGCCGTGCGGGACTCCAAGCGCACGGCCGGACCCGTGCTGCTGTTCTCCCGCGCCACCTGGTCCGCGTTCGTGGCGGACCTGGTGGACGGGCGCGCGGCGCCGCGCATCCCACGGGAGGCCGCGCGGAACTGACGGGCCGGACGGCGGCGCGGTCCGTACGATCGTGACGAAGCGGCCGTGTACGACCGCGATCAGACGGCCGGCGCGGTCCGTACGATCGTGTCGGCC
>KL569534.1:0-2765 GCA_000715685.1 Streptomyces lilacinus
ACGCCTCCCTCGCGCCATCAGAGATGTGTATAAGAGACAGGTCCAGGACCACGCGCCGCTCCCCGGCGTAGACGTTCATCGACGCCCCCCGCAGGAAGCCGACCAGCGTCATCCCCGTCTCGGCCGCCAGGTCCACGGCGAGCGAGGACGGCGCGGAGACGGCGGCCAGCACGGGGATGCCGGCCATGACCGCCTTCTGCGCCAGCTCGAAGGAGGCGCGCCCGGAGACCAGCAGGATCGTCCCGGCGAGCGGCAGCAGCCCCTCGCGCAGGGCGCGGCCGACGAGCTTGTCGACCGCGTTGTGGCGGCCCACGTCCTCCCGTACGTCGAGGAGTTCCCCGGCGGGGGAGAAGAGGGCGGCGGCGTGCAGGCCGCCGGTGCGGTCGAAGACGCGCTGGGCCTCGCGCAGCCGCTCGGGGAGGGCGGCGAGGAGCGCGGGCTCGAGCCGCAGGGGCGTCGGGCCGTCGGCGACCGGCCAGCGGGCGGTGGTCCGGACCGCGTCCAGGCTCGCCTTGCCGCACAGGCCGCAGGAGGAGGTGGTGTAGACGTTGCGCTCGAGGGTGATGTCGGGCACGGCGACGCCGGGTGCCAGGCGCACGTCCACGACGTTGTAGGTGTTGCCGCCGTCGGCCGTCGCGCCGGCACAGTAGACGATGTTGGCCAGCTCCTCCGCCGCGCCGAGGACGCCCTCGCTGACGAGGAAGCCGGCGGCGAGGTCGAAGTCGTCGCCGGGCGTGCGCATGGTGATGGCGAGGGGCTTGCCGTTGAGCCGGATCTCCAGCGGCTCCTCGGCCACGAGGGTGTCGGGGCGGGTGCCGACGGCCCCGTCGCGGATGCGGATGACGCGGCGGCGTGCGGTGACCCGTCCCATGATGATCGTCAGCCCCTGGTGCGCTCGGCGGTGTCGTCGAAGTCGTCGAAATGTCCTGGAAACCGTCTCACGTGACGTGGGCCTCATCCGCGTCGGGGCCCCTGCCGGAGCCCCGCCCGGTGGCTACCGTTCGGTAGGAACGCCGATTCCCCGCCCCGACCGTGCACCGAGAGCGGAGATCCCCATGGCACCCACCCTCATGCTCAAGCCCGGCACCGAGTGGCTCTCGGCCTGGCAGCGCTGCCTCGCCGCGGCACCGGAGGCCTTCCGCGAGGACCGCGTCCTCAACCTCTGGAACGGCGCCTGGCAGGCCGACGGCCGCCCGCTCCCCGCCACCACCCCCGTCGACGGCACGCCCGTCGCGGGCCCGCCCCGGCTCGACCCCGCCACCGTCCACCGGGCCGTACGGGCCGCCCTCGACCAGCACCGCGCCTGGCGCGACGTGCCGCGGGCCGAGCGCACCGCACGCGTCAACGCCGCCCTCGACGCGCTCACCGAGCACCGCGACCTCCTCTCCCTCCTCCTCGTCTGGGAGATCGGCAAGCCGTGGCGGTTGGCGCGGGCGGACGTCGACCGGGCGATCGACGGCGTGCGCTGGTACGCCGACGGGATCGACCGCATGACCGCGGGCCGGGTCCCGCTGCCCGGCCCGGTCAGCAACATCGCCAGCTGGAACTACCCCATGAGCGTGCTCGTCCACGCCATGCTCGTCCAGGCGCTCGCCGGCAACGCCGTCATCGCCAAGACGCCCACCGACGGCGGCCTCGCCTGCCTGACCCTCGCCTGTGCCCTCGCGGCCCGCGAGGGCCTGCCGTTCACCCTCGTCAGCGGCAGCGGCGGCGAGCTGTCGGAGGCGCTCGTACGCGCCCCGGAGATCGGCTGCGTCTCCTTCGTCGGCGGGCGCGACACCGGCGCCCGCGTCGCCACCGCCGTCGCCGACCTGGGCAAGCGCCACGTCCTGGAACAGGAGGGCCTCAACACCTGGGGCATCTGGCGCTTCACCGACTGGGACGCCCTGGCCCCGCAGATCCGCAAGACCTTCGACTACGCCAAGCAGCGCTGCACCGCCTACCCCCGCTTCGTCGTCCAGCGCACGGCCTTCGCGGACTTCCTGGCCCACTACCTGCCCGCCGTGCGCGAGGTGCGCCTCGGTCACCCGCTGGCCGTGGAGTCACCGGCGGACGACCTCCCGGAGCTGGACTTCGGCCCGCTGATCAACGCCGCGAAGGCCAAGGAGCTGAACGACCAGATCGCCGAGGCCGTCGACCGCGGGGCGATACCGCTGCACCGCGGCGACCTGTCCGCCGCCCGCTTCCTGCCCGGCCAGGACACCAGCGCCTACGTCGCCCCCGTCACCCTCCTCAACCCGCCCCCGGCCTCCCCGCTCCACCACGCCGAGCCCTTCGGCCCGGTCGACACGATCGTCCTCGTCGACACCGAGGCCGAACTGCTCTCCGCCATGAACGCCAGCAACGGCGCCCTCGTCGCCACCCTCTCCTGCGACGACCCGGCCGACTACGAGCGCCTGTCCCCGCAGATCCGCGCCTTCAAGACCGGCCACGGCCGACCGCGCTCCCGCGGCGACCGCGACGAGCTCTTCGGCGGCTTCGGCGCCTCCTGGCGCGGCGCCTTCGTGGGCGGCGAGCTGCTGGTGAAGGCGGTGACCCAGCCGGCGACCGCCGCCGAGGAGGAGCGCCTGCCGGGCAACTTCCCGGACTACCACCTGATGCCCTGACCCCGGCGCGGCGCTTCCCCGGCCGATCCGATGGCCGAAGTGTCCGCCTTGTGGGTAAGCGCCGCGTATGCCCCCACGAAACCCCTGGTCAAAGCCACTCCGAAACCTTGGTAGAGTTATCCATGTCGCCGCGGGGAACACCCCGCAGAGACAAACACC
>KL569534.1:3078-4706 GCA_000715685.1 Streptomyces lilacinus
GGGTTCAAGTCCCCCCTCGGACACCAGTAGAAAACCCCAGCTCAGCTGGGGTTTTTCTGTTTCTCGGGGTTCTTCGGGCACTCCATCCACCGGGTCTGATAGTCCATGCGCGGCTTCTTGCCCGCCCTCAGGATCGGTGTATGGGTCGTCAGGTCGATCTTCTTCACGACCCTGCCGCGACCGTCGGACTCGCCGCCCCAGTAGCTCATCTCCAGGTAGCCGGAGCTCCTCCGAAGCCACGGAGCGGACTGGAGGTACACCCTCTTTCCCTCGGGGATGCCGACGATGTTCTTCTTTTCCTCGGTCTTGGTGTCGGTCCACTCCGTGGTCTCGCCGTGCCGATGCGTGTGTTCCTCGGCTTCCAGGCGGCCTACGGTGGCGTCGTTGCCGAGGCTGATGTCCAGCACGTTCGCGATGGCCGCCGAGATCAGTCCCGAGACGTCCTTCTCGATCGACCGCTCCCGCCTCCTGAGCCTCTCCCTCTCGCGCGACTTCGCCTTCGACCTGGCCACGGACTCGTTGACCAGCAGCTCGACACTCCATGCGGGTCCGGCGCAGGCGCCGTAGGTGTCCGACACGGCCCTTTGCTCGAAGTCCACGTACCGGGACCTGTGCGTGATGACGAAACGACATGTCGCGTACCTGCTGTACCCCAGACGGCGGTTCTCGGCCCGCGCCCATTCCTTGTTGTTCAGCAAGAGCCCGCGGTCGTAGCCGTCCTCCTTGCCCAGGCAGTCGGAGATCTCGCGACGGTCGTGCGAGGCGGGGGCGGCCGGAGTCTGGAGCAGGCCCACGAGGCCGGCCGAGGCAACACCGGCGACAACGGCATTCCACCGGATCCGAGGACGCACAGAGCGCACGGTGAACCCCATTCGTTGAGAGGAACGCAGAGAAATCCCTGGCTGATCCGGACAACGATCGGTTTCGTTCCCGGCAACGGCGGCTCACTCTCGCAGCCGGTTCCCCGCCTCGGACACCAGAGAAAAACCCCAGCTCAGCTGGGGCTTTTCTGTTTGCCGGACGGTCTTCTCGGCTGCTAGACGAAGATCCACACCGGGGTCAGATCGCCGCTGACACCGAAGATCGCTTCGCCGGCTCCTTGAGCCGGGTCGCGATTCACGAAGTCCACCGCTTCGGTGGGGTCGTTGAAGTTGCCCGAGAAACGCCACTGCTTCGCTTCGTCGCGCGCCACGACGTCGGCCTTGAACTTGGCCGCTTCCTCTGCGGTGAAGACCTTGTCGGCAGGAACCTTTCCCATGGTGAATCCTCCTTCGCTTCGTCCCACTCATCGAGGATGCGGGAGGTCGGGGAGATCCGCCATTTGGCGGCGCTCTCCGGGCATGCGTCCGAATGCGCCCCATTGATCCCGCACCCTCCCGTCCCGGACCATGAGGGCAGCGAACGGGGAGGGCCGATGCGGGACTTCTGCCGGGATGTCGTGGTCGTCGGGGCCGGGCCCACGGGGCTGGCGCTGGCCGTGGGGCTGCGGCAGTACGGGCTGGGTGTGGTGGTGGTCGAGAAGGAGCCCGCCACCAAGCGGGAGGTGCGGGCCAGCGTCATCTGGCAGCGGGCGCTGGAGGTGCTGCGGGACCTGGACCTGTCTCTTATACACATCTCTGAGCGGGCTG
>KL569534.1:4992-9838 GCA_000715685.1 Streptomyces lilacinus
ATGTGTATAAGAGACAGTGCGGGGGCGGTGCGTGGGGTGGCAGTCCGTGGGGATGGAGGGGACGGCCTTCCCGCAGCCGCTGTCCATCGAGCAGATCGCCACGGAGGCCCTGCTGGCCGAGCGGCTGGCCGAGCTGGGGACCGAGGTGCGCTGGTCGACAGAGGCAGTGGCCCTGCGGGTGCGGGGCGACGGGGCCGCGGTGGACGTGCGGGGGCCCGGGGGCGAGCTCGGCACCATCGACTGCCGGTGGGTGGTGGGCTGCGAGGGCGCGCACAGCCTCGTACGGAAGACGCTGGGCATCCCCTTCGAGGGCGAGCGGCGCGAGAACCTGCAGGCCGTGCAGATCAACGCGAACCCCGAGTGGCAGTACGCCACAGAGCCCGACACCACCTACTTCTTCCTCGAACACCGCACCTGTCTCATCGCTTCGCCGAGGCCGGGCGGCGGATACCGCTACTTCTGCTTCCTCGACGACCCGGAGCCGCAGCCGGTGGGGCCGCCGGGCCTCGAGGAGATGCGCGACCTCGTGGCCGCGGCCGCGCACGACCCCGAGCTGCGCCTGGTGCCGACGGTCCCGCCGTGGTTCAACAGGGCCCGCTTCCACGACCGCGTCGCCGCCTCGCTGCGCGTGGGGCCCGCCCTGCTCGCGGGCGACAGCGCCCACACCTGGGCCCCGGTCGGGGGGCGCGGGCTCAACACCGGTCTGCGGGGGGCGCACAACCTCGCCTGGAAGCTCGCGTCCGTGCACCACGGCTGGGCCGGCGACGCGCTGCTCGACACCTACTCGACGGAGCAGCGCGGCATCGCCCTCGAGGTGATGCGCCAGATGCGCCGCAACGTCATGGAGCTGCCGGCCTCCCGGCTCACGCTCGCCGCGATGCGGCTCGCCGGGCCGGCGCTGCTGCGCAGCGAGGGGTTCACCCGGCGGGGCCGGACCCTGCTCAGCGAGCTCGCGCGGCACCACCGCCGCAGCGCGCCCGGCGGCGGCCGCGGCGGGACGCGCGCCGGGGACCGGGTGCCCGACGTGCCGGTCACCCAGGGCGGCCGGCAGCGTCGGCTGCACGACCTGCTGTCGTACGACCGGTGGACGCTGCTCGTCGAAGGCGAGGCCGACACCGCCGCGGCGCGCCGGGCGGCCGGCCGGTACGCGGCCCCCGTCGAGGCCTTCGGCATCCGCGCCGGCAGGGGACACGCCGGTGTGCTCCCCACCGGCACGATGTTGCTGGTGCGGCCCGACGGGCACGTGGGGCTGCGCGCGCGGGCGACGGACCGCCCGGCCCTGGACGCCTATCTGAGGCGGTGGTTCACCCCCAAGGCTTGAGCCGGCTCGTCAGCAGCATCCTCTCCGGGCCGTGGAAGACCAGGTCCTGCGCGTACCGCAGCGGCTCGGACCCGTCCGCGCCCCGGTCCGCCAGGGCGATCCCGGGCAGGCCGCGCAGCAGCTCCGCCAGGCCGATCTCCGCCTCCGCGCGGGCCAGCGGGGCTCCGACGCAGTAGTGGATGCCCATGCCGAAGCCGGAGTGCCGGCGCGCGTCGCGGCCGACGTCCAGGCGGTCGGGGTCCGGGAAGTGGTCCGGGTCGCGGTTGGCCGAGCCCAGAACGAGGGTGACCTTGGTGCCCCGCGCCACGGACCGGCCGCCGATCTCGTCGTCCTCCCCGGCCCACCGATTGATCATCTGCACCGGCGAGTCGTACCGCACCAGCTCCTCCACCGCCCCCGGCAGCACCTCCGGCCGCGACCGCACCAGCGCCTGCTGCTCCGGATGGGCCAGCAGCGCCAGCAGGCCCTTGGCCAGGAGGTTGGTCGTCGTCTCGTGCCCGGCCGTCAGGAGGTGGACGCACGTGCCGACCAGCACGTCGTCCCCCAGCGGAAGGTTCTCCTCCGACCGCAGCATGCCCGCGATGAGGTCCGTCGCGTTCGGGCTGCGCCCCGCCCTGCGCCCGGCGAGCTCCGTACGGAAGTACGCGCCGAGCTCCCGCGCCGCCGCGTCGGCCACGGCGAAGCCGTCGGACCGGCGGCCCACCCGGGAACTGGTGGCCTGCTGGAGGTCCACCGCCCGGGCGCGGAACCACGGCCTGTCCTCCCGCCGGACACCCAGCAGTTCGCTGATGACGAGGATGGGGAAGGGCGCCGCGAAGCGTCCCACGAGGTCGGCGCTGCCCGAGGTGGCGATGTCCTCGGCGAGCCCGGCGACCAGCCCGGCGGCCAGCTCCTGGATCCGGGGGCGCAACCCCTCCACGATGCGCGGCGTGAAGCTCTTCGCCACCAGCGCACGCACCCGCGTGTGCGCCGGCGGGTCCATGAAGACCATCCAGTTGCCCGCCATCCGCCGCAGGTGGTGGTGCTCCTCCGGCAGCCGCGCCGGCAGCGCGCCGCGCCCGTAGTGCCGGCTGGTGAGCACGCGGGCCACGTCGTCGTGGCGGAAGAGGTACCAGTCGTCGCCGGACCGGTGGACCGGGTCCTGCTCGCGGTAGCGCCGGTAGAGGGGGTACGGGTCCCGTACGTCGACGTCCGCCGTGCGGAAGGCCGGCAGGCCGCCCGTTTTATCGACATGTCCGCTCATGCCTACTTCCCTTCCCGTCGGAAGAAGTCGGCGTGGAAGGCCGCCATGTCCGGCACCTGCGCGGGCACCGGCTCGCACTTGCGGGCCGCCGCCGCGAGGTGGTCGAAGCGCAGGGCCAGCACGCGGCGCGCCACGTCGGGGCGGGGGACGAAGGCGGGCACGGTGTCCAGCTCGAACGTGGGGCCGGCCGTGCGGCCGCGCCGCCCCGACTCCATCGTCACCAGCAGCTCGGCGAGCGGGCGCATGATGCCGGTCATCACGTCGATCGAGGCGTTCATCAGCTTCGAGCGCCGCAGGCTGCCGTCCGGGCTCTGGCCGAAGTGCTGCGCCATCAGCTGCAGCATCAGGTGGTACGAGCGGTTGAACAGCCGCGCCACCGTCCACGCCTCCGGGTCCGTGATCGCGTCCTTCGCCGCGTCGCCCGCCCCCAGCGTGGGGTTGCGCAGGACCGGATAGGCGGGGTTCCACGGCAGCAGCCGGCCGTGCGGCCCGGGGACCCGTTCGCCGGTGAGCACCTCGCCGATCCGCAGGAAGCTCTGGAAGTGCGAGGTGTCCGAGGGCGCGGCGTCGCCCAGGGCCCCGCCCTCGCCCTGTTCCGTGATGAAGTCCACCGCGAAGAGGGCGCTGGACAGGTCGTCGACCTCCAACTGGTAGTCGGGATGGACGGTGTTGACCGACTCGCGCATGAAGACGTGGTGCTCGCCGCCCCCGCGCCCCTTCTCCACCAGGAACAGGTCCGGCACGCGCCGCAGCCCCTCCCGGATGCCGGCGTACAGCTCGCTCACCGAGCCCCACGCGAAGCCGAGCGGCCGCACCCCGCCCGGGCGCGGACCGTCCTCGCGGCGCACCTCGGGGGTGAGGCCCGCCGGCTGCTCGACGGCGATGTACCGCTGCACGCTGCCGACGCTCAGGCCCTCCAAGGCGAAGTCCAGCGGCACGGGCAGCTCGCCGTTGAGCGTGCCGAAGTCGATGACGGGGACGTGGAAGGGCTCGCCGGTCGCCATGAGGATGTTGTTGACCAGCAGGAAGTGGATCATCTCCTCGCGCGCGACGTCCAACAGCGTCCCGCGGATCCCGTCGTCCGGTGTGGCCCCGCCCTGCCCGCACGCGAGCTCCAGCTGCTCCGCCGTCCACTGCCCCCGCCGTACGTACTCCCGCCCCGCGCCGTGCGTGGGCACGGAGAACGCCGCGTACAAGTACTGGAGCATCACCGCCAGTTCGAGCGTGGCGGCCTGCTTCAGCACGGCCGTCAGCTCGCCGCGCGTGGTGATCGCCGGGCCCGTCCCGAGGACGGCCGGGGCGGTCACCGGGGGCCTGGACCGGGCCTGGTGGTTGCGCAGGTAGGCGAGGAGCAGGCGGGCCTTGGGGTCGGAGAGGTCCCGGGTCGGCGGCATGTAGTACGTCTTGGACTTGTTGCGCGGATCGCACATCTGCCACATCAGCTCGGCGTACGTCTCCACCTTGCAGCGGTCGGCGAGGCTGAAGACGTCCGAGCGCATGAAGGTGGAGAGGTGTTCGTAGTACGCGAAGACCTCCCGGTGCAGCAGGTCGAAGTCGACGTCGGCGCGCGGCACGTCGTCCAGGTGCCAGTCGTCGGGCAGGACGCGTACGGCCAGGGCGCCGGCGCCCGCCCAGTAGCCGAGCGCGTCCTCGTCGTCGTACGCCGTCCAGGCCGAGCCCGGGGCGCCGGGGTCGGGGACGGGTCGGTCGGCGGGGTCGGCGGAGAGCAGGATCCGGCAGGTGCCGGCCGCCTCGCCGCGCAGGGAGAGCAGGCCGTGCCCGTGCTCGTCGGTCGTCACGACGCACTCCGGGGCGTAGTCGGCAGCCCCTTCCGTGTCCCCGCCGTCGCGCATTCCCACGAGGACCGCGTCGTCGCAGCGGGCCTCCGCCGCCCCGGCGCGCGGGTCCGCGGGAAGGGCGCGGGGGTTGAAGTACTGGCGGACGTGGACGCGGCCGGCGCTGGCCGGGCGTCCGCGCACATAGGAGCGCAGCGGGATGTCCACCGCGTGGTCGCGGCCGTGCGCGCGGTCGCGGTGGTGGAGGGTCACGAGCGCGTCGTCGCTCTGGATGTTGATCTCGCGCTCGGTCAGCAGCGCCGTGCGCCGGCGGCCGGTCGCGGTCGTGAGGCACAGTGCCTCGTCCGCGGCGGCCTCCCAGCCCGGCTCGGCGGGCACGGTGACGATGCCCGAGGTGAGCTCGCCGTCGTAGGTACCGGCCGGCAGCCGGGCCACCAGCCGGTCGGACCCTGCCGTGCGCAGCTCCAGATCGCCGGTGTCCAGCGG
>KL569534.1:10085-11439 GCA_000715685.1 Streptomyces lilacinus
CAGGGGCCCGGGGCCGGCCTCCCGGACCCGGGAGGTGATCGGCACGGCGGAGATCATGTTGAACGCGGCGCGGCCCTCGGCCACGTCCGCGGTGAGGTGGTGCAGCACCCCGCGCGCGCCGGCGCGCGGGGCGAGCAGCCGGCCCGCCGGGTACGAGCGCAGCTCGTGGGAGCCCCAGGGCGCGATCGTGCCGCGCACCCGCCAGCGGCCGGGTGTGTCCGGGGCGAGCGGCGAGGCCATGTTGTCCAGCGCGAACTGGACGACGAGGCCGTCCGCCCCGCCCTCCACCGCCTCCCGCAGCGCGCCGACGGCCGGCGAGCGGTCGGCGCCCGGCAGCCAGCCCAGTGCGCCCGTGTCGTCCGACGGCGTCACCACGAACTGGTGGACCGCGCAGTAGCGCAGCTCCCGCGCCAGCACGTGCTCGCCGACGTCGAGGACGCGGCCGAAGTCCACCCAGCGCGGCGGCTGGAAGCCGCCGACGGGCCCGGTGAGCAGGTAGCCGTCGTCGTGCGAGCGCCCCAGGCGGCCGAAGCCGAACTGCCCGATCATCAGGGCCGTCGTCCACCGCGAGGCCGGGTCGAGGTCGAAGACCCGGGCCCGGTTGACGGTCGTGCGCAGATAGTCGTTGTAGTGCCCCCACACGTCCACACCGCGGCCGACCACCGGGTCGGCGGTGTCGGGCGGGCCCCCGGGCGGCGCGCCCGGGAGCTCGACGGAGACGATCGCCGCGTCCAGCCAGAAGTGGCCGTTGCCGTCGAAGTTCCAGCCCTTGGCGGCGCTGAACTCCCCGTCCGGGCAGGGCCGTCCGGCCCCGTCGAAGCGGGGGCCGCGCCCCTGCAGCCAGTCGTGGTACTCGGCGGCGGGCCGTTCGACCGGGAACGGACCGGTGTCGGTCAGCGCCCGGCCGGCGGCCAGGTCGACGAGCCCGCTGCGGGGCCCGGTCGGCGGCTTCGCCGTCGCGATCCCGGCGAAGTGCAGCCGGGGCAGATCGAACACGCTCATCACAACGCTCCCGCGGTGTCGGGCCGGGTGGTGACGGCCGGAGGACGACGGACGGGCTCGAGGCCGGCGACCTCGCCGACGGCCCGCAGCGCGGACTCGATCGCTCCCTCGATCCACGCGGGCGTCGTCGAGCAGTGCTCGCCCGCGAAGAAGAGCCGGCCCACCGGCCGGGCGGTCCGCAGCCGCTCCTCCTCGCACTCGGCGGTGGTCTTGCCCCAGCGCGTGACGCAGCCGGGGCTCCAACGGTCGTCGCCCCAGGCCACGCTCACCGCGCCCAGCACCATGCCGGGCGAGAGCAGCTCGGGGTGCATGGCGCCGAGCTCGTCGAGGACCAGGCGGTGGCGGCGGGCCC
>KL569534.1:11704-13675 GCA_000715685.1 Streptomyces lilacinus
CGACATCCGGCCCAGGCGCCGGGCCTCGTCCCCGATGGTGTAGCTGGCGAGGAGGGCGGCGCCGCGCCCCGGGTCGCCGTCGACGGGCGGGTAGTAGGTCTGGCGGATGCGGCCGCCGGTGAAGGAGGCCCCGCCCCGGATGCCGCTCTCCCGCCAGAACGGGGTCCGGCAGTGGAACGCCACCTTGGTGGCCGGGCAGTAGTGGACGTCCCGCAGCACGGCCTTCTTGTCGGCGTCCAGGCCGCGCAGGCGCAGGCGGCGCAGGGCCGGGAAGGGCACGGTGCACACGGCCCGGTCCGTGCGCCGTACGACCGTGCGGCCGCCGACCCGGATCCGCAGCCGGACGTGGTCGCCGCGCACGTCGATCCCGGTGACCCGGTGCCCGAGGCGGACCGGGCCGCGGAGCCGCTCGGCGAGCCGGTGGGGCAGCTGGTCCATTCCGCCGTCGAGCCGCAGCAGATCGGGGCTGGTCTCGGCGAGGATGTCGTCCAGGAAACTGTTGAGCCGGCCGCTGCAGCCCGCGCGAATTCCCGGGTGCGCGGAGAACAGCGAATGCAGGTCGACCCGGTCGGCCGCCGCTCCCCGAAGGTGAGGGGAGAGGTCGACGCGGGCCACCAGGTCGAGCAGTTGACGGCGCAGGTCCTCGCGGAGTGCCGCGCGCAGGTCCGGCGGGGCGATGGCGTCGACGATGGCTGTGAGCCAGGCGCCGAATACGAGGGTGCCGTCGTCGTAGCGGTGTTCGGGGAGAAAGTGTTCGAGCTCGCGACGGAAGTTCTCGAGCAGTGGACGGGAGGCGTTCCGGATGCGGATGAAACCGTCCGTGGTGTGGAGGTAGGCGTTTTCCTCCGACAGGAGTGTGGTGAAGGTGCGGAGTTTCCCGTCGAGTTCCGCCCGCCGAATGTATTCGAGGGTGTGGTGGTGATGGAGCGGAATGCGCATGGCGCCGAGCTCCACGGACGGTGCGCCCGGGGTGCTGCCGAACCGGTGGGTGAGGATACGTCCACCGATGCGGGTGTTGCCTTCCAGGACCTCGACGCGGTAGCCGAGTTGCTCCAGTTCGAAGGCCGTCACGAGGCCGGACATGCCGGCCCCGATGACGGTGACGCGGCCTCCCCGCTGTTCGTATTCATCGCCGGTGTGGGCATGCCAGACCGAAGCGTTGCCGGACATTGATGGTTCCCCCCGTAAAGCGTGTTGCTTTTCCCCGTTCGAGCCCTGTCGGATATTTCGTACAAGTGGGCTCGACGCCATGGTATTTCAGGTCGCCGGCGAACGGGCAGCGGGTTTTTCGGGGGCGTCCAGAAATGTGTAGACGATCTACGCTCAAAATTGGCCGATAGTCATTCGGATATCCCGGCGTGCAATGCGCAGGCAAGGCGCGCCGTTGCGACCGGCGCCCCATGGCATGCCTCATAACACAGGCGACTCCGTCTTGAGGCGCGGTCGTACTCCATTGGGAGTACGGAAAAGCCCGTACTCAAGTACGACGACGGAAGCGGCCGATGGAGGCATCGTGGAAGGTATGCAACGCCAGGGGACGAACCACAGAACACGGGCGGGCGCGACGCGCCCCGGAGGGCGGTCGTGAGCGCACTGCTGATCTCGGTGCTGCTCAGCCTGGTGTCCGCCGTCTGCTACGCCGGGGCGGCCATCGTGCAGGAGCGCGTCGCCGCGACGAGCGCGGGCGGCGGCGCGTATGCGCCGTTGCGCCGGGCGGGGTGGTGGGGCGCGGTCGCCCTCACCGGGCTGGGCGCCGGGCTGCACGTCGTCGCGCTCGCGTACGGGCCGCTGAGCGTGGTCCAGCCGCTGGGGGCGCTGACCATCGTCTTCGCGCTGCCGATGGCCGCGCTGTTCGTCCGCCGCCCCGTCGGCGCCGCCGGCTGGCGCGGCGCGCTCCTCGCCACGGCGGGGCTGGCCGGGCTGCTGAGCCTGACGGGCCCGGTGCGCGCCGACTCGCCGTCGCTCGGCACC
>KL569534.1:13850-16094 GCA_000715685.1 Streptomyces lilacinus
CGGCCCGTCCTCGCGGCCGTCGTCCTCGGTGCCATGGCCGTACTGGCGCTCGCCGCGCGCCGGGTGCGGCGGCCGGTCGTCCGGGGCGTGGTGCTCGCGACGGCGGCCGGCGCCGCGTTCGGGATGGCGTCGGTCTTCACCAAGGCCGTCGCCGAGGACTGGGCCGAGCGCGGCATGGACGCGGCCGCGCTCCTGCCGACGCTCGGCGCGATCGCGCTCCTCGCCTCCGCCGGCATGCTCCTGTCCCAGGCCTCCTACCGCGGCGCGGGCCTCGCCGCACCGCTGGCGACCGTCACCGTCGTCAACCCGGTCGTCGCCGCGGCCGTCGGCGTCGTCGCCCTCGGCGAGGCCTTCCGCTACGGCATCCCCGGCGGCCTCCTCGCCGCCACGGCGGGCGCGGTGGCCGCGGCGGGCGTGATCACGCTGACCCTGCGCAGCGCGGGCGGAACCATGGTCTCGGCCGCGCGGGCCCCGGAGGGGGCGGCGGGTGCGGGCGGTGCCACCAGTACGGCCGGTGCGACCGGTGCGCGCGGCATCGTGGTGATGGCCGGCACCGGCACCCGGGCGGAGGGCGCCCCCGCACCGGTGCTGCCGGGCGCGCGGCAGCGCGGCCGCAGTTTGGTGCCGAGCGGGTCGGGTCCGGAGGCCGACTGAGGGGCGCGTGCACCCCGGGGCTGTGGTGGGTTCGGCACCGCCGGTACGTGTCGTTGGGCGTGCTCGCCGTTGCAGCGGAGGGATTTCCCACGGCAGGGGCGTCGTGCGTGCCGATCGCCGGCGCGGCGGAGGAGTGCGTCCCCGGCGGCCCGGGTGCCCTCAAAGCGGCGTGATCCGGCTCCGCTTGGGTGCGGACGCACCGTGGCGGGCAAGGGGTGGAACGCGCCACCATGGGGATTCGGCCGACCCCTTCGGAGGAGCCCGTGGAGTTCGACGTTGTCGTGGAGATTCCGCAAGGCAGCCGCAACAAGTACGAGATGGACCACGAATCGGGGCGTATCCGGCTCGACCGGATGTTGTTCACCTCGACCCGCTACCCGGCCGACTACGGCTACATCGACGGGACGCTCGGCGCCGACGGAGAGCCGTTGGACGCGCTCGTGCTCGCCGGGGATCCGACGTTTCCCGGGGTCGTGATCCGGTGTCGGGCGATCGGGATGTTCCGGATGCGGGACGAACAGGGCGAGGACGACAAGGTGTTGTGCGTGCCCTCCGCCGATCCCCGGCACGAGCACGTGCGGGATCTCAGACACCTTCCCGAGTTCGACAGGCTGGAGATCCAGCACTTCTTCGAGGTGTACAAGGAGCTCGAACCCGGCAAGTCCGCCGAGACCGCCTGTTGGGCCGGGCGGACCGCCGCCGAGGCGGAGATCGCCGCCTCGCTGGCCCGTGCGCGGGCGTCCGGGGAGGCCACCCTCTGGTAGGGCCTGGTAAAAGGGGGCATGGCAACAATCGACCGGCGTCTGGCGGCCGTCGCCGTCTCGTACGCCGTGCTGCAACTGTGCTATGCCGTCGCCCACATGGACCTCGGCTGGGACGAGAGCGTCTACCTCTCGCAGGTGGACCCCCGCAGTCCGGCCGCCTTCTTCAGCGCCCCCAGGTCGCGCGGCATCAGCTTCCTCGTCGCGCCGGTCGTCGCCGTCACCCCGTCCGTGACCGTGTTGCGCGTGGTGCTGGTGCTGCTGTCGTCGGCCGCGCTGTACGCCGCGTTCAAGGTGTGGGAGCCGTTGCTCGACAAGGGGCGCGTCGCGCTCGCCGCGCTGCTCTTCGTCGGGCTGTGGATCACCGTGCTGAGCGGCCCCGAGGTCATGCCCAACCTCTGGGTGGCGCTCGTGGCGGTGGCCGCCGTGGGCTGGTTCCTGCGCGTCCGCCGCGCCACCGAAGGGCGCCGCCGGGCCCTCGTGGCCGTCGCCGCGCTGCTCGCCGCCCTCGCGCTGCTGCGCGCCCCCGACGCCGGCTGGTTCGCCCTGCCGCTGCTCGCCGCCTGCGCGTGCGTACGGGACTGGCGCCGGCCCGGCACCGCGGGCGCCGTGCTCGGCGGGCTCGCGCTGGGCGGGGCCCAGTGGGTGGCCGAGGCCTGGGTGCGGTTCGGCGGCGTCGGCCGGCGGCTGGCGGTGTCCAGCGCCACCGAGGGCGGCATGGGCGAGCACCTCGGCGCCGGGCTGCGAGCCGCCCACCGCGCCCTCAACGGGCCCCAGCTGTGCCGCCCCTGCCACATCGCCGGCCCCTCCGTCGCCCACTCCCTGTGGT
>KL569534.1:16424-19135 GCA_000715685.1 Streptomyces lilacinus
CGTCCTGCCGGTGGCCTGCGCTGTCGCCCTGGCCGTGCCGTACCTGCTCCTGCTCGACTACGCCGCACCGCGCTTCCTGCTGCCCTCGTACGCGCTGCTCGCCCTGCCCGTCGCCGACCTCGCGGCGCGCGCGGCCGGAGCCGTGCGCGCCGGCGGGCGCCGGTACGCCGTCGTCGGCCTGCTGTGCGCGCTGCTCGCCGCCCATCTCACCGTGCAGCTCAAGGAGCTGCGGGTGAACACCGCCGACGCCCGCGACACGGTCGTCCGCTACCGGCGCGCCGCCGACGAGCTGGGACGCCTGGGCGTGCGGGCCCCCTGCCTGGTGACCGGCCCGCGCGCCCAGCCCGTCGCCTACGAGGCGGGGTGCGTCTCCGCGCAGACCATGGGCAACAACCGCTCCCACACCACCGCCCAGATCGTCGACGCCGCCTCCCGCGTCCCCACGGCGCTGCTGTACGACACCAACGACCCCTACCTGCCGCCGTACGCGCGCGCCTGGCACCCGCACCCGCTGCCGGGCACCGACTGGCTCGCGTACGTGCCGTAGAGGCGCAGCCGGTGCAATCGGTGCAGAGGTGCTGCGCCCGAGGCCTCAGGCCTGGCGCAGCAGGGCCGCGAGGTCGCCCTCCACGTCCAGGTGCCCGGCCTCCCCGCCCGCCGGGACCTGCGCGTACGTACGGGCGAGGAACGCGCGCAGCTCGGGAGTGTCGATCTGCACCATCGCCACGCCCTCCCGCGCGTGGAACTCCAGCACCGTGCGGTGCGGCCCGCAGGGCCACACGCGGACGTCGCCGCCGCCGGCCGACCGCAGCAGCCCCCGGGCCAACAGGTCCCGGGCGAAGGTCCACTGGACCTCCGCGCCGTCGAGGGAGGCCGCGGGCGGGAAGACGACGCGCACCGCGAACGGGTCGGAGTGCTCGTAGCGAAGATGCGCGGGAACCGTCCGGGACGGCGGAGCCGACGCGATGATCCGTGCCTGGACAGCCTGTTCAATGACAGTGGTCAACGCCAGCTCCCTTGCGATGGTTTCCCGGTGGTGCGCCTTCGTGCCGCTGTTGCTGCTGCAGTCGCTGCTGTGCCGCCGCGGTTTCCCCTTCTCTTCATGGTGAGACGGTGGAACGATCGTGGCCGTGCACATGAATCAACCGTGAGCTGCGTCACGGCCCTTGAAAAAGAAGACATTTGCCGACGAGTTCCGTGAATCGCTACGCACATCCCCCTCCGTGAGGCCCTACCGCAGCGGCAGAACCGCGAGCATCTCCCATCCGCCCCCCGGCACCGGCCCGGCCGTCAGCGAGCCCCCGAGGGCGTCCGCGCGCTCGCCGATGCCGACCAGGCCCAGCCCGCCGCGGCGGTCCTCCGGTACCAAGGAGACGCGGGAAGCGGGGCGGCGGGTTGCGCCGCCGTCGTCCCGTACGGAGACGAACAGCCGTTCGCCGGAGCGTCGCACCGTCACGTCCACGGCCGAGGCGCCCGGACTGTGCTCGGCCACGTTGGCCAGGCCCTCGCCGACGATGCGGTGCACGGAGGCCGCCAGCTCGGGGGCCGGCCCGGCCTCGTCGCGCAGGGTGACGCGCGTCCCCGGGCGGCCCGTGCGGAACGCCTCGACGAGCTCGGCCGTGCGGTCCGGGCGGGGGAGGGGCGAACGGTGGGCCCGGTCCTGCCGCAGCACCTTCAGCAGGCGCCGGGCGCCGGTCATCGCCTCGTCGCCGGCCTCCTGGATGTCGCGCAGCGACGCCGCCACCCGCTCGTCCCGCGCGAGCGGCTCCGTAGCCCCGGCCAGCAGGGTGATCGCCGCCAGGTGGTGGGCGACGAAGTCGTGCAGCTCACCGGCCAGCTCCAGCCGCTCCGCCTCGCGCGCCGCGGCCTCCGCCCGGGCCCGCTCCGCGTCGCGGTGGCGCAAGGACAGGCCCAGCGCGGTCACGGCGGCCACCACCAGCGCGTACGCGATCACGCGATCACGCTCGGGGCCGGGGCCGGGGCCGGGGTCGGCAGAGAGGAGTCGCTCATCCCGCCCACGTTAGGCGGTGGCCACGGTCCTGGGGATCGCCCGTACGGCCACCCGTGCCCGGCCGAAAGGATGAAACTTTGACGATTTCCGGTCGAAGGCTTGCTCGCTCCCGGGGGCTTCCCGCGCTGTTTTCGGCTCCGCTAGCCTCCCCGCCCATGAGACGGATGGGGAAGTCGATACGAACGATCCGCACGATCCGTACGGTGGCGGCGGCCGTCTGCGGAGCCGCCCTCGCCCTGGCCGGTACGGCACCGGCCCACGCCGCCCCGCACCCGGCGGGGGCCGCCCCGGCGGGGGCCGCCCCGGCGTGGGAGGCCCCGGCGTGGGAGGTCAAGGACACCGGCACCGACGCCCGTTTCCGCGGACTCGCGGCCGTCAGCCGCGCCACGGCGTGGGTGGCCGGCACCAAGGGCACGGTGCTGCTCACCCGGGACGGCGGTCGCAGCTGGCGGAACGTCTCGCCGCCCGGCGCCGGGACGCTGGAGTTCCGCGACGTCGAGGCGTTCGACGCGCGGCACGCGGTCGTCCTGGCCATCGGCGAGGGCGAGGCCTCGCGCATCTTCCGCACCGACGACGGCGGCACGACCTGGAGCGAAGCCTTCCGCAACACCGACCCGAAGGCCTTCTACGACTGCGTCACCTTCTTCGACCGCCGCCGCGGCATCGCGCTCGGCGACCCCGTGGACGGTGTCTTCCGGAC
>KL569534.1:19429-19752 GCA_000715685.1 Streptomyces lilacinus
GGCTGAATTCGGCCGCCGGCATGCCCGCCGCGCTGCCCGGGGAGGCGGCCTTCGCCGCCAGCGGCCAGTGCGTGGTGAGCTCCGGGCCCCGCGACGCCTGGATCGCCACCGGCGGTGGTGCCACCTCCCGCGTGCTGCACTCCGCCGACCGCGGCCGCACCTGGACCGTCACCGACGCGCCCGTGCCCGCCGGGGACGCGGCGCGCGGCGTCTTCGGGCTCGCCTTCCGCGACCGTACGCACGGGCTGGCGGTCGGCGGCGACTACCGCGCCGGCAAGCCCTCGGAGCTGTCTCTTATACACATCTCTGAGCGGGCTGGCAAG
>KL569534.1:19929-21390 GCA_000715685.1 Streptomyces lilacinus
TGTATAAGAGACAGCCCCGCGCCCGCGCCACGGCCCTCGCCGTCGGCCCGACCGGCAGCGAGATCACCCGGGACGGCGGCCGCACCTGGCGCGGTTTCGACACCGGCTCGTACGACACGGTCGACTGCGCGCCCCGCTCCGGCTGCTGGGCCGCCGGGGAGAAGGGCCGCGTCGGCCGCCTCGTGATGCGGCGGCATTAGGGCGTGTCCGGTGGATCATGCGGTGCCCCGCCCCGGGGCCGGGGCGAAGCGCGGCGCTGCATCTGCGAGCGCGTGGTGGCTTGTCGCGCAGTTCCCCGCGCCCCTTACGGGGCGCCGTGGTGCCGCGTAACGAAGATCCGCCGGACGCGCCCTAATGCTGTCCCGGCTTCAGGACGGCGGCTCCTGGCGGTACTGCTCCAGCGGCGGCGCCGTCTTCGTCGGGATGAACTCGGTGATCGTGTACTCGCACACGCCCGCCACCGTGAACGGGTCGCTCCGCGTGATCTCCTCGATCTTCGCCCGGTCGTCGCCGAGGGCCAGGATGATCCCGCCGTCCCGTGGCACCTTGCGGCCGGAGGCGATGAAGACCCCCGACGCGTAGTGGGCGTCCAGCCAGGCCACGTGCTCGGCGAGCGCCGCGTCGATGCGCTCGATGGGCGCGATGTACGTCAGTTCCAGTACGAACATGATCGACAGGCTACGCCCCGGACGCCGGCCGGGCGGTCCCGCCTCCCGGCGCGCCGCGGCACTCCCGTAGCGTGGGACGACCATGACTGACGCACCGTCGCACACGCCGTACGCCCCGCCCCCCGGCTGGCCCACGACCGAGGCGGAGGCCACCGCCGTCCAGGACGAGCTCCGGGGGCGGGTGGTGCTGGACGAGCCGGGTCCGCCGCCCGGCGGCCCGCTCGTCGTCGCCGGCGTGGACGTCGCCTACGACGACGAGCGCGACGTCGTCGTCGCGGCCGCCGTGGCCCTCGACGGCGTCACGCTCGAGGTCGTCGAGGAGGCCACTGCGGTCGGCCGGGTCTCCTTCCCGTACGTCCCGGGCCTGTTGGCCTTCCGGGAGGTCCCCGCCGTGCTCGCCGCCCTCGAGCGCCTCGCCGTCACCCCCGCCCTCGTCGTCTGCGACGGCTACGGGCTCGCCCACCCCCGCCGCTTCGGCCTCGCCAGCCACCTCGGCGTCCTGACCGGCCTGCCCACGATCGGTGTCGCCAAGACGCCCTTCACTTTCCGCCACACCCCGCCCGGCCCGCACCGCGGCGACACCTCGCCCCTGCTGGACGGCGACGAGGAGGTGGGCCGCGCCCTGCGCACGCAGGAGGGCGTCAAGCCCGTCTTCGTCTCCGTCGGCCACCGCGTGAGCCTCGACCACGCGTGCGCCCACACCCTGCGCCTCGCCCCGCGCTTCCGGCTGCCGGAGACCACGCGGGCGGCGGACGGGCTGTGCCGGCGGGCGCTGGCGCGGTCTTGACGAGCC
>KL569534.1:21647-22748 GCA_000715685.1 Streptomyces lilacinus
GTCTTGACGAGCCGGTGCGGTCTTGACGACCGGTGCTTGACGAGCTGACGCGGTCTTGACAGAGATGGCGCACTCGGACAGATTCGGCGCGGAAACGGACATCCCTCCCCGGAGCGGAAGGCTGGCCCCGCGATGCGTCTGCCCGTGCCCCTGTCCGGTGTCGTTCCGCCGCTGTGCACCCCGCTGACCCCGACCGGCGCGGTGGACGACCGTTCGCTCGCCGCGCTCGTCGAGCACGTGCTGGGCGCGGGGGCCCACGCGGTCTTCGCGCTCGGAACCAGCGGTGAGGCCGCGCACCTGAGCGACGCTCAGCGCCGTGCCGTCCTGCGGGCGGTCGTGGCCGCAGTGGGGGGACGGGTGCCGGTGCTGGCCGGCGTCATCGACATGTCGACCGCGCGCGTCCTCGACCACGCCCGCGCCGCCGCCGACCTGGGAGCGGACGCGCTCGTCGCCACCGCCCCCTTCTACGCGGGCACCCATCCGGCCGAGGTCGCCGACCACTTCCGCCGCATCCGGGCGGCCGTCGGGCTGCCGGTCGTCGCGTACGACATCCCGTCCCACACGCACACCAAGCTGGACGCGCCGACGCTGCTCGCCCTCGCCGAGGACGGCACCCTCGCCGGGCTCAAGGACAGCAGCGGCGACCTCGGCGCCCTGCGCCGCCTCCTCGTCGCCCTGCGGGCGCGCGGCCTCGACCGGACCTTCGCCGTACTCACCGGCTCCGAACTGACGGTCGACGCCGCGTTGCTGGCGGGAGCGCACGGGGTCGTGCCGGGGCTGGGCAACGTGGACCCGGCGGGGTACGTACGGCTGTACGGGCACGCCCGCGCGGGGCGCTGGGAGGATGCGGCGGGCGAACAGGACCGGCTGGCGGGGCTGTTCGCGCTGGTGGATGCGGGGGGTGTGGGGGAGATCAGTGGGGGTGCCGCGGCGGTGGGGGGTTTCAAGGCGGCGCTGGGGCTGCTGGGGGTCATTGAGTGTGCGGCTACGGCGGCGCCGCAGGGGGCGCTGTCGGCGGAGTCGGTGGCGGTGGTGCGGCGGCTGCTGGTGGAGGGTGGGCTGTTGTAGGGGCCCCGGTCCCGCCCTTTCGCCGTTTCTCGG
>JNXU01002312.1 GCA_000715685.1 Streptomyces lilacinus
CCGCCGTGACACGGCATATGGACGAGCCCCCAGCCGCCGGCCCTCCGCCCCGGCCGGGGCGGTCCGCGGGCTCCCGGTCCGCGGACCGCCGAGGGGGTTCCGCCCCCGCGCTCCCCGCCCCCGGGCGCGGGGCGCGGGGGCGGGGGCCGAGGCGGGGGCCGAACGGCACCGGGGCTCCTCCGGGATCAGGCCTGGTCGCCCGTGCCGCGGCGGCGGAGGAACCAGGTGCCCGCGACGACGGCGGTCGCCAGGACGGCCGCGCCCGCCACGATCTCGGCCGTGCCGGAGTCCTCGCTCGTGCCGCCGACACCCGTCTTCATGCCGCCCTTGGGAGCCATGGACGGCTTGGACGACATGGTCGGCATCGCGGACGGCGACGCGGAAGAGCCGCCACCGCCCCCGCCACCGCTGCCGCCACCGCGACTGCCGGCGGTGACGACGAGGTCGCCCGTGGCCTCTTTGCCGTTGGCGCACTTGGCGCCGATGCCGTACGTGCCCGGCTTCGCCGAGTCCGGCACCTGGAACTGGCCGACCACACTCTCCTTGTGGGTGCCCGGCTTCAGTTCGAAGGACGCCGGGCCGCCCACGGCGCTGGCGTCACCGGTGCCGCGACCGCTCGGGCCGCAGGCGCTGGTGTTCACCGTGACCGTGGCGCCCGGCCGGACGCTGCCCGGGGAGACCTCGAGTTTTCCGAAGTGGTCGGCGAGCGCGGGGGCGGCCGGCAGGGAGATCGCGGCTATGGTCAGTGCGGCCCCGGCGAGCACTCGTGCAGTACGCATGCTTCCTCCGTGAGCGCGGACGCGGCACGCCGATGTGCCGCAGCAGGAGTCGGAATTCCGCGCTCCTCACGCACGAGCGAAGCGGCGTTCGGGCGGCCCCGCACCCGGACGGGACCGGCCCCCGACGGCCCGGCAGACCGGCACGGCACGCCGTATGACCAGGTCATCCCGTATGGCGCGAGATCATCCGAACGGCTCCGTCGGATGGCTGCGAACGGGTGACCGTGCCACTACACCCGGTCACCCGCCCAGCGCCTTGCTCACTTCGCCAGGTCGTCCGGGCACGCCGTGCCCCGCGGCAGCTTGTAGCGGGCCACGATCCGGTACGTTCCGGCGTGCGGGGCGCGCAGCAGCGTCCAGTCGTCCTCGGGCTGGCCCGCGCGCGGCTCCTGCACCTTCTTGGTGAGGCAGCCGTTGACGTTCACCGGCGGCTCGCCGTGCGGCCCGGCCTTCGGCGGCCGGATGTCCTTGCCGTTCTTGTCGAGCAGCCCCAGCCACGGCGAGTACGGCACACGGATCAGCACCGGGCCCGCCTTCGCGACGGAGACCGTCATCCCCTCCGCGTCCGAGCTCTCCACGACCGCGGGCGGATCGGCCAACGGCGTGGGGTTCTTCACCTCGTACAGCCGCCAGGTGTCGTCCGACCAGACCTCGCGCAGGTACGGCAGCCCGCCGCCGACCAGCTTGGCCTCCTCGACGGCCGCGGGGTCCGGCTCGCCGGTGGGCAGCACCACGTACGCGACGGCCCAGCGGCTGAGCCAGGCGCGGTAGCTGTCCTCGGTGAGCATGCCGTCCTCGTAGAAGAGGGGGTTGCGCTTGAGGTCGGCCTGCCGGTTCCAGCCGCGCGCCAGGTTCACGTACGGCGCCAGCGCCGACGCCTCGCGGTGGCTGCGCGCGGGCACGACCTCGACCCGGCCGCGCGCGGCGTCCACCCGCTGCAGCCGGTCGACCAGGGGCGCGAGCTCGCGCGCCCAGGAGGCGGCGGGGGTGGTGTGGATGATGTCGCTGATGGAGTTGGCCAGCTGCCAGGACGTGATCGTGACTATCGCGAGCGCGGTGACCGTCCACATCCGGCCCCGCTTGAGCAGCTCGGACCAGCGCGGCACCGTCATCTCCGTCAGCGCGGCGACGAGCACCACGCCGCCGAAGACGAGACCGAGCCGGGAGATGTTCGTGCCGATCTGGGACGGGATCAGCCAGACCAGCAGCACGCCCAGGATGTAGAGCGCCGAGACGATCCGCGCCGTCCGCCAGGACTTGGGCGTGAACACCATCCCGAAGACGCCGGCGAGCAGCGGCAGCACCGCCGACTTGAAGGCCATCGGCTGCTGCCCGGAGAACGGGAAGAGCCACGCCGACAGCGCCACCACCAGCACCGGCGTGACGCCCAGCGCGTACGCGGCCGGGCGCCGCCGCCCGAGCCACAGCGCGGCCGCGACGATGCCCACGTACAGGCCGGCCACCGGGCTCGACGCCGTCGCCAGCCCCGCCATCAGCCCCGCGAGCACCGCCCGCCACCAGCGGTGGCGGCCCACCGAGCGCCAGCGCGCCGGCCACGAGAAGACCGCGGCCACGGCCGCCAGCCCGAACATGATCCCGAGCCCGAAGGTCACCCGGCCGGAGATCGCGTTGCACAGCAGCGCGAACGCCCCGTACAGCGCCGGCCACAGCGGCCGCCGCACCGCCCGGCTGCGCACGAGCAGCAGCGCGATGAGCCCGGCCGAGACCGTGCCCGCGATCATCATCGTGGTGCGCACGCCGAGCTGGGCCATCAGGTAGGGCGAGATGACGCTGTACGACACCGGGTGCATCCCGCCGTACCAGGCGAGGTTGTACGCCGAGGACGGGTGCTGCAGCGCGAACTCCGCCCACGCGTCCTGGGCGGCGAGGTCGCCGCCGCTGTTGGCGAAGATCAGCACCCACAGGACGTGCAGCACGGCCGCCACGCCCAGGGTGACCGGCACGGTCCCGGTCAGAACCCGGCGCCGGATGCGGCGGTGGTCCGGCACGACGGCCCACGACGGGCGCCGCCAGGCAGGCCGGCGGGCGCCGGGACCGCCGCCGGAGGATTCCTCGGCCACGGGCGTGCCGGACGCCTCGGGCGCCCCGCCGTCGTCGGCGGCGTCGCCCTCACTGCCCGGCTGTCCGGACCTACCGGCCCGCGCCGGCCCCACGGTGGTCACTGCGGCACTCCCCGTCTTCCCCGTCTTCCCCCGAGGACTGATCCCCCCATCTTCACGCATGCTCCGGCTGTGGTGAGCAAGCGCCCGCGACGCTAACACGGGCGGTCACGCCGCCCCCACGACCGCGAAGCGGCTCCCTGGCCCGTACGCACGCCTACGCACGCATACGGACCCGGGAGCCGCGACGAACAGCGGCGGATCAGCCCAGACGGGTCAGCTTGGACCCGAACGAGGGCTCCGCCAGCGCCTTCTGCAGCGCCACCGGCACCTTGGCCGCGTCCGGCCCGCTGCCGACCGTCAGCTCGCCGACCTCCGTACCGGCCTTCGCCGTGTGCGGGATCTTGCGACCGCCGGTGGACAGCGTGAACTTCGCCGCGAAGCCGGACCAGCCGACCGCCGCGACGTCCTTCGTGGCGACGACCGGCGTCTGCCCGCCCAGTCCGTCGTCGACGTGGCCGACGACGTCGCCCTTCTTCACGACCGTGACCCGCTCCAGCGCCTTCTGGATGGACGTGATCTGCTCGTAGCTCTTGTTCTTGACCTTGATGAGGCTGTTCTCGGCGTTGGGGTCCAGCCCCTTGAAGTGCTGGTCCATCGTGGCGCCGACGATCAGGTACTCCTTGCCGTCGAGCACCCGCCGCGCCGCCCACATCAGCGCGCCGCCGGCCGCGCTGCTGGAACCCGTCTTGATGCCGAGGACACCGGTGCCCTTCACCAGCAGCGAGTCGTTGTTGTTGTTGATGTGCGGGCCGCCGGGGATGTCGGCGTTGGGCTGCTGGGTGATATCCCGGACGACCGGGTTCTTGATCATCACCTCGGCCAGCTTCACCTGGTCCACGGCCGTGCTCTTCGTCGTGGCCGTCAGACCGCTGGGGTCGGTGTAGGTGGTGTTGGTCATGCCGAGTTCCTTGGCGGCGTCGTTCATCTTCTTGACGAACGCCTCCTCGGAACCGTTGGTGTCCCACCGGGCGAGCAGACGGGCGATGTTGTTGCCCGACGGGATGAGCAGCATGCGGAGCATGTCGTACTCGGAGAACTCCTGACCCGCCCTGACCTTCGCCGTCGACTCGCCCTCGGCGTTGGACTCCTTCTCCGCAGCCTCGTCGGCCGTGATCTTGTTGCTGGTCTTGTCCCCCTTCTGCAGGGGGTGGTCCTTCAGGATCACGTAGGCGGTCATGACCTTCGCGACGCTGGCCGTCGGCACGGGCTTCTGCGGGCCGTACGTGCCCACGTCACCGGCGCCCAGGACCTTGGCCGCGGACTGGCCCTCGTCCGGCCAGACGAAGGGCGCCTTGCCGCCCTCGAAGGTGTACGACTTCTTCGCGCCGAGCCCGAGCTCCGGGTCCGGCAGCGGCCGGAACGACTGCACGACCACGAAGATGATCCCGAGCAGCACGACGAGCGGCGTCCAGATCTTGACGCGACGCACGGCCGTCCGCACGGGGGTCTCCGGCGGCGGCGGAGTGTTCGTCAGCTGCGCGAGCAGGTCGAGCGGCGCGGCCGGCCCGCCGGGCGCGGCCGGAGCCGGCGCGGGGGCCGGGGCCGCGGGCGCCCCGGGCCGCGCCATCCCGGCGGCGGGCGGCACGGTCGCCTTCGGCGCCTGCGCGGGCGCGTCCGGCCGAGCGGCGGCGGCAGCCGCGGCGGAGGCGTTGGGCGCGGGGGCCTTGGGGGCCTGTGCGGGGGCCTTGGGCTGGGCGTTCGGCTTCGCGGGCGCCTCGTCCTTGAGCGGCACGAACTGGCTCTTGCGCCCGGCCCCGGGCTCGGGCAGCGGCGCGGGGGCCTTGAGCAGCTCGGTCGGCTGATCGGCACCGGACGCGGCGGCGGGCTTCTTCGCCGCGTCGTCGGCCTTGGGGCGGACAGCGTTGAAGACGGCGGTGGG
>KL569535.1:0-3389 GCA_000715685.1 Streptomyces lilacinus
TTTCGCCTTTTGGCTTTTGCCGTTCGGCGTGGTCACTACTTTAGCGGATTTCCCCGGCGGCTCCTAATCGGAGCCCGGTCCGTAATTCGGCATGCCGAATTGCTTCCCGTTAGGGCCGTGCAAGTAGTGGGGGTGCTGCCTCGCGGCAACCCGAAGAACTCTACACGAGGTCAGGGGTGCTTGCGCCGCCTCCGGGACGCCTTCGCCCTCGCGGCCGGGTTGCCCGTGCGGGCGCCGCGGCGGCGCTCGTGGCGGGCGCGGGCCTCGTCGTACTCGGCGCGGTGGAGCTTCTCGCCGGGGGCCTCGAGGAGGCTGCGGAAGAAGTAGGCCAGGAGGGCACCGATGAAGCCGATCATCCTGAGGCTCTGCATCGACCGCTCCACCGAGGGGTCGGCCGGCGCCTCCGGACGGCGTACGAACCCCTCCCACGTGCGACGGAAGGCCAGGGCGCTGCACACCGCGAAGGCGACGACGACCATCGCGTTGACGACGCCGCCCACCTTGGCGATGGTCAGGCCCTCGTAACCCAGCCGCAGGACGAACGCTCCCGCCGCTGCCGCCGCCAGGGAGCCCACGGCGACGCCGGCGCGGCGGAGCGCGTAGCCGTCGCTGTGGTCGACCCAGGTCGTTCCGAAGAAGCGGATCGGCTCGGGCCGGGGGCCGGAGGGAGTCGCAGTTGCCTCGTTCTCGCCGCTCATAGGCCGATTATCGCCGTCCCGTCGTCGTCAGCGCCGCGGTCGTTGCCGCGGTATCCGGTCGGTGTCGCGGTCAGCCCGAGCAGCGGACCGCTACGTAGCCCGTGCTGCCCGTCTTCACGTAGGCGTCGGAGACGTACTGGCCGGGGGCGATGCAGTCCCAGACGTTGGTGGTGCCGCAGGGGCCGGAGATGGTCTCGCCCTCGGTCTGGCAGCGGATGGAGATGCTGGAGCCCTGGGGGAGGACCTTGACGAGTTCGCTGTCGGTGCTCGGTCCCCGGCGGACGTTGACCTGGTGGCCGGGCGCGATCGGGTAGTACGTCATGGTGTTCTCCCCCGTGAAGTGAATGACATGTGCAGGCTAGCAACGCGCGGGGCTGCCTCCCCGATTGGTCCAGTCCCATCGATTAGGCTCCGCAAGCCGCCGAAAGCGGGCCGAATTTCACGGGTGACACGGGTGACACACGGGGGTGGGGGCATGCCGCCGCTGCGCAGTGCCGGCACGGGACCGGAAGCGGGCGATGCGGACGACGCGGTCGATGCGGTCGATGCGGTCGATGCGGGCGGCGCCGAGCCGGAGTACGCGGGTCGGTACCGGTTGGAGCAGCGGCTCGGCTCGGGCGGCATGGGAGTGGTGCACCTGGCGCGCTCGGCTTCGGGGCTGCGGCTCGCGGTGAAGGTGGTGCACGCCGAATACGCGGTCGATCCCGAGTTCAGGGCGCGTTTCCGGCAGGAGGTGGCGGCGGCGCGGCGGGTGAGCGGTGCCTTCACCGCGTCCGTCGTGGATGCCGATCCCGAGGCCGGCCGGCCCTGGATGGCCACGCTCTACATTCCCGGGCCGACGCTGTCGGAGCGGGTGAAGCGGAACGGTCCGCTGGGCGCGGACGAGGTGCGGCGGCTGGCGGCCGGGTTGGCGGAGGCGTTGCGCGACATCCATCGCGCGGGCGTGGTGCACCGGGATCTCAAGCCGAGCAACGTGCTGCTCGCCGAGGACGGGCCGAAGGTCATCGACTTCGGCATTTCCCGGCCGTACGACAGTGAGCTGCGCACGGAGACCGGCAAGCTCATCGGTACCCCGCCGTTCATGGCGCCGGAGCAGTTCCAGCGGCCGCGGGAGGTGGGGCCGGCGGCGGACGTGTTCGCGCTGGCGTCGCTGCTGGTGCACGCGGCGACGGGGCGGGGGCCGTTCGAGTCGGAGAGCCCGTACATCGTCGCGTATCAGGTGGTGCACGACGAGCCGGATCTGGCGGGGGTGCCGGAGGATCTGGTTCCGCTGATCCGTGCCTGTCTGGCGAAGGACCCGGCGGATCGGCCGACGCCTGACGCGATCATGGAGATGCTGCCGGGGTCGGGGACCGGCTCGGTTTCGGGGGTGCCGGCGCCTTCTGCGGTCAAGGCTTCCTCCACGCCCTCGCGCCGGCGGTTCGGCCGTGCCCGCTGGTTCGCCGTCGCCACCGCGGTCGTCGCCGTCCTCGGGGTGGGCGGTGCGTGGGCGGCGGGCGCGCTGGGTGACCTGGGGCTGGGGCTGGGGCCGCAACCGGCCGAGTCCCGGCCGACGCCCGCGGGCTCATCGTGGCGGCCGTGGGAGACGTCGGTCGCGGCCGACGCCGTCGGGAACGGGGAGGCCCGGGCCGGGTTCTGCACGTACGGGGCCGGTGCTCTGTACTGCTCCGCGCGCGGGGTGCAGGCGGCGCGGATCGATGCCGTCAGCGGCACGGTGGCGTGGCGGCGGACGGCGACCTCCCGGCGGCCGGGCGGAGGTGCGCCGAGCGCGCCGGTCGTGTCCGGTGGGCTGGTGCACGCGCTGTCGCCGGACAAGCGGGAGCTGTCGGCGCTGGACCCGGTCTCGGGTGAACCGCGCTGGACGCGCGATGTGTCGGCGTACGGCGGGCGGATCTATCACGCGGGCGACACCGTGCTGCTGGTGGGCGGGGACGGGACGGTCACCGCTGTCGACGGCGCGACGAATCGTGAGCGGTGGCGGCACGGGCTGCCGGGCGGCATCAAGCCCGTCTTCTCTTACTACGGCGGCCTCACCGCCTACGGTGTCGCGCTGGCCGCGGACGGGCGGCACACGCGGGTCGTGGCGGTGGACGCGGTGCGCGGCACGACGCGGTGGGAGTGGACGGGCGAGGGCAGTCTGACGGCTGTCGGGGCCGCGCCGGGCGGTGACGTCCTCTATTTGTCGGAGGCCGACTCTCACACGCGGATTTCCGCGGTGATTCGGTATGCGCCGGGGATCGGGCGGGAGCGGCGGGTGCCGCTGGCGGTGCCGTTGGAGGCGATGAGTGCGGTGGTGCACGGCGACACCGCCTATGTCCTGTCCTCGGACGGGGGTCTGACGGCCGTCGACACCGTGGCTTCCGGGGCCGGGACGCGGTGGCGGATGGAGACTTCCGTTGCCAATGGGTCGGCGCTCGTGGTCGATGACGCGCGGTTGTACTTCTCCGCGGCGGACGGGCGGCTGCTGGCCGTGGACGCGGGGCGGGGGGCGTTGCTCGGGCAGACGTCGCCGCGGCTGGCGCGGGCGGGGCGGGGGTTCTTGGAGTTGCTGCCTGCGCCGGTGGTGGCGGGCGGGAAGGTGTTCGGGGCGGCGCCGGACGGAACCGTTTTTGCGGTGGACGGTGGGAATCCTGCCGGGTGGCGGTGAGGGGGTTTTCTCCCCCACCCCGCCCCTTCCCGTAACCGGGGCTC
>KL569535.1:3683-5705 GCA_000715685.1 Streptomyces lilacinus
GCTGATTCCAGCCCGTCCGGCGATTGAGGACTCAGCCGAGCTTGCTTACGTCCCTCACCGCGCCCTTGTCCGCGCTCGTTGCCATGGCCGCGTAGGCCTTGAGGGCCGCCGAGACCTTGCGTTCGCGGTTCTTCGGTGCGTACGTGTCGCCGAGGGCCTCTCGGCGGGCGGTCAGTTCCGCCTCCGGGACCAGGAGTTCGATCGAGCGGTTCGGGATGTCGATGCGGATGCGGTCGCCGTCCTGCACCAGGGCGATCGTGCCGCCCGAGGCGGCCTCCGGGGAGGCGTGGCCGATGGAGAGGCCCGAGGTGCCGCCGGAGAAGCGGCCGTCGGTGATCAGGGCGCAGGCCTTGCCGAGGCCGCGGCCCTTGAGGAAGGAGGTGGGGTAGAGCATCTCCTGCATGCCGGGGCCGCCGCGCGGGCCTTCGTAGCGGATGACGACGACGTCGCCTTCCTTGATGGCCTTGGTGAGGATCTTGTCCACCGCCTCCTCCTGCGACTCGCAGACGACGGCCGGGCCCTCGAAGGTCCAGATCGACTCGTCGACGCCGGCGGTCTTCACCACGCAGCCGTCGACGGCGAGGTTGCCCTTGAGGACGGCCAGTCCGCCGTCCTTGGAGTAGGCGTGCTCGACCGAGCGGATGCAGCCGCCGGCGGCGTCCACGTCGAGGGAGTCCCAGCGCTCGGACTGGGAGAAGGCGGTCGCGGAGCGGACGCAGCCGGGGGCGGCGTGCCACAGTTCGACGGCCTCGGCGGAGGGGGAGCCGCCGCGGACGTCCCAGGTCTTGAGCCACTCGGCGAGCGAGGCGGAGTGGACGGTGTGGACGTCCTCGTTGAGCATGCCGCCGCGCCAGAGCTCGCCCAGGATGGCGGGGATGCCGCCGGCGCGGTGGACGTCCTCCATGTAGTACGTGCCGCCGGGCGCGACGTTCGGGGCGACCTTGGCCAGGCAGGGGACCCGGCGGGAGACCTCGTCGATGTCCGACAGGTCGTAGTCGAGCTCGGCCTCCTGGGCGGCGGCGAGCAGGTGGAGGATCGTGTTGGTGGAGCCGCCCATGGCGATGTCGAGGGCCATGGCGTTGTCGAAGGCGGCGCGGGTGGCGATGTTGCGGGGCAGGACGGACTCGTCGCCCTGCTCGTAGTAGCGCTTGGTGATCTCCACGACCGTGCGGCCGGCGTTCTCGTAGAGCGCCTTGCGGGCGGTGTGGGTGGCGAGGACCGAGCCGTTGCCGGGGAGGGAAAGGCCGATGGCCTCGGTGAGGCAGTTCATCGAGTTGGCGGTGAACATGCCGGAACAGGACCCGCAGGTCGGGCAGGCGTTCTCCTCGATGCGCAGGACGTCCTCGTCGGAGACGTTCTCGTTGACCGAGTCGACGATCGCGTTGATCAGGTCGAGCTTGCGGACCGTGCCGTCGACGAGGGTGGCCTGGCCGGCCTCCATGGGGCCGCCGGAGACGAAGACGACGGGGATGTTCAGGCGCATGGCGGCCATGAGCATGCCCGGCGTGATCTTGTCGCAGTTGGAGATGCAGATCAGGGCGTCGGCGCAGTGGGCCTCGACCATGTACTCGACGGAGTCGGCGATCAGGTCGCGGGAGGGCAGCGAGTAGAGCATGCCGCCGTGGCCCATGGCGATGCCGTCGTCGACGGCGATGGTGTTGAACTCGCGGGGGATGCCGCCCGCCGCCTTGATCGCGTCGGAGACGATCCGGCCGACCGGCTGGAGGTGGGTGTGGCCGGGCACGAATTCGGTGAAGCTGTTCGCCACCGCGATGATCGGCTTGCCGAAGTCCTCGCGCGCTACGCCGGCGGCGCGCAGGAGCGCGCGGGCACCTGCCATGTTGCGGCCGTGGGTGACGGTGCGGGACCTCAGCTCGGGCATAGCTCCACTCCTTGGTGTCGGAGTTCGAGCCTACGCCGGTTCGTCCGCGAAGCGGACCCTGTTTCCGGGATGCGAGACGGTTTGCGGGGGCTGGGGGCGGAGTGGTGCGGGTCCGTTGTCGGGTTGTGCCCACCCTCCCC
>KL569535.1:6010-6260 GCA_000715685.1 Streptomyces lilacinus
AGCTCAGCCCGTCAAATGTCGCTGCACCGTCGGAGCCGTCATTGCGATGACGGTTTCCAGGTCTGCCGAGGCCAGGGGCTCGAGCTTGATGACGTGGCGCAGCATGGCCGCGCCGACCAGTTGGGCGGCGGCGAGCTCCGCGCGGAGGGAGGCGTCCGGGACGTCGAGTTCGGCGGCGACGCGGAGCACCAGTCGGCTGGCGACGAGGTCGCGGAAGACGGCGGCGGCCGTCTCGTTGGCGACCGCCGAG
>KL569535.1:6537-6837 GCA_000715685.1 Streptomyces lilacinus
CTCGCGGGTGACGGGGTCGTCCCAGACGCCGAGGATGAAGCGCGTCAGCCGCTCTCCCACCTCCTCGGGGCCGCCCGCCATGATCACTGCGGGGGCGTCGAGGGCGGGGGCGAAGGCGACCTCGACGGCCGCGGCGAAGACCTTCTCCTTGGGGCCGAGGTAGTGGTGGACGAGGGCGGGGTCGACGCCCGCGCCCTTGGCGATGCCGCGGATGGAGGCCTTGTCGTAGCCGTGCTCGGCGAACTCGGCCCGGGCCGCGGCGATGATCCGCTCGCGGGCTGTCTCTTATACACATCTCTG
>KL569535.1:7126-11960 GCA_000715685.1 Streptomyces lilacinus
GGGGTGGGGGCGGCGGTCACGGCCGGCAGGCGCCCGTCGGGGAGGCGAGGTGCAGGCGGGTGAAGGCCAGGGCCTCGGCCAGGTCGGCCTCGCGCTCGGCGGCGGACATGGCCCGGCGGGTGTTGACCTCGATCACCACGTGGCCGTCGAAGCCGCGGGTCGCCAGGCGTTCCAGCAGCTCGGCGCAGGGCTGCTTGCCGCGGCCGGGCACGAGGTGCTCGTCCTTGGCGGAGCCGTTGCCGTCGGCGAGGTGGATGTGGGCGAGCCGGTCGCCCATCCGGTCGATCATCTGCAGGGCGTCCGTGCGGGCCGTCGAGGTGTGCGAGAGGTCGACGGTGAAGTGGCGGTAGTCGTCCTTGGTGACGTCCCAGTCGGGCGCGTAGGCGAGCATCTCGCGGTCGCGGTAGCGCCACGGGTACATGTTCTCGACGGCGAAGCGGACGTCGGTCTCGTCCGCCATGCGCCACAGGCCGCGGACGAAATCGCGGGCGTACGAGCGCTGCCAGCGAAAGGGCGGGTGGACGACGACCGTGCTCGCCCCGAGCCGCTCGGCCGCCGCGCGGGCGCGCTGGAGCTTGGTCCAGGGGTCCGTGGACCACACGCGCTGGGTGATCAGCAGACAGGGGGCGTGGACGGCGAGGATGGGGACGCGGTGGTAGTCGGACAGTCGGCGCAGCGCGTCGATGTCCTGGCTGACCGGGTCGGTCCACACCATGACCTCGACACCGTCGTAGCCCAGCCGGCCGGCGATCTCGAAGGCCGTCGCCGTCGACTCGGGGTAGACCGATGCCGTGGACAGCGCGACCTTCGCATCCGGAATGCGCACCACTGGCTCTGTCACGAGGGACAGCGTATGCCCGCCTCTTCGGCGGTGGGCAGGTGCCTCCCGCGTCCGTGGTACGCCATGCCCTGGTACGTCACGTCCCGGTACGTCACGTCCTGATACGTCACGCGGTGGGCAGGTGGTCCAGTCGGCGCAGGATGACGCCCTCGCGCAGCGCCCAGGGGCAGATCTCCACCTCGTCCACGCCGAACAGCTCCATCGCCGCTTCCGCGACGAGCGCCCCGGCCAGGAGCTGGGCGGCGCGGCCCTCCGACACGCCGGGCAGCGCGCCGCGTCGGGCGATGGTCATGCCGGCGAGGCGGGGCACCCACTCCTCGAGCGCCTTCCGGTTGAGGGTGCGCTGGACGTACAGGCCGTCGGCCGAGCGGGCGGCGCCGGCGATGCGGGCGAGCTGGCGGAAGGTCTTGGAGGTGGCGACGGCGTGGTCGGGGGCGCCGTGGCGGGCGAAGTCGCCGACGCGGCGGGCGATCTCGGTGCGGATGTGGCGGCGCAGGGCCCGTACGTCGGAGGGGTCGGGCGGGTCGCCGGGGAGCCAGGCGGCGGTGAGGCGGCCGGCGCCGAGGGGGAGGGAGGCCTCGGCGTCGGGTTCCTCGTCGAGGCCGTAGGCGACCTCGAGGGAACCGCCGCCGATGTCGAGGACAAGGAGTTTTCCGGCCGACCAGCCGAACCAGCGGCGGGCGGCGAGGAAGGTGAGGCGGGCCTCTTCCATGCCGGTGAGGACGGGCAGGGTGACGCCGGTCTCCTGCTGGACGCGGGCGAGGAGGGCGTCGGCGTTGGTGGCCTCGCGGACGGCCGAGGTCGCGAAGGGGAGGACCTCCTCGACGCCCTTGTCCTCGGCGGCCTGCAGGGCCTCGTGGATCACGCCGATGAGGCGATCTATCCCGGCGTCGCTGATGGCGCCGCCCTCGTCCAGCAGTTCGGCGAGGCGCAGCTCGGCCTTGTGGGAGTGGGCCGGCAGGGGGCGGGCACCGGGGTGCGCGTCGACCACCAGCAGGTGGACCGTGTTCGAACCCACGTCGAGGACACCGAGTCTCATGGCCTGAACGCTACTGCTGCCGCTCGGGGCACATAGTCTTGAGGGGTGGCGAAGACGAAGAAGGCCAAACCGGACAAGGCCCCGGGCAAGACGCGGGACAAGGCCGGGACGCCGGCCCGGGACGCTGTGAACGGCACGGCACAGCCCGACGAGGTCGGGCTGGACTTCGCCCGTGCCTGGGTGGAATTCCCCGACCCGGCCGACGACGACCAGGTCTTCCGCTGTGACCTGACGTGGCTGACCTCGCGGTGGAGCTGCGTCTTCGGCAGCGGTTGCCAGGGCATCAAGGCGGGCCGCGCCGACGACGGCTGCTGCACGCTCGGCGCGCACTTCTCCGACGAGGACGACGAGCGGCGCGTCGCGGGGCACGTGGCGCGGCTGACGCCCGAGATGTGGCAGTTCCACGAGGTGGGTACGGACTCGGGCTGGACGCAGCTCGACGACGACGGCGAGCGGCAGACCCGGCGCTGGAAGGGCTCGTGCATCTTCCAGAACCGGCCGGGCTTCGCCGGCGGGGCCGGCTGTGCGCTGCACATCCTCGCGCTGAAGGAGGGCCGCGAGCCGCTGGAGACGAAGCCCGACGTGTGCTGGCAGCTGCCGGTGCGGCGGACGTACGACTGGATCGACCGGCCGGACGACACGCAGGTGCTGCAGGTGACGATCGGCGAGTACGACCGGCGGGGCTGGGGTCCGGGCGGGCACGACCTGCACTGGTGGTGCACGTCGGCGCGGTCGGCGCACGGGGCGGGCGAGCCGGTGTACGTGTCGTACCGCGCGGAGCTGATCGAGCTCATGGGCAAGAAGGGGTACGCGCGGCTGGTGGAGCTGTGCGAGGAGCGCATGGCGTCGCTGCTGCCGATGGCTCCGCATCCGGCCGACCCCAGCTGATCCCTTCCGCTTTTCTTCCTTCTGTTTGTGTTTCTGAGCGCGGGGGCTTCTGCCCCCGCGCTCAGTTCGTGTGCGTCGATGCCGGCGTCGGGGGCGCGGTCGCCTGGGGTGTGGTCGAGGCGGGCGCCGGCGGTGTCGGTGTGGGGCCGGCGCCGCAGCCCTCGATGGTGACGACGGAGCCGCCGGGGGCGATGGCCACGCGCGCGCTCCAGGGCCCGGCCGGCTCGCGGGCGTGGTCGACCTGGACCGTGATCGTCACGGACTGGCCGGGGCGCAGGACGCCGCCGGGCTGGCTGATCCGCAGCCAGGGGGCGGTGGCGGACATGGACCAGCTGACCGGCTCGCCGCCGTCGGCGCTGAGCGTGATGAGCGTGGCCGTGCCGCTGGGCTGGGCCTCGACGGTCAGCCGACCGGGGCCGGTGGCCCGGCCGGGCGGGGCGGGCAGCGGCAGGGCGGCGCCGGCCGGGGGCGTGGGGCCGGCGGTGCGCGGGGCCGGGGCGGGCCTGCCGTCGGGGCCGAGCACGGCGACGGAGACCTCGGAGAAGGCGCGGCCGACCGTGGCGGAGGTGCCGCCGGTGCGGTGCGTGGGGCCGGCCGGCCGGGGTTGGTCGTAGGGGTCGGTGTACGCGGGGTGGAGCCCTTCGTGCGGGCTGCCGCCCAGGCTGTCGGTCTCGGGGGCGCTGACCGAGGCCGAGCCGGAGCCCTCGCCGAAGGAGCCGCCGCGGTAGGCGGCCCACAGGGCGAGGACGGGCGCGGCGACGACGGTGGCGACGACGGTGGTGGTCACGGCCCGGGTGCGCAGGCGGCTGCGGCGGGCGGACCGGTCCTTGGGGGCGAGGGGGAAGCCGCCGCGGTCGAAGCGGGGGGTGGTGCGCGAACGGGACGGGCGCCGGCGCGTGGGCCGGGGCGCCAGGGCGTCCAGCATGGCGGCGTGCACCGGGGCGCGGGGTGCCTCGACGACGGGCAGCGGGGCGGTGGAGGCGGCCGTTCCGGGCCAGGGCTCGCCGGCGGTGGCGCGCTCGGCGGTGCGGCGGCAGTCGGCGCACTCGTCGACGTGGCGCACGAGCTCGCGCCGCAGGACGGCTCCGAGCAGGACCTCCTTGGCCCCCACGAACCGGCTGACGACCGGGCAGCGGCCCGATTCCACGACGGCGAGCGCGGTGCGGGTGCGCTCGACCTCGCAGGCGGCACTGGAGAGCAGGATGCGGGCGGCCTCGTGGTCGAGGCGGAGCACGGCGGCGACCTCGTGGGGGGCCAGGCCGTGGCGGACGGCCAGCTCGAGGGCCTCGCGCTGCTCGGCCGTGGTGCCGGCGGCCTCGGGCCAGGCGAGCAGGGCCAGCTCCGCGCGGCCGCGGGCGCGGGCGTCGCCGGCCGCGCCGGCGTCGGCGGAGGCGGAGCCCGAACGGTCGCCTCCCCCGCCGCCTCCACCACCCCCGCCTCGGGCCGCGAGTCTGCGCAGGCACTCCCAACGGGCCAGCGCGTAGAGCCAGGCGCGCCGGGCCTCCTCGGCGGCGGGGGCGCGGTCGGCGCGGCGCTCCGCGAGGGCGAGGACCTCGCCCAGGGCGGCGACGGCGGCGTCGTACTCGCACAGGACGGACAGGCAGTACGTGAACAGCCCGTCCAGGTGGGGCTCGTAGGGCGGGGGCGGGCACTGGACGAGGGTGCTGTTGTCGTCGACGACCGGGTGCCGGTCCGCGCGCGGCGCACTGCTGGGTGCGCGGTGCGCGCCGGTGGCATGCGTGGGGGGCTCGGGCCTGCTCGTCATCATCCCGGCGACGGTAGGGGCGTGCCACGGCCTCGTCCGCCCTGCTCACACAGGTTTAGCCCATACGGGTGACTCTCTCCCTCGAAAGGGGACAGGAACCCTACATTCCGACCCGATTGAGGGTGCTCCGGACGGGTCGGTACGTACGGGCGATCGAGCGGGCGGGGGCGCGTGCGGGGTTGTGGGCGGGCGCGGACGGGCGCGGTGCGGATTGCCCGCGCTCGGGACGCGGGGGCGGTCCGCGTACGCGGTACGGCACGGCCGGTCCACGTACGCGTACGGCACGGCCCGGGAGCGGCGG
>KL569535.1:12260-15003 GCA_000715685.1 Streptomyces lilacinus
TGTGTATAAGAGACAGGCGCATGGCTGCTGCCCGTACCTCCCGTTCCTCCGCCAAGGACCGGCCGTCCTTCCGCTGCACCGAGTGCGGCTGGACCACCGCCAAGTGGCTCGGCCGCTGCCCCGAGTGCCAGGCGTGGGGCACGGTCGAGGAGTTCGGCGCGCCCGCCGTGCGGACGACCGCCCCGGGGCGGGTGACGTCCGCCGCGCTGCCCATCGGCCAGGTGGACGGCCGGCAGGCCGCCGCGCGGTCCACGGGCGTCGCCGAGCTGGACCGCGTCCTGGGCGGCGGCCTGGTGCCCGGCGCCGTCGTGCTGCTCGCGGGCGAGCCCGGCGTCGGCAAGTCGACCCTGCTGCTCGACGTGGCCGCCCGCGCCGCCTCCGACGAGCACCGCACCCTCTACGTCACGGGCGAGGAGTCCGCGAGCCAGGTCCGGCTGCGCGCCGACCGCATCGGCGCCCTCTCCGAGCACCTCTATCTGGCCGCCGAGACCGATCTCTCCGCCGTCCTCGGCCACCTGGACACGGTCAAGCCGTCCCTGCTGATCCTCGACTCCGTCCAGACCGTGGCCTCCCCGGAGATCGACGGCGCGCCCGGCGGCATGGCGCAGGTGCGCGAGGTGGCGAGCGCCCTCATCCGGGCCTCCAAGGAGCGCGGCATGGCCACGCTGCTGGTCGGCCACGTCACCAAGGACGGCGCGATCGCGGGCCCTCGCCTGCTGGAGCACCTCGTGGACGTCGTCCTGCACTTCGAGGGCGACCGGCACGCCCGGCTGCGCCTGGTGCGCGGCGTGAAGAACCGCTACGGGGCGACGGACGAAGTCGGCTGCTTCGAGCTGCACGACGAGGGCATCACCGGCCTCGCCGACCCCAGCGGCCTCTTCCTCACCCGGCGCGCCGAGCCCGTGCCCGGCACGTGCCTGACGGTCACCCTGGAGGGCCGGCGGCCGCTGGTGGCCGAGGTGCAGGCGCTGACGGTCGACTCCCAGATCCCCTCGCCCCGCCGCACCACCTCCGGCCTGGAGACCTCCCGTGTCTCGATGATGCTCGCCGTCCTCGAGCAGCGCGGCCGCATCAGCGCCCTGGGCAAGCGCGACATCTACAGCGCCACCGTGGGCGGCGTGAAGCTCTCCGAGCCGGCCGCCGACCTGGCCGTCGCCCTCGCCCTCGCCGCAGCGGCGGCTGGCCGAGGCCGCCCGGCTGGGCTTCACCCACGCCCTGGTGCCGGCCGATCCGGGCAAGGTGCCCGCCGGGATGCGGGTGCTGGAGGTCGCGGACATAGGCGAGGCGCTGCGCGTCCTGCCGGGGCGGCCCCGCCGCGAAAGCAAGCGGGAGGGGGGCAACGGCGGGCGTGACGGTGGTCGTGACGGCCGTCACGAGGACCCCGCGCGCGGGCCGGCGGCCGGGGTCCCGGCGGAGGACGGCTGAGGACAGCTCCCTAACGGGCCGGGCGCCAGTAGACTTTCCCCTGGTCCCGCCCGTACGTACGCTCCGACGCACACGACCCGCGCGACGCGCACGGCGTGCACGACGGCGCGTAAGTGGCTCGTAGGTGGCAGCCAGGGCGGCCCGCGGCAGCGTTGACCTTGCGACCGGAGGAGTGCAGTGGCAGCCAACGACCGGGCCTCGGGCCCCGGCAAGGCCGGAGGCGGCTCCGGTGGCTCCGGCCTTGACGGGCTGATGCGCGCTTCACTGAGCGCCGTCGCGCCCGGCACGGCCCTGCGCGACGGCCTGGAGCGCGTCCTTCGCGGCAACACCGGCGGGCTCATCGTCCTCGGCATGGACAAGACCGTCGAGGCGATGTGCACCGGCGGCTTCGTCCTCGACGTGGAGTTCACCGCCACGCGGCTGCGCGAGCTGTGCAAGCTGGACGGCGCCCTGATCATCGACAAGGACATCAGCAAGATCGTGCGGGCGGGCGTCCAGCTCTACCCGGACGCCTCCATTCCCACGGAGGAGACCGGCACCCGGCACCGCACGGCGCAGCGCGCCTCCATCCAGTCCGGCTTCCCCGTCGTCTCCGTCAGCCAGTCGATGCGGCTGATCGCGCTGTACGTGGGCGGGGAGCGGCGCGTCCTGGAGGAGTCGGGCGCGATCCTCTCCCGCGCGAACCAGGCCCTGGCCACGCTCGAGCGGTACAAGCTCCGCCTGGACGAGGTCGCCGGCACGCTCTCCGCGCTGGAGATCGAGGACCTGGTGACGGTTCGGGACGTCACCGCCGTCTCGCAGCGGCTGGAGATGGTGCGCCGGATCGCCACCGAGATCGCGGAGTACGTGGTGGAGCTGGGCACCGACGGGCGCCTGCTCTCGCTGCAGTTGGACGAGCTGATCGCGGGCGTCGAGCCCGAGCGCGAGCTGGTCGTGCGGGACTACGTCCCCGAGCCGACCGCCAAGCGCACGCGCACGGTGCCGGAGGCGCTCTCCGAGCTGGACTCCCTCACCCACGCCGAGCTGCTCGAACTGCCCATCGTCGCGCGTGCCCTGGGCTACAGCGGCTCCCCCGAGACGCTGGACTCCGCGGTCTCCCCGCGCGGCTACCGCCTGCTGGCGGAGGGCTGTCTCTTATACACAGACAGCTCGTGGACCACTTCGGCGGGCTGCAGAAGCTCCTCGCCGCGAGCGTGGACGACCTGCAGACCGTGGACGGCGTGGGCGAAGCCCGGGCGCGCTCGGTCCGCGAGGGCCTGTCGCGGCTGGCGGAGTCGTCGATCCTGGAGCGGTACGTCTAGAGCACTGGCTGCCCCCT
>KL569536.1:0-4221 GCA_000715685.1 Streptomyces lilacinus
GCCGCAGGGAGCCGGGGCCGGTGCCGGTGCGGCCGTGCCAGACGGTCTCCAGCCGCAGGGAGTCACCGAACATTTCCCGCCAGGGCGTCAGCAGCCGGGCGGCCCGGTCGGGGCGTCCGGCGGCGAGCGCGCGGCCGACCTCGGAGTCCGGGCCGAGCAGGACGGTGAGGGGGGCGCGCAGGCCGGCGGCGGCGCCGGCGAGGTCGTCCCGGGTCAGCTCGGGGCGCCCGGACGGGGGCCGGTCGGCGTGGGCGGCGGAGACGAGCCCGCACAGCGCGGCCCAGCCGGCCGCGCCGTCGCGGGCGAGGAAGACCGCGCGGGGCGCGAACTCGTCGACGAAGGCCCCGCCGCGCGCGGGAGCCCGGTGACGTGCGGTGGGACCGGGCGGCGGCAGCGGCTCGCGGACGGCCAGGTCCACGCCGAACAGCGGGCGCACCCCGGCCTCGGCGGCCGCCCGGGCGAACCGCACGGTCCCGGCGAGGCTGTCGCGGTCGGTGAGGGCGAGCGCGTCGAGGCCGCGCTCGGCGGCCCGCTCGGCCAGCCGCCCGGGGTGCGTGGCCCCGTAGCGCGCCGAGAAGCCCGACGCGGTGCGCAGGTGCGTGAACGCCGTCATCGCACCTCCTGCCGCTCGCGCTCACCCCCTGGCCGAAACTTTTCGCCCCTCCTGCCTCCACCATAAACCACTTCTCGAACATTCGTACGAACACCGTGCCCGCCGCCACTCGAACGGCCCCCAGCACCTGCGACGACCAGCCGGGCCCCGCAGGCTCGGATCATGGTCTACGGCCCCGGCGGCACCGGCCGCTTTCTCCAGGAGGTGCGGAACGCGGTGACGGGCCGGGCGGCGGCCCTGGTGATCGGCGCGCTGCTGCTGCAGCTCGCGTTCATCGCCTCCTACGTCGGCGCCTTCCACAGCCCGAAGCCGACCGACGTCCGGCTCGGCGTGGTGGCGCCCGGTCCGGTCGTCGATCAGTTGGTGACGAAGCTCGGCGCGCTGCCCGGCGACCCGCTGGACCCGAGCGCGGTCCGCGACGAGGCGGCGGCGCTCCGCGGCATCCACGAGCGCGAGCTCGACGCGGCCCTGCTCGTCGAACCGCGCGGCACCACGGACACCCTGCTCGTCGCCGGCGGCGCCGGCGCCTCGCTCGCCCAGGCCACCGAGGCCGTCGTCGCCCGCGCCGAGCGGGCCGAGGGGCGCACCCTGAAGGTCGCCGACGTGAACCCGGCGGCCGCCGGCGACGCCCGCGGGCTGACCTCGTTCTACCTGGTCGTGGGGTGGTGCGTGGGCGGCTATCTGTGCGCCGCGATCCTCGCCATCAGCGCCGGGGCCCGCCCCGCCAACCCGCACCGCGCGGTGATCCGGCTCGGCGCGCTCGCCCTCTACGCGATCACCGCGGGCCTGGTGGGCACGCTCATCGCGGGGCCGATCCTCGACGCGCTGCCGGGCGGCATCCTCGGGCTGTGGGGGCTGGGGGCGCTGGTGGTCTTCGCGGTGGGCGCCCTGACCCTCGCCCTCCAGGGGCTCGCGGGCATCGTGGGCATCGGCCTCGCGATCGCGATCGTCGTGGTGCTGGGCAACCCGAGCGCGGGCGGCGCCTACCCCTATCCCCTGCTGCCGCCCTTCTGGCGCGCCATCGGCCCGGCGCTGCCGCCGGGCGCGGGCACCTGGTCGGCCCGCTCCCTCGCGTACTTCGGGGGCAACGGGCTGACCTGTCCGCTGCTGGTGCTGGCCGGCTGGGCGGCGGCGGGCACGCTGGTCACCCTGGTGTGCTCGGCGCGCCGGGGCGGCCGCGCGCAGCCGCTGGACTGATTGACGATGCGTCATCTCGCGTGCCGGGTCGGTGATTTCGCTCGGGCCGGGGTCGCCACCCGTCCCCTCCGCGGGTGGCGACCCCGGCCCGAGCGCCCCCGAAAGCCCCGGACCGACCGTTCGGTCTGAGCGGTCTTCGGCCATTGCTGCGGCCCCCCGCGGCCACCTCGGCCGTCACACGACCCCCGGGCGCCCCCGCTTTTCGGCCGGACCGGAAGGGCCTTCCGGAGTCGCCGCGAGCCCCATTAGATCCAATGGCCCACTCGCTCGCAAGTCATGTTTTCGCAGGTTTCTTTGATATCTCGTCGATGATTACAAGGAATCCGCGCTGGTCAACACGCCTGACACCTTGATTCCCCTTCTTCCCGCCCATCCCGGGCGCGAGCACGCCCACGACACTCCCGCGACGTCACCGGAGAGACTCGCGCCCCACACGATCCAGCCATGGACCGTCACTACCCAGGGTTTTCTTTCGGCGACTGAAAGTGTTCGATCGGGGTGCGTTCATGCCCAAGTTGGGCCAGACTGCCGTCCGTTATCTGCAGCCACGAGCAAAGGAGTGTTCGGAATGCGGTACATCACTGGGGGGATCGCGCTGGGAGCAGCGGCGGCGCTGGGCGGCCTCATAGCGGCCGGAACGTCGGCGACCGGTCTGTACGCGCCCTCAGCGCTGGTACTCACCATCGGTCAGGGCGACAACGCGGCGGTAGCGGGCGTCCAGCGCGCGGTGACACTCACCTGTACGCCGAAGGCCGACGGCAGCCACCCGAACACGCGCGGTGCCTGTTCGCAACTGCGCCTCGCCGGCGGTGACTTCACGAAGATCGTCAAGGTCAAGGAGGGCACGTTCTGCACCCGTGAGTGGAACCCCAGCGTCGTCACCGCGACGGGCGTCTGGGAGGGCCGCCGGGTCAGCTTCGAGCACACCTTCGCCAACCCGTGCGAGCTGAAGGCGGGCAAGGGCACGGTCTTCGAGTTCTGACCGACACCCGGTCGGCACCGAGCGTGCAGCGGCCCCCGGACACCGTGGAGGTGTGTCCGGGGGCCGCGGTCCGTGGGGCGCCGGGCGCCGCCGGCCATCAGGGATCAGCCCGTGTGCGCGCCGAACGCCTCGAGCGCCGCCGGCACCGGTTGGTAGTACGTCTCGCCGCCGGCCCGGCAGTTCCCGCTGCCGCCCGAGGTGACGCCCAGCGCGTCGCCGCCGCTGAAGAGCGGGCCGCCGCTGTCCCCGGGCTCGGCGCAGACGTCGGTCCTGATCAGCCCGTCGACCCGGCCCTCCTCGTAGTTGACCGTCGCGTCGAGGCCGGTGACGTGCCCCTCGTGCACCCCGGTCGTGGAGCCGCTGCGCCACACCTTCTCGTTGAGCGCGGCCCGCCGGGCCCCGGTGACGGTCTGGGTTCGGCCGTTGCCGAGGACCACCTCGGAGGGGTGCGGGACGCCCCCGTCCGTGTACTTCGCGAAGGCGTAGTCGCCGCCGGGGAAGACCGTCTTCTCGGTGGCCGCGATCCGCGGGCCGCCGCGGGTGACCGACCAGGCCGAGATCGCCTTGCCGCAGTGGCCGGCGGTCAGGAAGTACGGCTGTCCGTCCTTGACGACGTTGAAGCCGAGCGAACAGCGGGCGCCCGGCCCGTGGACGGCGTCCCCGCCGGCGACGAACCGGGTGAGCCGGGTCGTGATCCTCCGGACCGTCACCGCCTCGTCGAGCTCGGAGACGACCTCGTCGAGTTGCTTCAGCTTCGCGCCCGTGACGGTGTTGTCGGCGGTGACGACGACGCGGTTGACTCTGGGATCCGCCACCCACGCCGTACCGGGGACGGCGACGCGCTCGCCGAGCGTGCGCCGGGCCGAGTCCAGTCGGGCCTGGGAGAACCGCGCGCGCCGGGGCAGCGCGCCCGCCGCGCGCACGATGTCCTCGGCGTCCCGGCCGAGCACGTTCACCACGAGGCCGCCGGTCGTCTCGTCGTAGGCTGTCTCTTATACACATGTGGCGAGCCGGGCGGCGGAGAGCGGGGAGAGGGCGGCGGGGACGGGGCCGGGGGCGGCCTGGGCCTGCTGCGGGGCCAGGGTCACCAGGGCGAGGGCGACGGCCGCGGCCCCGGCCGTCACGGCCCGCACGGGCATCCGACGGATCTTCAACTCGGCACCTCCAGTGGGGGGTTGGGTCCGGCGGTGCTGCGGCTGCGCGGGCCCGGAGGACGAACGACACAGCCGCACCCCCGGTAGGAGGTCGCGTCCATGCCAAGTTGGTCCGTCGAGTGTCCCGATCGGGCAAGGGAGTGCACAAGGGCGACTTCCAGTCGCGCGCATGGTCATGCGCGCGCCGCCGTATGGCAACGCGCGCCGGTCCTCAATCGCCGGACGGGCTGCTGTGCTCTGTCCTCGATCGCCGGACGGGCTGACATAAGTCAGCC
>KL569536.1:4422-8550 GCA_000715685.1 Streptomyces lilacinus
ACATAAGTCAGCCCGTCCGGCGATCGAGGACAGAGGTCCGGGGCGGAGCCCCGGGAAACGAGACCCTAGGCGTGTCCGATATTCGCCTCACCCTCGCCGGATTCCGCCCTCACGGGCGCCTTCGGCGCCTCCGGCGCCCCCGACTGCGACGCGCGCTCCAAGAAGCGCAGCAGTTCGACAGGGAAAGGCAACACCAACGTCGAGTTCTTCTCGGCGGCCACCGCCACGATCGTCTGCAGCCTGTCTCTTATACACATCTGCAGCAGCCTCAGCTGCAAAGCGGACGGCTCGGCCGACATCGTCTGCGCCGCCTCCGCCAGCTTCTTCGAGGCCAGCAACTCCGCGTCCGCGTTGATCACGCGGGCCCGGCGCTCCCGCTCGGCCTCCGCCTGCCGGGACATCGAGCGCTTCATCGTCTCCGGCAGCGAGACGTCCTTGATCTCCACCCGGTCGATGTGCACGCCCCACCCCACGGCCGGGCTGTCCAGCATCAGCTCCAGGCCCTGGTTGAGCTTCTCCCGGTTGGAGAGGAGGTCGTCCAGATCGCTCTTGCCGATGATCGACCGCAGCGAGGTCTGGGCCATCTGGGAGACCGCGAAGCGGTAGTCCTCGACCTGGATGACGGCCTCCGCCGGGTCCACGACCTTGAAGTAGACGACCGCGTCCACCCGCACGGTCACGTTGTCACGGGTGATGCCCTCCTGGGCCGGCACGGGCATGGTGACGATCTGCATGTTCACCTTGCGGATCCGGTCCACGCCCGGAAGGATCATGGTGAATCCCGGTTGCCGGATGTGCGGCCGCAGCCGCCCCAGCCGCAGCACCACGCCGCGCTCGTACTGCTTGACCACCCGGGCCGCCGCGACCAGGTACACCACTCCGGCCGACCCGGCCGCCACTGCTGCCACCACGAGGTCTTCGAGCATCTCGACCCCCTGCCGTACACACGTCGGGTGATACGTCCACGGTATGCCCGCGCCGGACCGTGGTCGAGCCCCCGGCCCGCAGGGGGCCGGGGGCTGCTGTGCTGCTGGCCGCAGGCGTGGGGAAGGGCGGAACGCGCTCGCGGTCAGGCGTCGGAGAGGGTCACCGGGCGGGCCTCAGAAGATGCTGACCCCGTAGGCGCTGAGCGCCTTGGTGACCGGTTGGAAGAAGGTCGTGCCGCCGGAGCTGCAGTTTCCGCTGCCGCCGGAGGTGAGGCCGAGGGCGGTGGAGCCGGCGAAGAGCGCGCCGCCGCTGTCGCCCGGCTCCGCGCACACGTTGGTCTTGATCAGGCCGCGGACGATCTGCCCGTTGCCGTAGTTGACCGTGGCGTTCAGGCCGGTGACCTTGCCGCCGTGCACCTTGGTGGTGGAGCCGCTGCGCTGGACGCTCTGCCCGACGCTCGCGTTGCCGGCGGTGGTGATGCGCTGGGCGCGGCCGTTGTAGAGGTCGACCTCGCTGGGGTGGGGTATCGAGCCGTTGGTGTACTGCACGATCCCGTAGTCGTTGCCCGGGAAGCTGGTCCCGGTGGTGGGGCCGATGCTCGTGGTGTGGCTGGAGTTGGTGTAGTAGGCCGGCTTGCCCTCGGTGCAGTGGCCCGCCGTCAGGAAGTAGTACGTGCTGCCCTTGCGTACGTTGAAGCCGAGCGAGCAGCGCCAGCTGGGGGCGTAGATCGCGTCGCCGCCTGCGAGGAGCGGGCGGAAGGTGCCGGGGGCGCGTTCGACGCGTATCGCGTCGGCGTCGTCGCCGGCCTGCTGTCTGATCTTCGCCAGGGCGGTCTCGGAGACGGTGGAGTCGGCGGTGACGACGACGGTGCGGGTCCGCTCGTCGACGGTCCAGGCGGTGCCGGGGACGTCGGCGGTCTCCACGGCCGTGCTCACGGCGGCCAGCCGGGCGGCCGAGAGGGCGGTCGCGGCGCCGGGCTCGGCGTGGGCCTGCCCGGTCGCGAGGGCGGAGGCGGCCACGAGACCGGATGCCGCGGCGAGGACGCCGAGCCGACGGGCGGTTCCGGAGCGGGGGGTGGTGCGCTTGATCCTCACGTATGTCCTCCCGAGTGGGGTCGGGGGCTCCGCGGTGGGCGGGCCCGTGAGGCGCAGCCAAAAGGACGCGGCGGATTCCGCTTTCGCCGTGCCCCTGACAAGCGCTGCTTGGGGAGTATTCGGGCCGAGGACCACGCGGCGCAAGAGCTCCTTTCGGACGCGCCCCCCGCGCACGCCGATGCGCCCCGACGGCTCTCCCGGCCGCCGGGACCCCTCCGCGCCTCGTCGGGCCTTCGACGCGTCAGCGCGTGAGGGGGTTCCGCTCCCCCGCCCGGACGTCGACCGGCAGTCGGTTGCCGGGCGGCGGGAAGGGACAGATGAAGTGCTCGGCGAACGCGCACGGCGGCAGCAGCGCGCGGTTGAAGTCGACGGTCAACCGCCCCTCGGCGTCCGGGATCCCCGGCCGCAGAAAGCGGAAGCGGTAGCTCGAGGTGCCGCTGGTCCCGTCCGCGAAGACGGCCCACAGCGCGCCGTCGGCCTCCGCCGCGACCCGCAGGGTGTACTCCGCGCGGAAGCCGACGACCAGCTCACCGGCCAGGTCCAGGCCCCGTTCGCGGCCGTCGGCGTTGGCCACCTCCACCGTCTGCTCGCGCTCGTACGGGCGGAAGAGACCGGGCAGCACCCAGTCCGCGTCGTGGTCGAAGACGTCGATGCCGGCGAACGCCGCGCGCCCGGCGGACTCCGGGTCGAAGACCCGCACCGCCCACCGCCCTTCCCGCCGCATGACCGGCAACTTCCGCCGGCCGTGGGCGACCCGGGCCGTCTCCGCGCCGCTGTCCGGGCCGAGCCGCGCCACGCCGTCGAACGCCTGGCCGGCCAGGGTCAGCCCGTCACCCGCTTCGGCGGTGAGCAGGACGCCGTCGCCGACGGGGTCCTCCGTCCAGCGCCCCGGGATGTCCGGAATCCGACCGTCCGGCAGATCCGCGAGCCAGTGCGTGCCCGTGAGGGCGAGCGGTCCGTACGGCGCCGAGACCGCCTCGACGCGCTGCTCGCGCCACGCCTCCCACTGCTGCCTCGCCTCGCTTGTGCTCATGTCGCTCAACCTTTCCATACGGGACCCTTCCACACGGGACGGGCGAGCCCGAGGTGCTCGCGGAGGGTCGCTCCCGTGTACTCCGTACGGAACACACCGCGCTCCTGCAGCAGCGGGACGACCCGGTCGACGAAGTCGTCGAGTCCGCCGGGGGTGAGGTGGGGGACGAGGATGAAGCCGTCGGCGGCCTCCTCCGCCACGAACTCCGCCATGGCGGCGGCGACCCGGCCCGGGGTGCCGACGAAGGTCTGCCGGCCCGTCGTCTCGATCACGGTCTGCCGGATGGACAACCCCTTCGCCTCCGACAGCGCGCGCCACCGCGCGGCGACGGCGAAGGGGTCGCCGACACGGACGCGGCCCTGGGCCACCTCGCCCTCGGGGTCCGGGTCGACGTCCGGCAACGGCCCGTCGGGGTCGTAGGCGGACAGGTCGCGTCCCCAGACCTGTTCCAGGGTCAGCAGGGCGGTCTGCGGCGAGACCTGCTGCCTGCGGATCTCGGCGGCCCGCTCCTGGGCCTCGGCCGCGGTGTCGCCGAGGACGAAGGTCACCCCCGGCATGATCTTCAGGTCCTCCGGGGCGCGCCCGTACGCCGCCAGCCGGCGCTTGACGTCGGCGTAGAAGGCACGCCCGGACTCGAGGGTGCCGTGCCTGGTGAAGACGACATCGGCGGTGGAGGCGGCGAACTCCCGGCCCTCGTCGGAGTCGCCGGCCTGGATGACGACGGGGTGGCCCTGCGGCGGGCGCGGCACGTCGAAGCGTCCCGACACGGAGAAGTGACGCCCGTGGTGGGAGAAGGGGCGGGGGGTGCCGTCGGGGGTCCAGGAGTCCCACAGCGTACGGGCCGTCTCGAGGAACTCGGCGGCGCGGGTGTAGCGGTCGGCGCGGTCGAGGTAGCCGCCGCGGCGGAAGTTCTCGCCGGTGAAGGCGTCGGAGGAGGTGACGACGTTTCAGGCGGCGCGCCCGCCGCTGAGGTGGTCGAGGGAGGCGAGGCGGCGGGCGAGCTCGTAGGGCTCGTTGAAGGTGGTGTTGACGGTCGCGGCGAGGCCGAGCCGTTCGGTGACGGCGGCGAGGGCG
>KL569536.1:8760-10125 GCA_000715685.1 Streptomyces lilacinus
GGGGGGGCGGAGCCGTTCGGTGACGGCGGCGAGGGCGCCGAGCACGGTGAGGGACTCGGGGCGGCCGGCGACGTCGAGGTCGTGCAGCCGGCCCTTGTGCTCGCGCAGCCGGAGGCCCTCGGCGAGGAAGAAGAAGTCGAAGAGGCCGCGTTCGGCGACGCGGGCGAGGTGCTCGAAGGAGGCGAAGTCGATCTGGCTACCGGAGCGGGGGGCCTGCCAGACGGTGGTGTTGTTGACGCCGGGGAAGTGGGCGGCGAGGTGCATCCGCCGGCCGGCCGTCGGGCGCGTCATGCCGTCTCCTTCGCGTGAGCGTAGAAATTCGCTGGTCGGGGCAGGCACAGGTGCTCGCGGAGGGTGGCCCCCGGGTAGAAGCGGCGCAGGAGCCCGCGGTGCTGCAGGACGGGCACGGTGCCGTCGACGAGGAGGGCGAGGTCCCGGTCGGGGTCCTCGGGCCGGAAGTGGAAGCCGTCGACCACGCCGTCCGCGTACCACCGGCCGGCGAGGTCGGCGAGGGCGACGGCGTCGGCGGCGGCGTGCAGGGCGACGGGCAGGGAGGCGAGGACGACGAGCCGGCCGCGGGCGTGGGCGCGGGCCCGGCGCCGTAAGTCGTCGCGGGCGGCGAGCAGTTCTCGTACGTCGTCGGCGCGCCGGACGCGGAGGTACGCGACGTCGGCGTGCCGGGCGGCGGTAGGACGGGCCGCGGGGGCGGTGGCGTCCACGGCGACGACGGGGTGGCCCTGCGGGGGCCGGGGCACGATGGACGGGCCGCGGACGCTGAAGCCTGGGCCTGCGTGGTCGACGTATGTGTAGTCGACGTAGTGGAGCTTGTCGCGGTCGACGAAGCGGCCGGTGGCCGCGTCGCGGATCTCGGCGTCGTCCTCCCAGCTGTCCCACAGCCGCGTGACCACGTCGGCGACGGCGGCGGCCTCCCGCCAGGCGGCGTCGGCCGGGGGCGCGGCGCGGCGACCGAAGGCCCGCGCCTCGGCCTCGCCGGAGGAGACCGCCACGGTCCACCCGGCACGGCCCCGGCTCACCCAGTCCAGGGTGGCGAGGGCCGAGGAGACGTGGAAGGGCTCGGTGTGGGTGGTGGTGACGGTGGGCACCAGCCCGATCCGCCCGGTGGCGGGCGCGACGCGCGCGAGCACGGCGAGCGCGTCGAGCCGCCCCCGACCACCGACGGGCGGCCCGAAGGAGTCGTCGAGGGTGACGAAGTCGAAACACCCCCGCTCGGCAAACCGAGCGGCACGGACAAAGGCTTCCGCGTCGTACGCACCGACCCGATCGAGGGCAACGGCAAGATGAAGCGGACGAGTAGGTTCAGGCACGAGAAAGCTCCTAGAGGTCGTGGGCAGTCGTTCCGCAGAG
>KL569536.1:10402-15201 GCA_000715685.1 Streptomyces lilacinus
GTGGGCACAACCGGCCCGCAGACGAAGGCCGGCCTCAGCCCTGCGCACGCAGAAGGCGCAACACCGCTCGCGCCGTCGCATCGTTCTGCCGAAACGCCGGCGCATTGCTGCGCGGCCGCGCGAACGCGCCGGACGCCCGCGCATCCGTATGCGGCCCGAGCGCGAAGCGCCGCCGGTGCGGGACCCCGTCCCGCCCGAGCACGCGCCCGTCCTCGGGACTGACGGCGAGCAGCCCGCCCGCCGTGACGGCGGACTCGCCGGCCGGCCCCCGCAGCAGCGGATCCCGCGACCGGTTCACGGAAGGCTCCGGCAACCGGGCCTCCACCAGCGCCCGCGCCTCGACGACGAGCCCCGGCACGCTCGTGCCGCGCGCCCGGAACACCCCGCGCGCCGGGTCGGCCTCGAAGGCCGGGTCCGCGCCGAGGAAGCGCACGACCCCCGCGCGGGAGAGCGCGAGGAGCTGTCGCAGCCCGGGCCCGGGCGGCCCGGAGGCGAGGTAGCTGAAGAAGCCGTGCCACGCGGGGCCGATGTCGCCGAGCCCGACGAGCTGTCCGTAGGCGGAGAGCAGCGCCAGGAAGACGGCGAGGTCGGGGCTGTGGCAGGGGTTGTGGCGACGGGCGAGGTCGGCCTCGATGTGGGCGCGCAAACCCTCCTGGAGCGCGTCCGCGTCGGGGAAGCGGCGCCCGGCGAGGGGGCGGTCGAGCGCGTCGAGGTCGAGCCGGTCGGCCGGGTCGGGCACGAAGGCGGCGACGAGCGTGTCGAGTTCGGCGCTGCCGGGGGCGCAGACGGCGTACTTCTCCTCGAAGTCGGTCCAGTTGCCGCTCGTACGGCCGGGGTGGGCGGTGAAGAGGCGGTGGTAATGGGCGTGGCCGAGCTCCTTCTCGACCAGGGGGCGGACGTCCCGGTCGTAGTCGAGGCGGCGGCCGGGGCGGGCGCGGAGCTCCGCGATCTCGACGGGCCCGAGGAAGCGGGGCAGCGGGGGCCGTTCGCCGTGCCAGGTGTAGCCGATCTTCGCGCGGTAGGGGACGCCGCGCCGGGAGCCGACGTGGAGGACGGGCTCGCGTCCGGAGGGGTGGTAGGCGAGCCGGCCGGGGCCGTCGGCGGTGAAGCGTCCTCCCCTGCCCTCGGTCAGCAGGACCACGAGGTCGACGAAGGCGAGGCCGAGACCGCGGACGAGGACGGGCTCGCCGGGGCGCAGCTCGTCCAGGTCGCTGTCGGCGGTGAACTCCGGTGGCAGGTAGGTCAGTTCGTGGTAGGAGGCGAAGGCGGCGAGGGCGTGCTGCTCGGGGTCGGGGTCGGCGTCGAGGTGGCCGAGGGCGAGGACGACGGCGTCGACGACGAGGGGTTCCGCACGCCCCTCCAGCCCTGTCTCTTATCCCCAGCCACAGTCGCTGCCGGCCGTCGGGCGGCCCGGCGAGTCGCAGGGCGCGCCGGCGGTGCCCGTGGACGGCGATCCCGGGCGGCAGGGCGGCCACCGCGCGCTCGTGCACCCACGTCAGGTACGCGCTCTGCAGCCGCCTGCTGGCAAAGCTCCGAGGGGTGAGGGCGTGGGCCTCGGCGGCAATCGCGGGATCGAGCCGGATCGTTTCGGCACCGTCGCGGACGCGGGCCGCCCACTCGGCGAGGGAGGGGCCGTGGCGTACGGGCCCCTCGTGCTCGACGGTGTCGTCGGTGTACATCGTGACGTCCTCGGCCATGGAGTTCATCCACAGCAGCGGCGACTGGTCGCGCCGCCAGACCCGCCCGCCGCCGGGCGGGTGGGGGTCGACGAGGTGCAGGTCGAGGCGGGCGCCGGCGAGGAGTTCGGGCGCGTTGGCGGCGATCCGTTCGACGAGGCCGGTGCCGCGCGGGCCCACGCCGACGACGGCGAGGGTCGGGACGCGGGCCGGGGCGGGCGGACGGGACGCGGGTACGGGAGGAGGGTGCGCGGGCATGCGGAGGCTCCGTGGATGCGGGGATCGAACACGGGTCGATGCCGCCGTCGCGCGGGCCGCGCCCCTCAGCACGGCCGAATGCCGAGGCTAAGCCGGGACGGCGGCCCGCTGTCAACCCTGTCCGTACTGTGAACGCCGCGTCTCAGGGGCAGTTGGGCTCGGTTGACGCCGAACCGGATGGCTGCTCCACTTGGCGCATGCGTTCACGGCGGCGGCTGGTCACCCGCGACCACATCGACTTCGGTCGGGTGTGGTCGGCCTCCTGTACGGGCTGAGCCCGTACCCCCTGCCGCCCCGCGCTCTTTCTCCCCTCGTACTGTCCTCACTCAGTGGTTGCAGCCTCAGCAGTCGCAGCACCCGCACTCGCAGCCGTCACAGCAGCTGCTGTTTTCCCCGCAACACTGGCAGCAGTCACAACAGTCGCCGCAGCTGCCGCAACCGTCGCAGTTGTCGCAGCACTTGGCGCACCAGCCCTCGCGCGGCCGCCCGTCCCAAGGATCCTGGTAGGGGTCCTTGCAGCACACCTGCCCCGTACAGAACAGTCCGGTCCACACCGCGCAGCCGGCGATCAGCCCGCGCCGGCGGCGCGGCGGCTCCGGCGGGGCGGGCGGCGGCATGTACGGCGGCGCGCCGAACGCGCCCTGGTGCTCGGCGGGTCCGTGCTGTGCGTGGTCGTGCTGCGCGTGGTCGTGCCCGGTGGCGCAGCCGCCGGTCGTGAACGCGCGCTCGACGGACCGCTCCAGTTCGTGGGCGAGCAGGAGGTGGGCGAGCCGACCCTGGGCCTTGCTCGCGAACTCGACCTCGCGCAGCGCCAGCCGCACGCCGTGCACCGCGTCGTCGCACAACCGCCGCACCTCGGTGAGGTCGGTGCCCGTGGCGGCGACGGGGTTCCACGCGCCGGTGCGGGCGTCCTCCTCCAGGTCCTCGACGGCGTCGAGGAGATGGGCGAGGCGCCCGAAGAGTCGGCCCGCCTCCTCGAGCGGCTCCCGGTTGCCGGGCTTCCCGGCGAGTACGGCGGTGAAGCCGAAGGCAGCGGCGGTGGCCGTCTCGGTCGGCTCGGTGACCTCGAGCAGCGACGTGCCGCTTCCGGCCAGCGCCTCGATGTCGGTCTGCCGTGCGACGGCGTCGACCAGGACGGCGGTGTCGAAACCGAGTTCCGTACCCGTACGGGCACCCGCCTTGTCCCAGCCGGCGGCGACCCTGCGCGCGGCGGCGGCCACCGGGCGCCGCGCCAACATCCCGTCGCCGTCGGCGACATGGTCGCGCATCTTCGCGGACGCGAGGACGAGCGAGACCGTGGCGGCCAGCCGCGCCCCCTCGCCCTGCGCGACGGACGCGGACCGCATGCCGCGCAGCGGGCAGGGTCCGGCCGTGCGCCGCCAGGAACCGGTCGTCGGGGAGTCGGAGGACTGGGCCTCCACAAGTACCGATATGACCAGCCCGTCATAGTTGGTTGCTATTCGAGCAAACTGCCCGTGGTCGCCCTTCAGTGCCAGGCAGAGCCCGCAAAGATGCGCCATCCACTCCGCCCGCATGCTCTCGGAGAGCCGATGACGGCATGGCCTGATGATCCCGAACAAAACGTGCCCCCGTGTGTGGTGTCGATGCGCCCGGGCATCCTAATCACCGGGGACAATCGTCCTGGGACGGAGCCCGCCTCCTCGAACCGTGCCGCATATGCCCAGGTCCAACGCCTGCGGTCCACTCATAGGAGTTTCTGACGCACCGCCACCCGCTTTGCACCAGATGCGTCACGAAATCCCCGCATGGCCGCCATCCACTTGGCACATCATCCGCATCATGGACGACCATAGAGGAGCGGGCGGAACACACCGCGTGTGAGAGGAGGCGTCCATGGGATCGGTGCGCAAGGCGAGTGCCTGGCTTGGCCTCGTCGACGACAGCGATGACGAGCGCTACTACGGCGGCTACGAAGAGGACTCGGACGAGGGGCTCGAGCCCGGCGACTCCTGGGTGACCAACCCCAAGGTCCGCGTGGCCGACGAGGTCGCGCAGGAGCAGGGCACCCGTATCGCCACCGTCACCCCCGACGGCTTCCGCGACGCCCGGGGCATCGGAGAGCTCTTCCGGGAGGGCGTGCCGGTCATCGTCAACCTCACGAGCATGGAGCCCAGCGACGCCAAGCGGGTGGTGGACTTCGCCGCCGGGTTGACCTTCGGGCTGCGCGGTTCGATCGAACGCGTGGCCAACCGGGTGTTCCTGCTCACCCCCGCCGACTACAAGGTCGTCAGCGGGGAGCCCACGGGCGGCCGCGCGAACGGCGGCTTCTTCAACCAGAGCTGACGCCCGTGGGGCCGGCCGGGGGTCCGGGGGTTGTCCCCCGGGAATGCACAGCAACCAGAGCTGACGCCTGGGCGGGGGCTTACCGGAAGGCGTCGAGGCCGGTGAGTGCCTTGCCCAGCACCAGCTGGTGCATCTCCACGGTGCCCTCGTAGGTCAGCACCGATTCCAGGTTCGTCGCGTGGCGCATGACGGGGTATTCGAGCGAGATCCCGTTGGCGCCCAGGATCGTCCGGGACGTACGGCAGATCTCGATCGCCTCCCGCACGTTGTTCAGCTTCCCGAAGCTCACCTGCTCCGGCCGCAGCCGCCCCGCGTCCATCCGCCGTCCCAGATGGTGAGCCAGCAGAACACCCTTGTGCAGCTCGAGCGCCATGTCGGCGAGCTTGGCCTGCGTCAGCTGGAAGCCGCCGATGGGCCTGCCGAACTGCTCGCGCGTGCGGGCGTAGTCCAGCGCCGTTTCGAAGCAGGTGCGCGCGGCGCCCATCGCGCCCCACACGATCCCGTAGCGGGCGTGGTTCAGACAGCCCAGCGGCCCGCGCAGCCCGGTGGCCTCCGGCAGCA
>KL569536.1:15443-16291 GCA_000715685.1 Streptomyces lilacinus
GCCGCACCTCGTCCAGCACCAGCTCGCTGGTGACGGAGGCGCGCAGGGACCACTTGTGCTTGATGTCCGGCGCGGAGAAGCCGGGGGTGTCGGTGGGGACGACGAAGCCGCGGATGCCCGCGTCGGTCTGCGCCCAGACGACGGCGACGCCGGCCACCGAACCATTGGTGATCCACATCTTGCGGCCCGTCAGCACCCAGTCGCCGCCGGCGTCGCGCTTGGCGTACGTGCGCATGCCGGCCGGGTCGGAGCCGTGGTCGGGCTCGGTCAGCCCGAAGCAGCCGATGATCTCGCCGGCGGCCATGCCGGGCAGCCAGCGCTGCTTCTGCTCCTCCGAGCCGAAGCGGTGGATGGCGTACATCGCGAGGGAGCCCTGCACGGAGACCAGGGACCGGATGCCGGAGTCGGCGGCCTCCACCTCGAGGCAGGCCAGGCCGTACTGGACGGCGCTGGCGCCCGCGCAGCCGTAGCCGGTGAGCTGCATGCCGAGGGCGCCCAGGGCGCCGAGCTCACGGGCCAGTTCGCGGGCGGGGACCTCGCCGCGCTCGTACCACTCGGCGATGTGGGGCAGCACGCGGTCCGTCGTCCATTGCCGGACGGCGTCGCGGATGGCGCGGTCCTCGTCGGAGAGGAGATCGTCGATGCCGAGCGGATCATGCGGGTCGAACACGGCGGCCTCCGGCGCGGGGTGCGGGACGGGGTGATCTTCGGTCACCCCTGACGCTACGGCCGGGTAACCGGGCCCGTCCACCCCCGCCGTATGACGGTTCGGCACCGCCGATGCGGCGCGAGGGGCCCCGGTCCCGCCCTTTCACCGTTTCCTGGGGGCAGGCCCCCAGCCCCCCGGA
>KL569536.1:16607-17557 GCA_000715685.1 Streptomyces lilacinus
TCAGCCCGTCCGGCGTTTGAGGACCAGGCGCTCAGTCCCCCGCGTCCAACCCCCGCGGCAACCGCAGCGCCGCAACGGCCCCCAGCAGCAACAGCCCCGCACTCACGCCCAGCGTCACGTGCAGCCCGTGCACGAACGAGTCCCGCGCAGCCACCCGCAGCGCAGCCCCCGCCGGCCCGCCCAGTCGGTCGGCGACCTCGTACGCCTCGCCCAGCGAGTGCCGCGCCGCCACCCCCGCCGCCGACGGCACACCCGGCACCGCGCCCACCCCGGGCGCGTACGCGGCGTTCATGACGCTGCCGAGCAGGGCGATGCCGATGCCCGCGCCCAGCTGGTACGAGGTCTCGCCGATCGCGGCCGCCCCGCCGGCCGACTCCGCGGGGGCCTCGCTCAGCATCGACTCGTACGCCCCGAACAGCGTGGTCTCGAGGCCGAACCCGAGAAGGATGAAGCCCGCGACGAGGATGCCCGGCCGGTCCTCGCGGCCCATGACGGTCAGGGACAGCACCGCCATCGCCGTGAGGACGAAGCCCGCCGCGACCATCGCGCGCGGCCCGAAGCGCTGCAGGACCTGTCTATGTGTATAAGAGACAGGCCGCAGGCCGGTTTCGAGCGGGGTGAGGCCGAGGACGAGCTGGAGGTACTGCGCGGCGATCAGCTCCAGGCCGACCAGCGCCAGCATGGCCAGCACGATGCACCCCACCGACGTGCCGAACGCGGGCCGCGCGAACATCGTGAGGTCGACGAGCGGCTGGGCGCGCCGCCGCTGGCGGCGGGCGAAGAGGACGAGGAGGGCGGCGCCGACCCCGGCCGGTACGACCGTGCCGAGCGAGAGCGCGTCCTCCCCCGCGACGTGTTTGACCCCGTAGACGACGCCGAACAGTCCGAACGTGGCCATCAGCGCGCCGAGGACGTCCCACGGGCCGCTGCCGCTGTCTCTTATACACATC
>KL569536.1:17802-19269 GCA_000715685.1 Streptomyces lilacinus
GGCAGCAGCCAGCGTCCGACCGGCAGGCTGACGGCCATCAGCGGAATGTTGATCAGGAAGACCGAGCCCCACCAGAAGTGCTCGAGCAGGAAGCCGCCGAGCAGCGGCCCGACCGCCGCGCCCACGGCGGCCACGGCGCTCCACACGCCGATGGCGAGGGCGCGCTCGCGCCGGTCGGGGAAGACCTGCCGGAGGATGGAGAGCGTCGCCGGCATGATCATCGCGCCGCCGACGCCGAGCAGCGCGCGGGCGGCGATGAGCACTTCCGGTGCTGTCGCGAGGGCGGCGAGCGCGGAGGCCACGCCGAAGAGGCCGTAGCCGAGGAGCAGCACCCGGCGGCGGCCGACGCGGTCGCCGAGGGTGCCGAAGAGGATGAGCAGGGAGGCGCAGACGAGGGGGTAGACGTCGACGATCCACAGCAGCTGGATCGCGCCGGGGCACAGGTCCTCGGTGACGGCCGGCACGGCGACGTGCAGGACGGTGGCGTCGAGGGCGACCAGGAGCAGGCTGACGCAGAGGACGACGAGCACGGTCCACCGGCTGGCGCCGGTGGCGCCGGGCCCGTCCGCGCGGCGCGGCCGCGGCCGCTGCCGGGGAACGCCGACCGGCCGTCGGGGGCCGGCGGTGGTCGTCCCGGACATCCACACACCTCCGTGTCATGCGCTCGCGGCCACCGCGGGCCTGGGGGCTCGGCCTGGGGCTCGACCCGGGGACTGAAGGGGCCCCGGCGGGGTCGAGGGGCGAGTGAGTCGACAGAGTACGCGAGTCCCGGCGGAACCCACGTGGCCGCTCTCACGTCCCGGGACTGGGAGAATCATCCGATGACCGATCTGCTCTCCCCCGCCGGGACCGGTTCCGCGACGGGTCCCGGGACCGCTTCCCGGCCCGCTTCCCAGGCCGGTGCCGTGCTGCGCCGGGCGGCCCCCGCGCTGCTGCTGTACGCGGGGATACGCGCCCTGGGCGTGGTGGCGCTCGCGCTGTGGGGGCTGGCGGACGGCAAGGGCGCGCACCATCTGCTGTCGGCGCGCTGGGACTCGATCTGGTACGCCCGCATCGCCGAGCAGGGCTACGGCTACACGCTGCACCTGGCGGGCGGCAAGGTCCACTCGGACCTGGCGTTCTTCCCGTTGCTCCCCTCGCTGGAGCGGCTGCTGTCGGCGGTCTTCCCGCTGTCGGCCGGGGACGCGGGGCTGGTGGTCTCGGGCGTGGCCTCGCTCTTCGCGGCGTGGGGGATCTTCGCCGTCGCCGAGCTGCGCTACGGGCGGCGGACGGGGATCGCGCTGGTGGGGTTGTGGGCCGCGCTGCCGGTCGGGGTCGTGCAGTCGATGGCGTACTCGGAGTCGCTGTTCACGGCGCTGGCGGCGTGGAGCCTGTACTGCGTGCTGACCGGCCGGTGGGTGGGCGCGGGCGCGCTGGCCGCGCTGGCCGGGCTGACCCGGCCGGTGGGTGCGGCCGTGGTCGCGGCGG
>KL569537.1:0-4791 GCA_000715685.1 Streptomyces lilacinus
GGCGAAACCCGCGCCGAAGGCGCGGGTTACCCCCGCCGGCCGGCAGTGCCGACCGCCTACTCCGGCCGACACTGCCGCAAGATCGACGCGATCACGTCGTCCAACCCGTGCTCGGCCATCTCCGCCGGCAACATCCCGCTCACCGCCAGCCCCGCATACCCGTGCAGCGCCGCGAAGACCGGCAGAGTGACCCGTTCCGGCGCCCCCTCCCGCACCTCCCCCCGCCGCTGCCCCGCGCCGATCAGCTCAAAGAGCTGCTCGGACCACCGACCGGCCGCCGCACGCAGCGCCTCCGACGCCTCCGGGCTGTGCTTGACCGAGAACATCAGGTCGACCAGCGCCGCATTGGCCAGGGTGAAGCCCACATAGGCCCGGGCCGCGGCGTCCAGCCGCTCCGCGAACGACTCGCCGACCTCCCTCTGAGAGGCCGCGGTGGCCTCGGCGAGCCGCTCGAAACCACCCAGCGCCAGGGCGTCCAGCAGAGCCTGCTTCGACTTGAAGTGGCGGCTGGGCGCGGCCGGGCTCACTCCGATCTCGCGGGCCAGTTCCCGCAGGGACAGCGCGGCCGCCCCCTTCTCGCGCAACGTCTGCTCGGCGCGTGCGAGCAGCTCCGTGGCGAGGTCTCCGTGGTGGTACGGGCGGTTCTTCATGTCCCCAGCCTAGCCGCCGTGTGAGCAACGCCCACATTGTTGACGTTGACTACATTGTGAACACCGCATACATTCGAAGGCATGGCAAAGACTCCGAACATCACCGACATCACCGACATCCCTGACCAGACCGGCCGCACCGCAGTCGTGACCGGCGCCAACAGCGGCCTCGGCCTGGCCACCGCCCAGGCGCTGGCCGGCGCGGGCGCCCACGTGGTCCTCGCGGTACGGGACACCGCGCGCGGCGAGGCCGCGGCCGCGACCGTGCGGGGCAGCGTGGAGGTACGCCCGCTCGACCTGGCCGATCTCTCCTCCGTGCGCGAGTTCGCCGCCGGCTGGCACGGCGACCTGGACCTGCTCATCAACAACGCCGGCGTCATGAACACCCCCGAGGCCCGCACCAAGGACGGCTTCGAGACGCAGTTCGGCACCAACCACCTGGGCCACTTCGCCCTGACCAACCTGCTGCTGCCGCACATCACCGACCGGGTGGTGACCCTGTCGTCCACCGCGCACAGGACCAGCCCCCGCGTCCGCTTCGACAACCTGGACCTGACCGGCGAGTACAGCCCCTGGGCCGCCTACAGCCAGTCCAAGCTGGCCAACCTGCTCTTCACGCTGGAGCTCCAGCGGCGGCTCGGCGCAGCGGGATCGCCCGTACGCGCCCTGGCCGCGCACCCCGGCTGGGCCGCGACCAACCTCCAGGGGAACGACGCCAGCTTCCTGCGGGGCCTCTTCCTCCGGCTGGGCAACCGGCTCGTCGCCCAGGACAGCCGGGCCGGCGCGCTGCCCACCCTGTACGCCGCCGTCCAGGACCTGCCCGGCGCAAGTTTCGTCGGCCCGGACGGCATGTTCGAACTGCGGGGCGCGCCGACCCTGGTCGGCCGCTCGGCGGCGGCCGGCGACCCCGCCGCCGCCCGACGCCTGTGGACCGTCTCCGAGGAACTGACCGGCGTCGCCTTCCCCGCAACCGTTCTGACGACGCGGAGCTGAAAACCCATGCGCGTCATCATTTTCGGAGCAACCGGCATGGTGGGGCAGGGAGTACTGCGTGCCTGCGTCGAGGACCGTGGGATCGACGAGATCCTGGTCGTCGGGCGCACGCCGCTGAACCGGCGCCCTGCGAAGGTCCGGGAGACCATCCACCGGGACTTCACCGACTTCACGGCCGTCCAGAAGGATCTGGCGGGTTTCGATGCCTGTTTCTTCTGCCTCGGCGCCTCCTCGGCCGGACTGAGCGAGGAGGAATACACGCGGATCACCTACGACTACACCTTGGCCGCCGCCCGTGCCGTCGGCGCGGACAACCCGAGCCTGACCTTCGCCTACCTGTCGGGCGCCGGGGCCGACAGCACGGAGGTGGGCCGGATCATGTGGGCCAGGGTGAAGGGGCGTACGGAGAACGAGCTGCTGGCGATGCCGTTCCACGTCGCCGTGTTCCGGCCCGGATACATCCAGCCGCGGGGCGGCATCGTCTCCAGGACCCCCGCCTACCGCCGGCTCTACCGCCTCACGTCGTGGCTCTATCCCCTGCTGCGCCGGTTGGCGCCCGGGCACGTGACGACGACCGAGCACATCGGGCGCGCGATGATCGCCGTCATGGCGCTCCGGGGCGACGGTCCCGCGCTGCTCTCCAGCCGCGACATCAACAGACTCGGCGCGATCGACAGGCCCGACGGCATCAACCGGCCCGACGACATCAACAAACCCGGCGCACCGGAAGGCGTCACGCCTTCTCCAGCACGAACTCCGTGCGCTCGGTGACCCCCGCCACCTTCACCTCGACCCGGTACGCGCCCGCTCCCGCCGCGACGTCGCCGGACGGCGTCGCGCACTGCGGGGCGCTGCGCTTGCGGTCCCACTCCAGCAGGTGCCGGGTCTCGCCGGAGGCCGGAACCTCGAAGAGGATCGCGGCGAGGGCGCGGCGGCAGTCGTCGGAGGCCCAGACGTGCTCCTCGCCCTTGCCGTCCGTGATCTTCAGCAGGGCCGCGCCGGCGCCGAAGTTCACCTTGCAGGCGCTGCCGGCGGTGTTCTGCACGACGAGCTCGAACTTGGGCTTCTCGTCGGGCTTGTAGGCGTCCTTGACGCTGCGGAGGCTCACGCGCAGGGCGCCTGACGCACAGTCGGGGAGCTTGGAGGTGGGGGCCACCGGCACGGCCTTGCCGACCGGGGCGGTCACGACGCCCGCGCCACCACCGAAGGCGGTGCCCGTACCGCCGGCACCACCCGTACCGCCGGCCCCGCCGCCCGTACCGGCCCCGCCGTTCGACGCGTCGCCGGTACCGCCCGCGCCACCCGCGGCGCCGCCGGATCCGGAGTCGCCGCGCCCGCCCGGGCGTTGGCTGAAGTGCGGGCCCGAGGGGGTCGGGCCGGGGGTGATCGTGGTGTCCGTCGGGTCCTGCCCGTTGGAGCCGTCGCTCTGGGCGCCCTCGGTGCCGCCGCCACCCCCGAGGGTGAGGAACCACACCACCAGCAGTACGAGAAGGCCGAGCAGGCCAAGCGCAACTGCCCTCCGCCGCCAGTAGATGGAGGAGGGAAGCGGCCCGATCGGATTGCGCAGAGATCCCACGCGAAGACTCTACGAGAGAACGCGGGGGGCACCAGCCAGTACCCGCCGTAGGAGTGCCTGGTTTTCCCATGATCTGCCCGGCGGCCGTCCTGATGGGCCGTCGGGCGACACACCGCTTTCAGGCCGAATTCGGCCGTGTCCACTCGGTCTTGTGCCCGAAGCCCTTGGCGTTGTCGACGAGGCGCAGCCAGTGGGGGCGCAGTTCCCACAGTCCGGTGCGGTCCATCGCCTGTCGCAGGCGCTCGCTCTTCTCGACGTAGGGGAAGCGCGAACTGTACGTGTTCCAGGCGGTCGTGCGTTCGGCGCCCTCCAGCAGGCGGCAGGTGCCGCGGCCCTGGACGCCGGTGAGGGCGGTCCAGTCCTGGCCGTCGCTCTGGACGGTGAAGGCCACGCGTGCGTCGCCGGCGAGCAGGGCCCGGCCGTGCCGGGTGGTGCCGGCGGTGACGAAGAGGAGGGTGGGGACGGAGTCCGGGGCGTCGGCGACGGCGTAGAGCACGGCGCAGGCCTGCGGGCCGTCCTCGTCGGCGTACGCCAGCGTCAGGGTGGTGTGCGCGTCGAGGGCGGCGCGGATCTCGGGCGGCGGCGTCTCCGTCGTGGGGCAGGACATGGGGCCAGCCTAGGCACTGTGACAGCCTAGGCACGGGCGTCGTCAGCCGCGGTGGCAGACGAACGCGCGGGCGCCGTCGCGGCCGGTCTCCACGATCGAGCTCGGGCAGCCCTCCGGGCAGCGGGGGGCGGCGGCCGCGGCGTTGCGGCAGCGCTCCGGCGGGTGTCGGCAGGTGGCGCAGTACCAGCCGGGGGCGAGGCCGGGCATCGGGGTCACGTCCCACCACAGCGGGTTCGCGCAGGCGCGGCAGCGGACGAGGGGCGGGGCGTCGTGGCCGGTTTCCATCGGGTCAGGGTCGCGGAGGCCGCCGGCGGGGCGGGCCGGTTGGCGGCAGCGGTCACCCGAACGGTGCGGCTCGGCGCGGTCGTGGCCGACGCGGGCCCGGCGTGTTTCGCCGCTCCGCGCCGGCGTGCCAGGATCGGAGGCGTCATGACTGCGATGCCCGAAGCGACCGCGCTGCCCGCCCCGTCCCCGACCGCGGTGCCCACCGCGCCCGGGACGCCCCAGACGTCCACGCTGCTGCACGCCCCGGTGATCGACTGGTTCGCCGCGCACGCCCGCGACCTGCCCTGGCGCCGCCCGGAGGCGGGGCCGTGGGGCGTGATGGTCAGCGAGTTCATGCTGCAGCAGACCCCGGTGAGCCGGGTGGCCGCGCCCGGCCGACCTGGCGGCCGAGCCGCCCGGCGAGGCGGTGCGCGCGTGGGGACGGCTGGGCTATCCGCGCCGGGCGCTGCGGCTGCACGCGGCGGCGTCGGCGATCGCGGAGCGGCACGGCGGCGAGGTGCCGCGCGACCACGCGAAGCTGCTGGCGCTGCCGGGCGTCGGCGAGTACACGGCGGCGGCCGTGGCCTCCTTCGCGTACGGGCAGCGGCACGCGGTGCTCGACACCAATGTCCGCCGCGTCTTCGCGCGGGCGGTGACCGGCACCCAGTACCCGCCGAACGCCACGACGGCCGCCGAGCGCC
>KL569537.1:5072-5392 GCA_000715685.1 Streptomyces lilacinus
AGATGTGTATAAGAGACAGCGATGGAGCTGGGGGCGCTGGTCTGCACGGCGCGTACGCCCGCGTGCGCCCGCTGCCCGATCGCGGCGGAGTGCGCGTGGCTGGCCGCGGGGTCCCCGGCCCACGACGGGCCGCCCCGCCGGGGTCAGACGTACGCCGGGACGGACCGGCAGGTGCGCGGGAAGCTGCTGGCGGTGCTGCGGGAGGCGGTGGCGCCGGTGCCGCAGGCGGCACTGGACGCGGTGTGGCACGAGCCGGTCCAGCGGGCCCGGGCGCTGGACGGGCTGGTGGCGGACGGCCTGGTCGAGCCGCTCGCCGGCGG
>KL569537.1:5683-7798 GCA_000715685.1 Streptomyces lilacinus
CAGAGATGTGTATAAGAGACAGACGTAGGGGCGAGTGGGGGGCTGCGCTGTCAGCGGCGCCGTCACGGCGCCGTCATACAAGCGGCGTCCCGTAACGCCGTCGCCTTGCTTCCGAAACGGACAGAGCCGGTCTTTCTTTGATCTATTCCTCTGGCTGTTACACAACCTATGGATAGCTGTGTTCCAGCCGAAGGGCTGCCGCACACCGCGCCGCAACAGCCCCTCCGTAGCGTCCTACCCGTGCTGGAGGACCACCAGCGTGGCGCGGGGAACGCGAGTGGAATGGAGGCTGCGAGTATGGCCAGCAGCAGCGGCAAGGTTCTGGACTTCGAAGAGTACGTGCGCAACCGTCAGGACGCCCTCCTGCGCAGCGCCCGGCGGCTCGTCCCGGACCCCATCGACGCGCAGGACCTGCTCCAGACCGCCCTCGTCCGCACGTACGGCCGCTGGGACGGCATAGCGGACAAGTCGCTTGCGGACGCCTACCTGCGCCGTGTCATGATCAACACTCGTACGGAGTGGTGGCGCGCCCGCAAGCTCGACGAGGTGCCCACCGAGCAGCTCCCCGACGCGAGCGTCGAGGACGGCACGGAGCAGCACGCCGACCGTGCGCTGTTGATGGACATCCTCGGGGTGCTCGCGCCCAAGCAGCGCAGCGTGGTCGTGCTGCGACACTGGGAGCAGATGAGCACCGAGGAGACGGCGGAGGCGCTCGGCATGTCGACGGGCACCGTCAAGAGCACGCTGCACCGCGCCCTTGCCCGGCTGCGTCAGGAGCTGGAGAGCAGGGACCTGGACTTCCGCGCCCTCGGGCGGGTCGATCGGGGGCGGGAACGGTGCGCGGCCTGAGAGGCTCCGCCGGTTCCGGGCGGGCACTGATCACCGGTGGCGCGGTCGCGACGATGGCCGCTGCCGCCGGTCTTCTGCTTGCCGGGTGCGGTACCGGCGGTGACGGCGTGCGCCAGGAGGGTCCGGCGCAGAACCAGCCCGCCGCGAAGGCGGCCACGCGCACGCCCGCGGCCTCGGCCTCCCCGTCCCGGGAGAAGGTCGACGCCGTCAAACTGATCAAGTCCGACCCCAAGGTCAGCGATCAGATCAAGAAGAACCTCAAGCCCTGCGTCAAGGACCAGTACCCGGTGGACGTCACCTACGGGCAGCTGACCGGAGGCGACCGTTCCGATGTCGTGGTGAACGTTCTGACGTGCGGGGATTCCCTCGGCATCGGCTCCTATGTGTACCGTCCCAAGGGTGAGTCGTACGAGAATGTGTTCTCGGTCGAGCAGTCGCCCGTGTACGCGGACATCGACCGGCGCGACCTGACGGTCACCAAGCAGGTCTACGGCCCCGGCGACGCCGTGTGCTGCCCCTCGGGGGTCGACGTCCTGACCTACCACTGGTCGGACGGCGCCTTCAAGGAGACCGGCAGGACGCACACCGACTACAACAAGGCCGGCAAGACCGGCACGACGCCGAGCGAGGGAACGGAGGGCTGAGGGCAGCGTGGCCGATACGCATGTGCTCTTCGTCGAGGACGACGACGTCATCCGGGAGGCGACGCAGCTCGCGCTGGAGCGCGACGGCTTCCTGGTGACAGCGGTGCCGGACGGGCTGCTGGGGCTGGAGAGCTTCCGTGCCAAGCGGCCGGACATCGCGCTGCTGGACGTCATGGTGCCGGGACTGGACGGGGTCAGCCTGTGCCGCCGGATCCGTGACGAGTCCACCGTCCCCGTGATCATGCTCTCGGCGCGGGCCGACTCCATCGACGTCGTGCTGGGCCTGGAGGCCGGCGCCGACGACTACGTCACCAAGCCCTTCGACGGCGCCGTGCTCGTCGCCCGGATCCGGGCCGTGCTGCGCCGCTTCGGCCACGCCAGCGGCGCCGCGGGCGGCGGGGCCCCGGCGGAGGAGCCCGAGGCCCTCGGGGCCGGCCTGCTGCGCTTCGGCGACCTCGAGGTCGACACCGAGGGCATGGAGGTCCGCAAGGCCGGCGCGCCCGTCGCGCTGACCCCCACCGAGATGCGGCTGCTGCTCGAGTTCTCCGCCGCGCCCGGCACCGTGCTCTCCCGCGACCGGCTGCTGGAGCGGGTGTGGGACTACGGCTGGGGCGGCGACACA
>KL569538.1:0-3445 GCA_000715685.1 Streptomyces lilacinus
CGGTTACGGGAAGGGGCGGGATTGGGGAAATGCCCCCGCCGCCACTAGTCGTGCCAGGCCCCCAACGCCTCCAGCCGCCCCTGCAGCGCCTCGAAGAGCCCCGGCGCAGCCGCCACGGTGAGCTCGCCCGAAGCGGGCTCGCCCGGCCGCCCCCCGGTGAGCGCACCCGCCTCGCGGGCTATCAGCACACCCGCCGCGAAGTCCCACGGATTGAGCCCGCGCTCGTAGTAGCCGTCGAGACGCCCACACGCGACGTCGCACAGGTCGATCGCCGCCGACCCACCCCGCCGGATGTCGCGCACCTCCGGCAGCAGCGCCCGCACGACCTCCGCCTGCGCGGCCCGCCGCGACGTGACGTAGCCGAAGCCGGTCGCGAGGAGGGCCTGCTCGAAGGCGGGGGCCGGGCGGCAGTGGAGGCGGCGGTCGCCCTCGTAGGCGCCCTGGCCGCGCACGGCGCGGTAGGTCTCGCCGCGCATGGGGGCGGCGACGACGCCGACGACGGCCTCGCCGTCCAGCTCGGCCGCGATGGAGACGGCCCAGGACGGCAGGCCGTAGAGGTAGTTGACCGTGCCGTCGATGGGGTCGATGACCCAGCGCACGCCGCTCGTGCCCTCGCTGCTCGCGCCCTCCTCCCCCAGCAGCCCGTCGTGCGGGCGCCGCTCGGCGAGGAAGCCGGTGATCAGCTTCTCGGCGGCGATGTCCATCTCGGTGACGACGTCGATGGGGCTGGTCTTGGTGGCGGCGACGCCGAGGTCGGCCGGGCGGCCGTCCTTGAGCATGGCGCCGGTGCGCTCGGCGGCCTCGAGGGCGACGGCCAGCAGCTCGGCGTACAGGGTGTCGGTCACGGGCGTGGTGCTCCTTACGCGTACGGGCTGTCGGCGCCCGCGGCGGCCGGGCGGAGCGCCCGGGCCGGGCAGCAGCCGACGGGGCAGAGGTCGTGCGAGGGGCCGAGGGCGCCCAGCGCGCAGCGCTCGGGGCGCTCGCCGCGCTCGCTCGCGGCGCGCTCGAGGACGAGCTCGCGCACCGCGGCGGCGAAGCGCGGATCGTCCCCGACCGTGGCCGCGCGGGCCACGGGCAGACCGAGCTCGGCGGCCTTGGCGGTGGCCTCGGTGTCGAGGTCGTACTTGACCTCCATGTGGTCGGAGACGAAGCCGATCGGCACCATGACGACGGCGGGCGCGCCCTCGGCGTGCACGGCCTCCAGGTGATCACAGATGTCGGGCTCGAGCCAGGGGATGTGCGGGGCACCGCTGCGGGACTGGTAGACGAGGCGCCAGGGGTGGTCGGCGCCGGTCTCCGCGCGGACCGCCTCCGCGATCAGCCGGGCGACGTCGAGGTGCTCGGCGACGTAGGCGCCGCCGTCGCCGTGGGCCTCGGCCGGGCCGGAGGAGTCCGCGGCGGCGGTGGGGATGGAGTGCGTGGTGAAGGCCAGGTGCGCCCCGGCGCGGACGTCTTCCGGCAGGCGGTCGAGCGCGGCCAGCGTCGCGTCGACCATGGGGCGCACGAAGCCCGGGTGGTTGAAGTAGTGCCGCAGCTTGTCCACGCGTGGCAGCGGCAGCCCCTCCGCCTCGAGCGCGGCGAGGGAGTCGGCGAGGTTCTCCCGGTACTGCCGGCAGCCGGAGTAGGAGGCGTAGGCGCTGGTGGCGAGGGTCAGCACGCGGCGGTGCCCGTCGCCGGCGATCTGCCGCAGGGTGTCGGTCAGGTAGGGCGCCCAGTTGCGATTGCCCCAGTAGACCGGGAGGTCCATGCCGTGGGCCGCGAAGTCCTCGCGCAGGGCGCGCAGCAGCGCGCGGTTCTGCTCGTTGATCGGGCTGACGCCGCCGAAGAGGAAGTAGTGCTGGCCGACCTCCTTGAGCCGCTCGCGGGGGATGCCTCGACCGCGCGTCACGTTCTCCAGGAACGGAACGACGTCGTCCGGTCCCTCCGGCCCGCCGAAGGAGAGCAACAGCAGGGCGTCATAGGGGGCGTGGGCTGGCTGATCCGACATGGCTCCGATCCTGCCACCCGGCACTGACAGTCAGGAAATGCCGGTGCGTCGAACGAACGTCCGCGCGTAAGCTGTATCAACCACCTACAGCCCTTACGGCACCCTCGTCCCGTCCCCCCTCGCGCCGACCTCGTTGGGAGCCGTTCTTGTCCAGTCCTTACCGTGCGATATTCGCCGCCCCGGGCGCCAAGGGCTTCGCCTGTCTGTGTATAAGAGACAGGATGAGCATCGGCATCGTCACCATGGTTTCGCAGCTCACCGGGCGCTACGGCCTGGCGGGGGCGCTCTCGGCGACCCTCGCGCTGTCCGCCGCGGTGCTCGGCCCGCAGGTCTCCCGACTGGTCGACCGACACGGGCAGCGCCGGGTGCTGCGCCCGGCGACGGCGGCCGCGCTGGTGGCGCTGGCGGGGCTGCTGGTGAGCGCGCATCAGCGGTGGCCGGACTGGACGCTGTTCGTCTTCGCGGCCGCGGCGGGCTGCGTGCCGAGCGTGGGCTCGATGGTGCGCGCCCGATGGGCGGCGATATACGGCGGCTCGCCGCGCGACCTGCACACGGCCTATGCCGCCGAGTCGGTCATCGACGAGGTGGTCTTCATCGTCGGGCCGATCCTGTCGATCGGCCTGTCCATGTCGTGGTTCCCGGAGGCGGGCCCGCTGCTGGCCGCCTGCTTCCTCGCGGTGGGCATCATGTGGCTGACCGCGCAGCGGGCCACCGAGCCCGTGCCGCACCCGCGTGGCGAGCACTCCGACGGCTCCGCCCTGCGCTCCCCCGGCCTGCAGGTGCTGGTGGGCGTCTTCGTGGCCACCGGCGCCCTCTTCGGCGCGGTCGAGGTGGTGACCGTGGCCTTCGCCGAGGACCAGGGACACAAGGCGGCCGCCAGCGTGGTGCTCGCGGTGTACGCGCTGGGCTCGGGCCTGGCCGGAGTCGTCTTCGGGCTGCTGCACCTGAAGGGCGACGCCGCCCGCCGCTGGGTCGTGGGCGTGTGTGCGATGGCCGTGAGTATGATCCCCCTCCAACTGGTCGGGAACCTGCCGTTCCTGGCCGTGGCGCTCTTTGTCGCGGGCCTGGCCATCGCGCCGACGATGGTGACCACGATGGCCCTCGTCGAGCAGTACGTACCGCGCGCGAAGCTGACCGAGGGCATGACCTGGACGAGCACCGGGCTCGCGGTCGGCGTGGCGCTGGGGTCGTCCGCCGCCGGCTGGGTGGTGGACGCCGCCGGGGCCCGGGCGGGGTACGCGGTGCCCGGCGCGGCGGGGCTGCTCGCGGCCGCCGGCGCGTTCCTCGGGTACCGCCGGCTGCGGCCGGCGCCGGAGCGGGTGGGGGTGCGCGCCCATGCGGGCGACGACGAAGACGAGCAGTGCATGGCGTAACTGGGCGGGGAACGTCACGGCCCGACCGGCGCGGACCGTGGCGCCCACGACGGCGGAGGGCGTCGCCGACGCGGTCGTCCGGGCC
>KL569538.1:3702-7334 GCA_000715685.1 Streptomyces lilacinus
GGCCACTCCTTCACGGCCGCCGCCGCGACGGACGGCCTGCTGATCCGCCCGGACCGGCTGACCGGTGTGCGGGCGATCGACCGCGCCGCCGGGACCGTGACGGTGGCCGCCGGTACGACGCTGCGGCAACTGAACCGCACGCTGTCCGCCCACGGCCTGTCCCTGACGAACATGGGCGACATCATGGAGCAGACGGTCTCCGGGGCCGTCGCCACCGGCACCCACGGGACGGGGCGCGACTCGGGCGCGATAGCCGCCCAGATCGTCGGACTGGAGCTGGTGACGGCCGACGGCACGGTGCTGACCTGCTCGGCGAAGGAGAACGCCGAGGTCTTCACGGCGGCCCGGGTGGGGCTCGGCGCGCTGGGCGTGGTCACGGCCATCACGTTCGCCGTGGAGCCTGAGTTCCTGCTCACCGCGCGCGAGGAGCCGATGTCCTTCGGAGCGGTGACGGCGAGCTTCGACCGGCTCGTCGAAGAGAACGAGCATTTCGAGTTTTATTGGTTCCCGCACACAGACAGTTGCACGACCAAACGCAACAACCGCAGCGCGGGTCCGCCGGCGCCGCTCGGCCGCGCCGGCGCCTGGGTGCAGGACGAACTGCTGTCCAACGGCGCCTTCGGGGCGGCCTGCGCGCTGGGCCGTGCCGTCCCGGCCACGGTCCCGGGCATCGCCCGGCTCTCGGCCCGGGCCCTGTCGGCCCGTACGTACACCGACGTCCCGTACAAGGTCTTCACCAGCCCCCGCCGGGTCCGCTTCCTGGAGATGGAGTACGCCCTGCCGCGCGAGGCGGCGACGGCGGCGCTGCGGGAGCTGCGCTCGATGATCGAGCGCAGGCGGCTGCGGGTGAGCTTCCCCGTCGAGGTGCGTACCGCCCCGGCCGACGACATCCCGCTGTCGACGGCGTCCGGACGGGACACGGCGTACATCGCCGTACACATGTACAAGGGCACACCGCACCGGGCGTATTTCACCGCCACCGAGCAGATCATGACCGCGCACGGGGGCCGGCCGCACTGGGGGAAGCTGCACAGCCGGGACGCGGCGTACCTGGCCGGGGCCTACCCGCGGTTCGCGGAGTTCACGGCGGTGCGGGACCGGCTGGACCCGCACCGCGTCTTCGGCAACGACTACCTGCGGCGCGTGCTGGGCGAGTGACGCGGGCGAGGGCCGCGGGACGGCGGGGCTAGGACGTGCCGGCCGCGGCGTTCTGGCCCTGCGGCGGGGCCGAGGGGCCGGCGGAGCCGCCGGTTCCCTGGGCGCCGCCCTTGTCGTCACCCTTGCCGGCGTCCGGCGAGGCGTCGGGCGTGGGGTTCGGCGACGGCGACGAGCCGCCCCCGGACGGGGATCCCGACGGCGCCGGCGACTGCTTGCCCGAACCGTCGCCGGACGGCGACACGCCCGGGGACGGAGTCGATTCGCCGCCGCCCGCGTCCTCGTCGCCCTGGGCACCGCCGCGGCCGGGCGAGTGCGAGGGGGCCGGGTCCCGGTGCCGGTGCTCCTGCGACTCCTGCCGGAAGAGCCGGCTGACGGTCGTCCCGCCCTTGTCCCCGTCCGCACTGGAACCGGAGGCCAGCTCCACCGCGGTCACGGTGCCCATGGCCAGCACGAACACGGCGCCCGCGGCGAGCAGGGGGCGCTTCCAGCCGCGCAGCCGGGTGCCGTGGGTGGTGCCCGGCGAGTACTCCTCGGAAAACCCGTGGAAGTGCGCCCGATCATGCGCGCCGGTGTACGCACCGGCGTGCGCCTCGGGCGACACCGAGCGCGCCCGCTCCACGGCCTCCCCGGCCCGTTTCACCGGGACACGGCGCAGCTTGGGCGGCGACTGGACCGCCGTCACGTCGCGTATCTGCTCGCCCGTACGTCTGAACAAGTGCTGAAAGACTGTGCCACCCGTAGTGGCCACCACACTGACCACACCGGCGCCGATGACCGTGCCGTAGACGCCGAGCTTGCCCGCGAGCAGAGCGGCGACCACCGCCGCCAGGGCACTACCGGCCACTTGTGCGATGCTCAGGTCCAGCCGCTTGACCTTGGGTTTTGCCTCGCTTTCGGCTTTTTCGTCCATCTCCAGCCTCTGTCGGTGCTTTCCGTACCTCTTGTAGCCGGAAGAGACATTCGAGCCTAACGAACAGTTCCGAATCGGGCGATTGTGTGAACCTCGCCACCCATGGGAAGGCGCTGGGTCCAAGGGGCGCATTCCAACTCCCTTGTCCGGGGTGAACTTCGCTGGCGCGCCGATCCACCCCCAGTGGCCCGAATGGAGTACTGTGACGAGCCCTGGCCCCAATATCCCGTCCGGCTGCCCGGAACCGACCGGAACCGACGGGAGGGGCCCGGGCGGCTCTCGCCCCGTCAACTCGGCAAGGTTGTGGCAGGCTGCTACCCGGGCAGGCCACACTCGACTAGCGGAAGCAGCGACGCAGGTGACGTCGGCAGGCACCACCCGGGAGGTCCCCATGCCCGAACTGCGTGTCGTGGCAGTCTCCAACGACGGCACACGGCTGGTGCTCAAGGCTGCGGACAGCACGGAGTACACGCTGCCCATCGACGAGCGGCTGCGTGCCGCCGTGCGCAACGACCGTGCGCGTCTCGGCCAGATCGAGATCGAAGTGGAGAGCCACCTCCGGCCGCGCGACATCCAGGCCCGCATCCGGGCCGGTGCGTCGGCGGAGGAAGTCGCGCAGCTCGCGGGCATTCCCGTGGAGCGGGTCCGGCGCTTCGAGGGCCCCGTCCTCGCCGAGCGCGCCTTCATGGCCGAGCGGGCCCGCAAAACACCCGTACGCCGCCCCGGCGAGAACGCCGGCGGCCCCCCGCTGGGCGAGGCCGTCGCCGAGCGGCTGGTCCTGCGCGGCGCGGACAAGGACACCGCCCAGTGGGACTCCTGGCGCCGCGACGACGGCACGTGGGAGGTCCTGCTCGTCTACCGCGCGGCCGGCGAGCCGCGGGCGGCCAGCTGGACGTACGACCCCCCGCGCCGGATCGTTCAGGCGCTGGACGACGAGGCGCGGGCGCTCATCGGCGAGACCGACGACACGCCCGAGCCGAGCTTCCCGTTCGTCCCGCGGATCGCGCGCCTGCCGCGCGACCGGCCGCTGGACCGGGAGCGCCAGGTGCCGGCGCCGGCCGCCGAGCCGGAGGCTCCCTCCGGGGAGGCCGGTTCGGAGGAGACGGCCGCGACCGCCGCGACCGCCGCGGCCAAGGAGCGGGACTCGCTGACGAGCCTGCTCGAGGCCGTGCCCAGCTTCCGGGGCGACATGGTGGTGCCCGAGGCGCCCGCCGCGCCGCCGGTCCCGTCCGACGCGCCGTCGGAGGAGCCGGAGGTCGTCGAGCCGCCGGCACCCGCCGCGAGCGCGGGGTCCGCGTACGCCGACGTCCTCATGCCGCGTTCGGTCGCCGGTCACCGCGACCGGCTCATCGGCACCACGGACCGCCAGGCCGAAGCGGACGGCGTCCGCCCCGGCCGCCGGGCGGCGGTGCCGAGCTGGGACGAGATCGTCTTCGGCACGCGGCGCAAGAAGCAGGACTGACGGGGGCGTTCGCATGCCGCCGGACCCGGTGGGGGGCGGTTGCGCGCCGTTGCGGCGGGAGTTGTTCCCCTAACCCACCCCTTCCCGAAACCGGGGGCAAGC
>KL569538.1:7634-11096 GCA_000715685.1 Streptomyces lilacinus
GGGAAACGGTGAAAGGGCGGGACCGGGGCCATTCAACCCGCCGCGACGGCGCGCAACCACCGCGGCGCGGCCCGGCGGTGCCGAACCCCTGCCCGGCGCCCGCGCCAAGACGCCCTCAGCCGGCCTCGGCCCCCGTGGCCACCGGCCGGCCCGGATCCGCCGTCCACTCGCTCCACGAGCCGACGTACAGCGCCGCCGGAATCCCCGCCACCGCCAGCGCCAGCACCTCGTGCGCACCGGAGACGCCGGAGCCGCAGTAGACCCCCACCTCCGTGCCCTCCACCGCGCCGAGCTTCGCGAAGCGCTCCGCCAGCTCCGCGGCGGGGTGGAAGACGCCGTCCGCGGAGACGTTGTCCGTCGTCGGGGCGGAGAGCGCGCCGGGGATGTGCCCGGCGACACGGTCGAGCGGCTCGACCTCGCCCCGGTAGCGCTCCCCGGCCCGCGCGTCCAGCAGCAGCCCCCGGCGCGCCAGCGCCGCCGCGCCGTCCGCGTCGAGGAGCGGCAGCGCGCCCGGCCGCGGCGTGAAGTCGCCTTCCGCCACCGCCGGAACCTCCGTCGTCAGCGGCCCGTCGGCCGCGGTCCACGCCGCGAGCCCGCCGTCGAGGACGCGCACGGCCTCGTGTCCGGCCCAGCGCAGCATCCACCAGGCCCGGGCGGCGGCCCACCCCAGTCCGTCGTCGTAGACGACGACCGGCCGGTCGGAGCGCACGCCCGCCCGCCGCATCGCCGCGCCGAACGTCTCGACGTCCGGCAGGGGGTGACGGCCCCTCTCCCCCGGCGCCCCGGCGAGTTCGGCTTCCAGGTCGACGTAGATCGCGCCGGGCAGGTGCCCGGCCTCGTACTCCGGTCGCCCGGGCGGCCCGCCCGGGCGGTAGCGGACGTCCAGGAGCGTCGGCGGCCGCTCGCCCGCCGCCTCGCTCGCCCATTCCGTCGTGGTGATGATGGCGTTCATACACCCATCCTGGCGTAGTGACCGTTGCGCCGAACGGCCCCCTGGCCAGACGGCGCGATGCTGATCGATACTGGGCGGCGCTGCCGCGAACAGGGAAGCCGACGAAGCCGACCGCGATTTCGGGCATTCTCTGCGGGAACCGTGAAGCGCGGCCACCACGACGGTCCGAGGAGATACTGACGATGACCGAGGTATGGGGCTCCTCCGAGCACCGCGAGGAGGAGACCCGGCGTCAGACACCGGGCACCCCTTGCTGGACCAGTCTCCTGGTGCACGATCTGGAGGCGATCAAAGAGTTCTACGGCAGGCTGTTCGGCTGGACGTACTACAGCCCCGGACCGCGCCAACTGGGCCCGTACGTACGGGCCACCCTCGACGGCCGCGATGTCGCCGGAATCGGTGAACTGCCGCCCGACCGTCAACTTGGAGGCGCGTGGACCACCTATCTGGCGAGCGACGACGCGGACGCCTCCGCGGAGTGGATCCACTGCTCCGGCGGCACGGTCGGCGTGGGCCCCCTGGCCACCGAGGAGGCGGGCCGGCTGGTGCTCGCCGCCGACCCGGCGGGGGCGTCCTTCGGCGTCTGGCAGGGCCGGCCGCTGTGGAGCGCGGACCCGGGGGCCGTGGCGGCACCCGGCACCCCGGTCTGGCACGAACTGGTGACCCACGACGCGTCGGTGATGCTCAAGTTCTACCGCGCGCTGTTCGGCTACGAGGCGAAGGCCTCCGGCGACGTGGAATCCGACACCCTCACGCTGCACCTGGACGGCCGTCCGGTCGCCTCGGTCCGCGGCGCGGGGCCGACGCTGCGGCATCCGCACTGGACGACGTACTTCGAGGTGACGGACGTGGACGCGGCGGCCGCGCGGGCCGTGGAGCTCGGCGGCGCGGTGGTGACCGGGCCGCGGGAGACGACCGCCGGCCGGACGGCGACGGTCGCCGACCCGGAGGGCGCGGTCTTCACCCTGCTGCGGACGGCGGGCCGGCCCACCTAGTCACATCTGAAAACGTGTCGAACGTCAGTCGGTGCCGTCGGGGTCCACCGGCAGCACGTCCGGCGACAGGGCTGCCGCGCGGGCGGCGGCCGCGGTCATCCGGCGGCGGTGGTGGCGCCGGCACAGCACCTCGTAACCCACCACGGTCTCGGGCTGGTTGACGTCGCCGACGACGACCTGCGCACCCTCGACGACCATTTGTCCGCCGATCGTACGCGCGTTGTGGGTGGCGCGGGCCCCGCACCAGCACAGCGCCTCGACCTGCAGGACCTCTATGCGGTCGGCGAGTTCGACCAGGCGCTGGGAGCCGGGGAAGAGCTTGGTGCGGAAGTCGGTGGTGATGCCGAAGGCGAAGACGTCGAGCTCGAGGTCGTCGACGACCCGGGCCAACTGGTCGATCTGCTCCGGCGTGAGGAACTGCGCCTCGTCCGCGATGACGTAGTCGGCCCGGCCGCCCGCGGAGAGGTGGGCGACGAGGTGTGCGTAGAAGTCGAAGCCCTCCCCCGCCTCGATGGAGTCGGTCACCAGGCCCAGGCGCGAGGACAGCTTGCCCTCGCCCGCGCGGTCGTTGCGGGTGAAGATCATGCCTTGGAGGCCGCGCGTCGAGCGGTTGTGCTCGATCTGAAGAGCGAGGGTGCTCTTTCCGCAGTCCATGGTTCCGGAGAAGAACACCAGCTCGGGCATGGGAAAGCCAATGCCTTTCATAGATCGGTCAGCGTGGGGGGATCGTCGGGGTGCCGGTCGGGCGCGCGCACCGGGCACGCGCGCCCTGCCTCAGGTACGGACTTCGAGGAGCGGCACGAGCTGCTCGACGGGCGTCATGGAGCCGTGCAGCCCGACCATCGTCGACTCGTTCGGCTCGGTCTCCGTGGCCACGATCGCGATGTCGTCGCGGGCGGCGGCGACGACGTCGCCGATCCGTCCGTGGACCCGGTCGTCGACGCCCTCACCGGGCGGGCCGAACCAGCCGGCCTCGATCGCCTCGTCGCGCCCCGCGACCCACATCTGCTCACCGAGCACCTCGCGCCACACCGCGAGCACGTCGGCGGCCGCGCCGGGCACCGCGTAGACGTGGCGGGCGCGGGCCTCGCCGCCGAGCAGGGCGACTCCGGCGCGCAGCTCCCAGTCCTCGTCGAAGTCGATCCGCGACTCGGGGTCGAACGGAATGTCGATCATGCCGTGGTCCGCCGTGACGTACAGCGTCGAGCGCGGCGGCAGCCGCTCGGCCAGGCGCTGGGCCAGCAGGTCGACGTACATCAGCTGACCGCGCCACTCCTCGGAGTCGACGCCGAAGCGGTGGCCCTTGCCGTCCACCTCGCTGTAGTACGTGTAGACGAGCGCGCGGTCCGACGCGGCGAGCCGGTCGGCGGCGAAGTCCATCCGCTCCTCGCCGGAGAGGCGGCCGTGGAAGGTGCCGCCGCTGAGCGCGATCTTCGTCAGCGGGGTGTGCTGGAAGTCGGGCGCGGAGACCTGGCAGGTGGCGACGCCCGCCGCGTCGGCGAGCTGGAAGACGGT
>KL569538.1:11347-13478 GCA_000715685.1 Streptomyces lilacinus
CGTGCGGGTCGGTCCACGGCCGCCAGCGCAGCTGGTTCATCAGCTGTCCGGTGGCCGGGTCGGCGACGGTGTAGCCGGGCAGGCCGTGGGCGCCGGGCGGCAGGCCCGTGCCGACCGAGGCCAGCGAGGTCGCGGTGGTGGACGGGAAGCCGGCGGTCATGGGCTCGCCGGTGCCGTTCATGGACGTGGACAGCAGCGAATGCAGGAACGGCGCCTCGGCCGGGTGGGCGCGCAGCAGCTCCCAGCCCAACCCGTCGATGAGGAAGACGCAGACGCGGTCGGCGGGCGTGAGCTCCATGCCGGAGGACAGCCCGGGCACGCCGAGGCCCGTCGCCACGACGGGCAGCAGGTCGGCGAGCGAGCCGGTGCCGTAGCGGGGCAGCGGGGCGGAGCGGGGGTCGAGCGGGGCCGGGTCGTGCCAGGCCGAGCCTGCGGCCGGGGGGCCCGAGGGGGATCGCGTCATCAGCGGGCGGTCGCCGCCGTGGCAGCGGTGGCCTCGGAGACGGCCTGGGCGAAGTCGAGGGCCTGACGGACCGTGTCCGGACCGTCGCCGGCCTCGCTGACGCGCAGGCTCAGGTCGTCGGCGGTGGAGGAGCCGGTGTAGCCGTGGTCGGCGTCGCAGTTCGGGTCGCCGCAGGCGGCGGGCTCCAGGTCGATGCGGGAGACCGCGCCCCAGCCGACGGTCAGCACGACCTCGCGGGGCAGGGTGCCCGGGGTGTACGCCTCGGGGTTGGCGACGACGCGGCTGAGCACGACCGAGGAGATCCGGTCGAGCTTCACGGACTCGGTGGACGTGGTCGCGTACGGCGACGGGGAGGTGCCGTCGGCGGCCTGCTCGTCGGTGTGGCTGACGATGAATCGGGTGCCGGTCAGCACGAGCACCGTCACATGGCGGCGGACCTCGTTGGAGTCGAACGTCGTCTCCTGGTGGACCAGGTACGACACGACCGGCTCCCCGCCCACGGCGGCCTCCACCGCCTCGGCCACGAGAGCCGGGTAGTAGCCGCTGCGCTCGATAGCCGCGCGCAGCCCCTGGGTCGTCGTACCGGTCTTCGCCATAAGCCCCATCCTACGGGGCGTACGGGGCCCGTCTGCCGCCGATCCCCGGGCCGGGGTCGTTACGGGCGGCTCAGTACGGCGGCAGACTGCGCGGGCCGAGGTCGGTGCGGGCGGGGGGCCGGGCCAGGCGTATGGAGGCGCCCAGGACGTGCACGCCGTGCTGGGCGACGATCACCGGCTCGAGATCGGCGCCGACGACCTCGGGATGGTCGTCGACCAGCCGCGACACCCGCAGCAGCAGCTCCTCCAGGGCCGGGGTGTCCACGGGCGCCGAGCCGCGCCAGCCGAAGAGCAGGGGCGCGGTGCGCACCGAGCGGATCAGCTCGGCGGCGTCGCGATCCGTGGCCGGGACGAGGCGGTGGGCGGTGTCGCCGAGCAGCAGCGACGGGGCCCCGGCCAGCCCGAACGACAGCACGGCACCGGCGGCGGGGTCGATCACGGCCCGTACGACGGTGTCGACGCCGCGCGGCGCCATGGACTGCACCACGAGCCGCAGCTCCTCGGGCTTGCCGAGCAGCTCGGTCAATTCGGCGTAGGCCCGGCGCAGTTCCGTCTCGCCGCCGAGATCGAGCCGGACGCCGCCGAGGTCGGCGCGGTGCCGCAGGTGCGGCGCGGTGGGCTTGAGGGCCACGGGGAAGCCGAGCCGGCGCGCCGCGCGCACGGCACTGTCGGGGTCGGGCGCGGGCAGCGCCGGCAGCACGGCGATGCCGTAGCGGGCCAGGAGCCGCTGGGTGTCGGCGGCGGAGAGCGTCACGGCCCGGGTGGTCGCGCCGTGCGCCTCGAGCAACACCTCGATGTCGGCGGCGGCCCCCGCCTCGTCGATGTCCTCGAACTCCGGCACCCGCCCGGTGACCGCCACCTCCCGCCGCCACCGCGCGTACCCCACGGCCTCGGCCAACGCCCGCACGGCCCGCTCGGCGGCGGGATACGCGGGAATCCGCACAGCGGCTCCTCGCGGGACGCCTGCGCGGGGGGCTTCATCGGCGGGCGACTCGGCACCGGCCGGGGCGGCCTGCGCCGGGGGCTTCGCGGATCCGGTGGGCGCCGGGTCTGTCTCTTATACACACCTCTG
>KL569538.1:13743-16367 GCA_000715685.1 Streptomyces lilacinus
ATGTGTATAAGAGACAGCCTCAGCCTCGGCCGGGGCCGCGAGGGCCTCCGGGAGGTCGGGGATCTCGAGGTGGACGACAGCGACCGGCTTCGCCGTGGGTGCGGTGGCGACCGCGTCGCGTAGGGCGGCCGCCAGGTCGGCGGCCGAGGTGTCGCCGACCGAGGGGATGGCGGCGACCACGACGGCGTCGCACGCGCGGTCCGCGAGCGCCTCGGCGAGGGCGGTGCGGAAGGCGGCGGGCGTGGCGGCCGTGGTGAGGTCGCGCGGCAGCAGTGGGCGCAGCCCCTCCGTGAGGCAGGCGTCGTAGGTGAGCAGGGCGAGGGATTCGGAGTTGCCGAGGATGGCGACGCGCGGGCCCTCGGGCAGCGGCTGGGAGGCGAGGAGCAGCCCGGTGTCGGCGAGCTCGGTGACCGTGTCGACGCGTATGACGCCGGCCTGGCGCAGCAGGTCGGAGACGGTGGCGTCGGGGATGCGCGTGGTGGGCACGGCGTGCCCGGCCGGGGCCGCGGCGCCGTGCCGGGCGCCCTTGACGACGACGAGCGGCTTGCGGGCGGCCGTGCGCCGGGCCAGGCGCGTGAACTTGCGCGGGTTGCCGATCGACTCCAGGTACATCAGGGCGACGTCGGTGTCGGGGTCGTCGTGCCAGTACTGCAGGAAGTCGTTGCCGGAGAGGTCGGCGCGGTTGCCGGCGGAGACGAAGGTGGAGATGCCGACGAGGCCGGCGGCGCGCCGGTGGAGGCCGGAGAGCAGGGCGATGCCGATGGCGCCGGACTGGCTGAAGAGCCCGACCCGGCCGGCGGTCGGCAGCTCGGGCGCCAGGGAGGCGTTGAGCCGGACGCCCTCGGCGGTGTTGATCAGTCCGAAGGAGTTGGGTCCGATGACGCGCATGCCGTACGAGCGGGCCTGGCGGACGAGCTCGCGCTGGCGGCGGCGCCCTTCGCGGCCGCTCTCGGCGTATCCGGCGGAGAGGACGACGAGGCCCTGGACGCCGTGCTCCCCGCAGTCGGCGACGACGGACGGCACGTGCTCGGCGGGCACGGCGACGACGGCGAGGTCCACGGGGTCCTCGATCTCGAGGACGGAACGGTGGGCGGGGACGCCCTCGGGCTCGAGCCGGTCGAGGCCGGCCGGGAAGGCCTGGTTGACCGCGTACGCGCGTCCAGTGAAGCCGCCGGCCAGGACGTTGCGCAGCACGGCGCGGCCCATGCCGCCGGGCTCGCGGCCGGTGCCGACGACGGCGAGCGAGCCGGGGGCGAGCAGGCGCTGGACGGACCGCGCCTCCGCGCGCTGCTCCCGGGCGCGCTGGACGGCGAGGGAGGCGTCGGTGGGCTCGAGGTCGAGCTCGAGGCGGACGACGCCGTCCTCGAAGCTGCGCTTCTGCGTGTAGCCCGCGTCCGTGAAGACCTTGATCATCTTCGTGTTGGCGGGCAGCACCTCCGCGGCGAAGCGCCGGATGGAGCGCTCGCGCGCGACGGCCGCGATGTGCTCGAGGAGGGCGGAGGCCACGCCGCGCCCCTGGTGGGCGTCCTGGACGAGGAAGGCGACCTCGGCCTCGTCGGCGGGGGCGCCCGCGGGCAGGCCCCGGGCGTCGATCCGGTCGTAGCGGACGGTGGCGATGAACTCGCCGGCGACCGTCGCCGCGAGGCCCACCCGGTCGACGTAGTCGTGGTGGGTGAAGCGGTGCACGTCCCGGTCGGAGAGGCGCGGGTAGGGCGCGAAGAAGCGGTAGTACTTGGACTCGTCCGACACCTGCTCGTAGAAGCTGACCAGGCGCTGGGCGTCGGCGGTCGTGATGGGGCGGATCTGCGCGATGCCGCCGTCGCGCAGCACGACGTCGGCTTCCCAGTGGGTCGGGTACGCGTGCTCGGACGGCGTCTGCATGGGGCCAGCGTAAGGCCGGGCACCGACAGCCGACCCGGTGCCGTCCGGCCCCCGCGGGGCGGCCGGAGGACCCCGGCGAGAGGCCGGCCGGGCACCGGACCGGGGCACCGCGCCCCCCGTGCCACAATGGTCTAGACAACCACTCTCGACTTGAAGGGCAACACCATGGTTGAGCGCCGCGTAAACGTCGGCTGGGCCGAGGGCCTGCACGCCCGGCCCGCGTCGATCTTCGTCCGTGCGGCGACCGCCGCCGGCGTCCCCGTGACGATCGCCAAGGCGGACGGCAACCCCGTCAACGCCGCCTCCATGCTCGCCGTCCTGGGCCTGGGCGCCCAGGGTGGCGAGGAGATCGTCCTGGCCACCGAGGCCGAGGGTGCCGAGGCCGCGCTCGACCGTCTGGCCAAGCTCGTCGCCGAGGGGCTCGAGGAGCTTCCGGAGACCGTCTGATTCACGGAAATCACCGGAATCACACGCGGCGGGGCCGCGACGGCTGACAGGTGCCGTCGCGGCCCTGTTCGTTCCCGCGCGAGGTGACGTGCCTGCGGGAGGTCAAGTGTCTGCGCGAGGTGAAGTGCTCGCGCGAAGTGAAGTGCGGTGCGAGAGGGGGCGGCAGGCGCAGTGTGCGCGCCGTGCGCGGCACTTCCCGTACCGCGCACGGCGCTCGGGGCCGGAGACCGCCACGAATTTCCGACCCGCTATTCCTCCATGAATAGCGGGTCGTTGTTAAGAACGGACGGCCGCCG
>KL569538.1:16615-18821 GCA_000715685.1 Streptomyces lilacinus
GCTGTTTCGGGGCCTGTTGCGAGGCCTGCCGCGGGCCCTGTTTCGGGGCGCGCACCCGGTCCGCGCCGGAGCGCGCGCCGGTTTCCCCGGCGGCCAGGCGCCGCAGCCGGAATTCGCCGGGCGAGCGCCGGGCGCGCGCGGTCGCGAGCTCTTCGGCGCGCTCCGCGTCACCCCGCGCCACCGCGTCCACCAGCGCCCCGCACGCCTCCCAGGCCTCCAGGGGCCGCACCGGCGGCTCCGGGGCGTAGGCCCAGACGATCTTGCGCCGCAGCTGGGTCAGGAGCGCGGCGAGGCTGGGGCTGCCGGACGCCTGCGCGAGGGTCTCGTCGAACCAGTCGCCGAGCCGGCACAGCTCGCCGACGCGCCCGGCGCGGGCCCGCTCGCGGCCCAGCCCGACCAGCCCGCGCAGCACCTTGAGGTGGGCGTCGGTGCGCCGCTCGGCGGCCCTGGCCGCGCCCAGCGGCTCCAGCAGGGCGCGGATGTCGAGGAGGTCGGCGGCCTCCTGCTCGGTGGGCTCGGCGACGCAGGCGCCGGCGTGCCGGCGGGTGGTGACGAAGCCCTCGGAGGCGAGGGTGCGCAGCGCCTCCCGCACGGGCACCCTCGAGACGCCGTAACGGCGGGCGAGGAGTTCCTCGATGAGCCGGCTGCCGGGCGGGAAGGCGCCGGAGACGATGTCGTCGCGGATGGCGGTGCACACCGCGTGCGCGGAAATGCGGCGGCTCCCGTTCGGGCCCCGAGCACCGTTTCCGCGCCGTCGCCGTTCACGTACGGCCTCGCATGGCTGTACCTCCGACTTTTGCCCAAGCCCCGTGAATGGCAGTTGATTGACGCCCGATCAGCGACTCTATTGCAGTCACGTGCGCTTTCCGATGGCGCCGCTGTTTCATGGATATTTTTTGGCCAAACGCGAAGACCCCGGCCGCGGGGGCCGGGGTCTTTCGTCGAGCGTGTGCGCGACGTCGCGTCACATGTTGACGCCGTGCGAGTTCAGGTAGGCGACCGGGTCGATGTCCGAGCCGTAGGTCGGGGCCGTGCGGGCCTCGAAGTGCAGGTGCGGGCCGGTGACGTTGCCGGTGGCGCCGGAGAGGCCGATCTGCTGGCCGGGGGTGACCGTCTGACCCACCGAGACGTCGATGGAGGACAGGTGGGCGTACTGGGTGTACGTGCCGTCGGACATCTGGATGACGACGTTGTTGCCGTACGCGCCGCCCCAGCCGGCCTCGACGATGGTGCCCATGCCGACGGCGTGGACGGAGGTGCCCGACTCGGCGTGGATGTCGATGCCGGTGTGGCTGCCGGAGGACCACAGGCCGCTGGAGGCCTTGTAGGAGGTGGAGACGTAGGAGCCGTCGATGGGGCTCACGAACGTGCCCAGGCGCTTGCGCTCGGCCTCGCGGGCGGCGCGCTCCTTGGCGGCGCGCTCCTCCTCGAGCTTGCGCTTGGCCTCCTCGGCGCGCTGCTTGGCCTCGGCGGCCTTCTGCTTGGCGGTGGCCTCGGCCTGCAGGCGGGCCTCGGCCTCGTCGGCGGCGCTGCGCTGGGTCTGGGCCTGGGCGTCGACGTTGTCGGCCATGACGTCACCGATGACGACGGCCTGCGTGAGGCCGGTGTCCTCCGGGCGCTGGTTGTCGTCGGAGGCGGCGAAGGCCGGGGCGGCGACGCCGGCGACGACGCCGGCGGCCGTCAGCGTGGCTATGCCCGCCACGTTGGCGCTGACGCGGACAGCGCGGCTCGGACGACGGTGCTTCCCGGTGGCACGGGTGAACGCCATTGAAGGCTGATCCTTTCCTTCCTTCTCGCCTACCGGGTTAGCTGACGGGTTCGGAGCAGGAAGGTCTCCTACGGCTCCCTCGTGAAAGGGACCCGATTCACCCCAGGGACGTTTGGGTCCCCGGCTCCCCTTGACTGGCGTCTCGGGGACTCGGCGATGGCTGCCCGGGGCCGCGGTTGCGGCTCCGATCTGACGGACTGCCGCCCTGACGCTAATCCGCGTCAGATTCGAACGGCAAACAGAAGTCGGCTTTTATGACGTACGCCACACGACCAACACACAACCACCGTCTGAAACTGGACATAAGGAAGGCGCGTGAGTCCCCGCGGACCCACGCGCCTCCCCCGACTCCGATCCCTGAGCCCTCGTCAGGCGGGGATGACGGTCACCGGACCGATGCCGAGGGCCCTGACCGGCTCGGCGATCTCGGCGGCGTCG
>KL569538.1:19113-23789 GCA_000715685.1 Streptomyces lilacinus
GGAGCCGGTCCACCGGGAAGGCGTTGACGGCGGCCGCGGTGGCCTCCACCGTGCCGGTCGCGGCGAGGAGTTCGTACAGCCGGGCCTGGTAGTCGTCCGGCAGGTACTGCTCGACCTGGTCGGCGAGGGTGCCCGCGACGGCCGCCGCCGTCTCGTACTTCAGCGGCGCGACGCCCACCAGGTTCTGCACGGCGACGTCGCGCTCCTGGTCGGTCAGGCCCTCGGCCGCGAGCGTGCGCAGCACGGTCCACAGGTCCTCGAGCGCCGGACCGGTGTTGGGCGTGTCCACCGAGCCGCTGATGGCGAGCATGGCCGTCCCCGTGCCGTCGGGCGCGGAGAGCAGCACCTGGCCGAAGGAGCGGACGCCGTAGGTGTAGCCCTTCTCCTCGCGCAGGACCTTGTCGAGGCGGGAGGTCAGGGTGCCGCCGAGGCAGTAGGTGCCGAGCACCTGGGCGGGCCAGACGCGGTCGTGCCGGTCGGGGCCGATGCGGCCGATGAGCAGCTGCGTCTGGACGGCGCCGGGGCGGTCGACGACGACCACACGGCCGGTGTCGTCGGCGGTGATGGCCGGCACGGGCCGGGGCTCGGCCGGGGCGCCCGTCCAGGCGCCGAGGGACTCGGCGAGGGCGTGGTCGAGGTCGATGCCGGTGAAGTCGCCGACGACCACGGCGGTGGCCGTGGTGGGGCGGACGTGGGCCTCGTAGAAGGCGCGCACGGCGGCGGCGTCGATGCGCTCGACGGTCTCCTCGGAGCCCTGGCGGGGGCGGGACATCCGGAGCTCGGCCGGGAAGAGCTCGGCGGCCAGCGCCATGGCCGCGCGGCGGCCGGGGTTGGCCAGCTCGTGCGGGATCTCGTCCAGGCGGTTGCGGACCAGGCGCTCGATCTCGTTGTCCGGGAAGGCCGGGGCGCGCAGGGCGTCGGCGAGCAGGCCGAGGGCCTTGTTCAGCCGGGAGGCCGGGACCTCCAGCGAGAGGCGGACGCCGGGGTGGTCGGCGTGGGCGTCGAGGGTGGCGCCGCAGCGCTCCAGCTCGGCGGTGAAGTCCTCGGCGCTGAGCTTGTCGGTGCCCTCCGAGAACGCCCGCGCCATGATCGTGGAGACGCCGTCCAGACCCTGGGGCTCGGCGGCCAGCGGGGCGTCGAGGACGATCTCGACGGCGATGACCTGCTGGCCGGGGCGGTGGCAGCGCAGCACGGTCAGGCCGTTGGGCAGCTGCCCGCGCTCGGGGGCCGGGAAGGCCCACGGGGTGGGCAGGCCCGGCTTGGGCTGGGGGTGGAACTCCATCGAGGGGCCCGCGATGTCCACGGTGCCCGGGGCTACGGCGTCGCTCACCGGTCCGTCTCCTCTTCGTTCGTGTCGGCGGCAGCGTCGGCGGCGTCGGTGCCGGACTGGGGGGTGGGCTCGTAGACCAGCACCGCCCGGTTGTCGGGGTGCAGGCGGGCCTTGGCGACCTCCTGGACCTCCTCGGGCGTGATGTCCAGGACGCGCTGCACGGCGGTCAGGGCGAGCTGCGGGTCGTCGAAGAGCACGGCGAAGCGGCACAGCTCGTCGGCGCGGCCGCTGACGGTGGCGAGCCGGTCCAGCCACTCGCGCTCCAGCTGGGCCTGGGCGCGCTCCATCTCCTGCGGGGTGGGGCCCTCGACGGCGAAGCGGGCGAGCTCGTCGTCGACGGCGGCCTCGATGGCGGGCACCTCGACGCCGCCGGACGCCTTGACGTCCAGCCAGCCGAGCGAGGGGGCGCCGGCCAGCCGCAGCATGCCGAAGCCGGCGGCGACGGCGGTGCGGTCGTGGCGCACGAGGCGGTTGTGCAGACGGGAGGACTCGCCGCCGCCGAGGATCGTCAGCGCCAGGTCGGCGGCGTCGGCCTCACGGGTGCCGTCGTGCGGGAGGCGGTAGGCGGCCATCAGCGCGCGGGAGGGCACCTCCTCGCGGACGATCTCGCGCAGCTCCTCGCCGACGGTGTCGGGCAGGCTGCCGTCGCGCGGCGGCTGCTTGCCGTCGTGCGACGGGATGGAGCCGAAGTACTTCTCGATCCAGGCCAGCGTCTGCTCCGGGTCGATGTCGCCGACGACGGAGAGGACGGCGTTGCCCGGGGCGTAGTACGTGCGGAAGAAGGCGCGCGCGTCCTCGAGGGAGGCGGCGTCCAGGTCGGCCATCGAGCCGATGGGCGTGTGGTGGTACGGGTGGCCCTCGGGGTAGGCCATGGCCGTGAGCTTCTCGAAGGCGGTGCCGTACGGCACGTTGTCGTACCGCTGGCGGCGCTCGTTCTTGACGACGTCGCGCTGGTTCTCCATGGACTCGTCGTCGAGCGCGGTGAGCAGCGAGCCCATCCGGTCGGCCTCGAGCCAGAGGGCCAGCTCCACCTGGTGGGCGGGCATGGTCTCGAAGTAATTGGTGCGCTCGAAGCTGGTGGTGCCGTTGAGCGACCCGCCTGCGCCCTGCACCAGCTCGAAGTGGCCGTTCCCCTTGACCTGCGCCGAGCCCTGGAACATCAGGTGCTCGAAGAGGTGGGCGAGGCCGGTTCGGCCCTTGACCTCGTGGCGCGAGCCGACGTCGTACCAGAGGCAGACCGCCGCGACCGGGGTCAGATGGTCCTCGGAGAGCACCACCCGAAGGCCATTGGCCAGGCGGTGCTCGGTCGCTGTCAGGCCGCCGGAACCGGCCTGTTGCGTGGCCGTGTGACCCATGGGCATGTACGTCCCTTCGATCTCTTGAGATCTCGCGGTGCCTCGCGACGACTCGCGTGATTGAACTGTGCTGTCACTGTATGCAAGCGCGCTGACATCGCGCGAAGTTCCCGATCCGTGCCCGGACCGTTCCCGGACCCGCCGAGGGCCTCCCGGACGGGTGGCGACGCGTCCCCGGACGGGTCGCGGTCGGCGTTGTCGGTGGCGCGGTCCACAATGGTCGGCGTCAGACACAGACCCGGCAATCGATCGAAGGAGCAGCAGCCGCGATGGCCCGCCGCAGCACGAAGACCCCGCCGCCGGAAGAGTTCGAGGAGCGGATCCTCGACATCGACGTCGTCGACGAGATGCAGGGCTCCTTCCTCGAGTACGCCTACTCGGTCATCTACTCCCGCGCCCTGCCCGACGCCCGCGACGGCCTCAAGCCCGTCCACCGCCGGATCCTCTACCAGATGAACGAGATGGGCCTGCGGCCCGAGCGGTCGTACGTCAAGTGCGCCCGCGTCGTCGGCGAGGTCATGGGCAAGCTCCACCCGCACGGCGACGCGTCGATCTACGACGCCCTGGTGCGCATGGCACAGCCCTTCTCCATGCGGGTGCCCCTGGTCGACGGCCACGGCAACTTCGGCTCGCTGGGCAACGACGACCCGCCCGCGGCCATGCGGTACACCGAGGCCCGGATGGCGGCGGCGACGTCGCTGATGACGGAGTCGATCGACGAGGACACCGTCGATTTCGCGCCGAACTACGACGGCAGCGAGCGGGAGCCCGTGGCCCTCCCGGCCGCCTATCCGAACCTGCTGGTCAACGGCTCGTCCGGAATCGCGGTCGGCATGGCGACGAACATGCCGCCGCACAATCTGGGCGAGGTCGTCGCCGCCGCCCGGCACCTGATCAAGCACCCGGGCGCCGACCTCGAGACGCTGATGCGGTACATCCCGGGCCCCGACCTGCCCACGGGCGGCCGGATCGTCGGCCTCGCCGGGATCCGCGACGCCTACGAGACGGGCCGCGGCACCTTCAAGATCCGCGCCACGGTCTCCGTCGAGAACGTCACGGCCCGTCGCAAGGGCCTGGTGGTCACCGAGCTGCCCTTCACGGTGGGTCCCGAGAAGGTCGTCTCGAAGATCAAGGACCTGGTCGGCTCGAAGAAGCTGCAGGGCATCGCCGATGTGAAGGACCTCACCGACCGGGCCCACGGCCTGCGCCTGGTCATCGAGATCAAGAACGGCTTCAACCCCGAGGCCGTCCTCGAGCAGCTCTACAAGCTGACGCCGATGGAGGAGTCCTTCGGCATCAACAACGTCGCCCTCGTCGACGGCCAGCCGCTGACCCTGGGTCTCAAGGAGCTCCTGGAGGTCTACGTCGACCACCGCTTCGAGGTGGTGCGGCGACGCAGCGAGTTCCGACGCGGCAAGCGGCGCGACCGGCTGCACCTGGTCGAGGGCCTGCTGGTGGCGCTCCTCGACATCGACGAGGTCATCCGAATCATTCGATCGAGTGAGAACGCCGCGCAGGCCAAGGAGTCACTCGTCGAGCGCTTCTCCCTCTCCGAGGTGCAGACGCAGTACATCCTCGACACCCCGCTGCGCCGCCTGACGAAGTTCGACCGGATCGAGCTCGAGTCGGAGCGGGACAAGCTGACCGAGGAGATCGAGAAGCTGACCCGGATCCTCGAGTCGGACGCCGAGCTGCGCAAGCTCGTCTCCTCCGAACTGGCGGACGTCGCGAAGAAGTTCGGCACCGACCGACGCACGGTGCTCCTGGAGTCGGCGGGCGTGCCGGCGGCCGCGATGCCGCTGCAGGTCGCGGACGACCCGTGCCGCGTGCTGATGTCCTCCACCGGGCTGCTGGCCCGTACGGCCACGGGCGAGCCGTCGGGCGCCACGGCGGAGACCAAGCGCGTCAAGCACGACGCGATCGTCTCGGCGGTGCCGGCCACGGCCCTGGGCGAGGTGGGCGCGGTGACGTCGACCTGTCTCTTATACACA
>KL569538.1:24069-24804 GCA_000715685.1 Streptomyces lilacinus
GTGTATAAGAGACAGGTCTCGGAGTTCCTGTCGCTGACCGACGGCGAGCGGGTGGTGTGCCTGACCACGTTGGACGAGTCCTCGCCGGGGCTGGCGATCGGCACGGAGCAGGGCGTGGTCAAGCGCGTGGTCCCGGACTATCCGGCCAACAAGGACGAGCTGGAGGTCATCTCCCTGAAGAAGGGCGACAGCGTCGTCGGCGCGGTCGAGCTGCGCACGGGCGAGGAGGACCTGGTCTTCGTCACCGACGACGCCCAGCTGCTGCGCTACCAGGCCTCGCAGGTGCGGCCGCAGGGCCGCCCGGCGGGCGGCATGGCGGGCGTGAAGCTGTCGTCGGGGGCGAAGGTCATCTCCTTCACCGCCGTCGACCCCGCGGAGGACGCGGTGGTGGTGACGGTCGCCGGGGCGCGCGGCGGGCTGCCGGGCGCGGTCTCGGAGGGCACGGCCAAGGTGACCCCCTTCGACCAGTACCCGCGCAAGGGCCGGGCGACGGGCGGCGTGCGCTGCCAGCGCTTCCTGAAGGGCGAGGACTGCCTGGTCCTGGCCTGGGCGGGAGCCGCCCCGCCCCGCGCGGCGACGGCCAACGGCACCCCCGCGGAGCTGCCCCCCATCGACCCCCGCCGCGACGGCTCGGGCACACCACTGGCAAAGCCGATCGCGGTGGTGGCGGGGCCGGTGTAACGGGGCTGAATCCAGCCCGCCCGGCGTTTGAGGACACCGCGCGAAGCGCGGTCC
>KL569538.1:25076-26833 GCA_000715685.1 Streptomyces lilacinus
ACACCGCGCGAAGCGCGGTCCGGGGGTCCGGGGGCGAAGCCCCCGGGAAACGGCGAAGGGGCGGGGCTGGGGAACCACCCCCGCCCTAGCCCCGCGCGTACCGCAGGACGCCCCACATGAGGTGCTCGTCCCCGTCCTGCGGCGCGCTGTCCACGCACGCCTCAAGGCCCGCCCGCAGGGCCACGGCGTCGACCCCACTGCCGATCATGACGAGCTGCGTGGCCCGCTTCTCGGAGCGCCCCCACGCCGACGGATAGAACCGCAAGAAGTCGCCCACCGCGTGCAGCGTGAACTTGTTCCGATGCCCGGCTATGCCGAAGTGGACGAACCCCTTGATGCGGTAAAGCCCCTCGGGCCGACTGTCGAGGAAGTCCATCAGCCGACGCGGATGCATCGGCGCCTCCGAGGTGAACTCCACGCTCTCGTAGGCGGCATGCAGATGCCCATCGTGGTCATGGTCATCCGAGTCATCGGACCGACACAGGTCCTCGAAGGACAGCTGCCGGATCGCCTCGTTCCGCTCCTCCCGCGGCTTGCGGTCGAAGAGCAGTTCCGGGTCGACGCGCCCGTACGTGGCCGGCACGACGGGCGTGCCGGGCGCGAGCTCGCCGAGCGTCTCCAGCAGGCTCTCGCGGGCCTCGTCGCCGATCCGGTCGGCCTTGTTGAGGACCACCAGGTCGGCGATGCCCACGTGCCGGTCGAGCTCCGGGTGGCGGGCGCGCGTGGCCGGGAACTCCGCCGCGTCGACCACCTCGACGAGCCCGCCGTAGACGATGGACTCGTTCTCGCTGGCCAGGATCATCCGGATGAGTTCCTGCGGCTCGGCGAGCCCGCTGGCCTCGATCACGATGACGTCGATGCGGGCCGCGGGCCGGGCCAGCCGGTCCAGGAAGCCGTCCAGCTCGCTGGTGTCGACCGCGCAGCACAGGCAGCCGTTGCCGAGCGACACCATGGAGTCGACCTGTCCGGCGACGCTCATCGCATCGATCTCGATCTTGCCGAAGTCGTTGACGACCGCCCCGATCCGGCTGCCGCCGCTCCGGCTCAGCAGGTGGTTGAGCAGGGTGGTCTTCCCGGACCCGAGGAAGCCCGCGAGTACGATGACCGGGATCTGCCGCTTGGCCAAGGGACGCCTCCGTCGTCTCGTCACACGCACTGATCAGCCCAAGTGTCGCACCGGCGTCAGGTCAGGTTAGGCTCACCTATGTGAGCACGTGCGCGACCGCTTCCCGACTGCTGACCGAGCCGCTGGCCGGCACGGCCGCCGCCGCCCGGACCTGGCTGCTGATCGAACAGCCCGGCCCCTGGGGCGCGGACGCCCTCACCTCCAGCCATCTCGACCCCGCCGTCGGCCGCGCCCTCGACGAGGCCGCCGCGGGCACCGGCGTGCGCGTCGCCCTGATCCGCCGGCCCGGCCGGCACGCCGACTGCCGCGAGCCCGCCGCCCAGCGGATCTTCGCGGCGCACACCGCCCCGGGCCGCTCCTGGATCCGTACGACCACGCTCACCGACCCGGCCGAGCTGCTCACCCTGGACTTCGCGGCGCTGGGGGCCGGCGAGCACGGCGGCCTGTGGAGCCCGTACGAGGGCGAGCCGCTCGCCCTCGTCTGCACCAACGGCAAGCGGGACCGCTGCTGCGCCCTGCTGGGCCGGCCGCTGGCCGCCGAGCTGGTGGCGTCGGGCGGCACGGAGGTCTGGGAGGTCACCCACATCGGTGGGCATCGCTTCTCGCCGACGCTCTTCGTCCTGCCGTACGG
>KL569538.1:27110-31311 GCA_000715685.1 Streptomyces lilacinus
GGCTACGCCTACGGCCGCGCCACGGCGCACGCCGTCAAAGAGGCCCTCGAGGCAGCCCGCGACGGCCGCGTCGCGACCGCGAACTGCCGGGGCCGCTCGGCCTGGGAGCGCCCGGGCCAGGCCGCCGAGCTCGCGGTCCGCGCGCTGACGGGCGAGGAGGACGCGGACGCCCTGGACGTCGTGGGGACCGAGGGCGAGGCCCCCCGTTGGACGCTGACCGTCGCGCACACCGACGGCCGCGCCTGGCGGGTCGAGGTCGAGCAGGGCGCGGCGGAGCCGGCGCGCCCGGAGAGCTGCGGCAGGGCGCTCGGCACGCCGGCCCGGATGGACGTCGTCGCCGTCACGCCGCTGCCCTGACCCGTCGGTCCCCCGGGGTGCCCGGCGTTCAGCCGGCCTTCTTCACGAACTCCGTGGTGTACGTCTTCTCCAGCTTGACCGAGCCGTTCTTGAGGTTGGGGTTGAAGGCCTTGAGGACCTCCAGGACGGTCCTGGGACCGTCGGCGGGCATCACACCGTCCTTGGTGAACATCGGCAGGGTGCTCTCGATCGACTTGACGTAGAGCTCCTTGCCGCCCTTGGCGTAGTCGGCGGGCATCTGCGCCGCGATCTCCTCCGGGGTGTGCTCGGACATCCACTTGAGCGTCTTGACCATGGCGTTGGCGAGCTTCTGGACGGTCTCCTTGTGGCTGTTGACCCAGTCGGTGTTCATGTAGAGGCTCGAGGCGGGATAGAGCCCGCCGAGGGCCGCCTTGGAGCCCTCCGGGGTGCGCATGTCGACGAGGACCTTGCCGAGGTTCTTGGAGAGGATCTGGGCGACGGTCGGGTCGGTGGTCATGCCGCCGTCGATGGCGCCCTTCTGCAACGCCGAGATGAAGGTCTGGCCCGCGCCGACCGCCACCGGGGTGATCTCGCTGACCGGCACGCCGTTCTTCACCGCCAGGTACTTCGTCAGGAAGTCGGTGGACGAGCCGAGGCCGGTGACGCCCAGCTTCTTGCCCTTGAAGTCCTTGGGCGAGGCGATGCCGGAGGCGGCCTGGGTGGAGACGACCTCCACCTCGCCGGGCGTCTGGGCGAGTTGGACCACGGACTCGACCTGCTTGCCCTTGGCCTGGAGGTCGAGGGTGTGGTCGTAGAAGCCGACGACGCCCTGGACGTCGCCGGAGACCAGCGAGGTGGTGGCCTGGACGCCCGCGGGCTCGCTCAGGAGCTTGACTCTCACGCCCTCCTGCTCGAAGTAGCCGAGCCGCTGGGTGAGGACCGCGGGCAGGTAGATGACCTTGTCCAGGCCGCCCACCATGATCTTGACGGTGTCCCCCTTGAGGGCCTCGCTGCCCGAGCCGCTCGCCGAGGACTCGTCGGCGCAGCCGGACAGGGCGAGGCACATCACCCCCGCGACGGCCGTCGCGGAGACCTTGGCGGACTTGCCGAACGTACGCATGATCGGATCCTTTGGGTGGAGTCGGGGGGTGGTCGAAAGGGGTGGTGGGGGGAAGTCAGCGCTCGCCGGGGGCTCCCGGCTTCCAGCGGAAGAGCCGCTTCTCGGCGAAGGTGAGCAGTCCCTCGGTCAGCAGCGCGACGACAGCGAGGATGACCATCGCCGCGTACACACCGGCCGTGTTGAAGGTGCCCTGGGAGGCGGCTACGAGCAGGCCGATGCCCTTGGCCGCGCCGAGGTACTCGCCGACGATCGCGCCGATCAGCGCGAAGCCGAAGCTGACGTGCAGGCTGGTGAAGATCCAGGACGTGGCGGAGGGGATGACGACCTGCAGCGTCACCCGGCGGTTGCTCGCGCCGAGGATGCGGGCGTTGGCGACCAGATTGCGGTCGACCTCGCGGGCGCCCTGGAAGGCGTTGAAGAAGACGGGGAAGAAGACCAGCACCACGGCCGAGGCGACCTTGGACGGGACCCCGAGGCCGAACCAGATCAGGAAGATCGGCGCGAGCACGATGCGCGGCATCGCGTTGAGCACCTTGACGTACGGACCGAGGACGTCGGCGAGGAAGCGGACGCGGCCCAGCACGATGCCGAGCGCCACGCCGGCGGTCACGCCGATGATCCAGCCGAGCAGGGCCTCGTAGAGCGTGTACCCGATCTGTTCGCCGAGCGAGCCCTGCGGCGTGCCGTGCAGCGTCCACTGGACGATCTGGTCCCAGACCTTCGACGGCATCGAGAAGTTGAAGGGATCGATGGTCTCGGTGCGGGCCAGGATCTCCCAGGTGGCCAGGAAGGCGACGAGCAGCAGCACGCGCGTGGCGAACACGAGCAGCCTGCGCCGACGGTTGGCGCGGGCACGTGCTTCCTTACGGCTCATGGTCATGTTTAGTGCGACGGGAGCGCCAACGGACTCAGCGGACTCAAGCGACACGGGAGGCGCCCCTCTCTCGGGTGATGCGGACTTCTTCGCCGAGGGAGGACCAGATCTCCCGGTAGATCTCGATGAACCGCGGTTCCAGGCGCACCGATTCGACCTGGCGCGGCCGCGGGAGGTCGATGGGGAAGACCCGCTTGACGGTGGCGGGCCCGGCGGTCATGACGACGACCTTGTCGGCCAGGGCGATGGCCTCCTCCAGGTCGTGGGTGACGAAGACGACGGAGGCCGCGGTGCCGCCGCCGGCACGGGAACCGCCCCACAACTCCAGGAGTTCGTCCGACATCAGCGCCCGGGTCTGCACGTCGAGGGCGGAGAACGGCTCGTCCATCAGCAGGATCGCCGGGTCGTTGACGAAGGTCTGGGCGAGCGCGACGCGCTTGCGCTGGCCGCCCGAGAGCTGGTGCGGGTAGCGGTCCGCGAACGCCGCGAGTCCCACCCGTGCCAGCCAGTCCCGGGCGCGCTCGCGCGCCTCCGCCTTCGACACGCCGCGAAAGCGCGGACCGGCCATCACGTTGGACAGCACGGTCCGCCAGGGGAAGACCGCGTCCTGCTGGAAGACGAAGCCCACCTCGGGCCGGATACCGGTCACCGGTTCGCCGCCGACGAGCACCTCGCCCTCGGTGGGCTCCTCCAGCCCGCTCACCAGGGTGAGCGTGGTGGACTTCCCGCATCCCGTCGGTCCGACGACCGCCACGAACTCGCCGCGCCCGACGGTGAGATCAAGATCTCGTACGGCCGTGTGCCACGCCCCCGAGGGCGTACGGAACGCCTTGCTCGCGCCGCGCAGCTCGATCGCCGGAGTGCCTCCCGGTGGGTTGTCACGCACGTCACCGCTGTTCATCCGTCCGCCTCCCGGGGGTGTCCGGCCCCGCGCCGACGTGCGGGGCGACCGGTGGAGGAGGCTAGGAGTGGCGTGCGCCACAGCGGCAGTCTTGTGTGCGCTGTGCGACTTGAGCGTACGAAGCCTGTTCTGCTCGTTTTGCTCGCGATAGAACAACAAAAGTGACACGGGGGCGAAACAAGAGGCCATCGTCCGGCTACGTTCGGTACACACCACGACCCGGATCAATGGCCCGGAAAGACGAAAGGCTCACACATGCGCCCCCGGTGGCCCCGGCGCGTCTTCGCCCAGGTCCTCTCCGTCCAGTTGCTGATCACCACCGGCGTCACCGCGCTCACCGCCGGACTCTTCCTCGCGCCCCTCGGCCACCAGCTCGACGAGCAGGCCGAGCGGCGGGCGCTCGCCATCGCCCAGGCGACCGCTGCGCAGCCCGGCCTCGCCCGGGCCGTCCTGGCCGGGCGGCCGGACCCCGACGGTCCGGTCCAGACCGCCTCCGAGCGCATCCGACAGGCCACGGACGCCAGTTACGTCGTGGTCGTCGACACCCGGGGCATCCGCTACTCCCACACCACCCCGACCGAGATCGGCCGGCACGTCAGCACCGATCCGGGGCCCGCGTTGGCCGGGCGCGAGTGGACGGGCATCGAGAAGGGCACCCTCGGCCGGTCCGCGCGCGGGAAGGTGCCGCTGCGCGACACCGAGGGAGCCGTGGTCGGCGCCGTCTCGGTGGGCATCGCCTACGACGACGTGCGCGACGTCCTGCTGCACGCCCTGCCCGGCATCCTCAAGTACGCCGGTGCGGCGCTGGCCGTCGGCGCGCTGGCGGCCTTCGCGGTCTCGTGGCGGCTGCGCAAGCGCACCCACGGCATCGAGCTGTCCGAGATATCGGCGCTCCTCCACGAGCGGGAGGCCATGCTGCACGGCATCCGCGAGGGCGTGGTCGCGCTCGACCGGCGAGGCCGCGTACGGCTCGTCAACGACGAGGCGC
>KL569538.1:31612-34075 GCA_000715685.1 Streptomyces lilacinus
GCCCTCGGCAAGCCGCTGGACGCCGTCCTGCCGCCCGGTCGGACCACCGATGTGCTGGCCGGGCGCGTGACCGGCCGGGACCTGCTCACCGTCCGCGACGGGCGGGTACTGATCGCCAACCGCGTGCAGACGGCCGACGGCGGCACCGTCGCCACGCTGCGCGACCGCACCGAGCTGGAGCAGCTCGGCCGGGAGCTGGACGCCACGAGGGGCCTGACGGAGGCGCTGCGCGCCCAGGACCACGAGCACGCCAACCGGCTGCACACCCTCGTCGGGCTGCTGGAGCTCGGGATGTACGACGAGGCGGTGGAGTTCGTCGCGGAGGTGGCCGGCGCGCACCGGGCGACCGCCGAGCAGGTCACCGAGCGGGTGCACGAACCGCTGGTCAGCGCCCTGTTGGTGGGCAAGAGCGCGGTCGCGGCGGAGCGGGGGGTGGCCCTGCGGGTGAGTGAGGAAACGTGCCTGCCGGACCGGGTGGTGGACCCGGAGGACCTGGTCACGGTGCTCGGCAACCTCGTCGACAACGCGCTGGACGCGGCCTGCGGACACCGGCCGGACCCCTTCGTGGAGGCGGAGCTGCGCGCGGTGGGCACCACGGTCGTCCTCACCGTCCGTGACAACGGGCCGGGGGTCCCGGAGGAACGCCGGGAGCTGGTCTTCGCCGACGGCTGGTCCACGAAGGAGCCCGCGCCGCACCGGCCCCGGGGCCTCGGCCTGCCGCTCGTACGGCTCGGCCCGGGTCGGCGAACGCGAAGGCGGGGGCGCGGTGTTCACGGTGGAGCTGCCGGAGGCGCTGGGCCCGGAGCCGCGGCGGGGCGACGACGCGCCGCCGGGACGTGCGCCCCGTTCCCTCGAAGGAGTGAGCAGATGATCGAGGTCCTGGTCGTCGACGACGACTTCCGCGTCGCCGAGATCAACGCCGCGTACGTCGGACGGGTGCCGGGCTTCCGGGTCCGGGCCACGGCCCACACCGCGGCACAGGCGCTCGCGCTCCTCGAGCGCGGCGGCATCGATCTGGTGCTGCTGGACCACTACTTGCCGGACGAGACGGGGCTGTCGCTGATCCGCCGCATCCGCCAGCTCGGCCACCACACCGACGTGATCATGGTGACCGCGGCCCGGGACGTCGCCACCGTGCAGACGGCGATGCGCTACGGCGCCCTGCAGTATCTGGTGAAACCGTTCGCCTTCCCGGGCCTGCGGGTCAAGCTGGAGGCGTACGCGCGGCTGCGGCGCACCCTGGAGGACGCCGACGAGGCCGAGCAGGACCAGGTGGACCGGATCTTCGGCACCCTGCGCACGGCCTCGGTCGCCGCTCCCCTGCCCAAGGGCCACTCGGCGCCGACGGCCGAGCTGATCCGCCGCGTCCTCTCGGACGCCGCGCGGCCGCTGTCGGCGCACGAGGTCGCCGAGCGCTCGGGGTTGAGCCGGTCGACGGCACAGCGCTACCTGAAGCGGCTGGAGGAGTCCGGACGGCTCAGTTTGACGCTGAAGTACGGCGAAACGGGCCGCCCGGAGCACCGCTACGCGTGGTCGGGGCGGTAGGGGCGGGTCACGCCCGGACGCGGGCGCAGGACACGATCTGTATGCCACGCTTACAGGCGTAAACGTAGGCGAAGCATTGGTTGGTGAATCTTCCGATGGAACCGTCGGAGAATCTGCAGACGACCGGGTCGTAGTCGGCCGTGCAGATGGTCGGGCACTCCTGCGTCACGGGGGCGGTCGTCGCCGGCGCGGCGTGGGTGGGCGCGCTGAACGTGAGTCCTGCCGCGCAGGTCAGCAGGAGGGTGGCGAACGGTGCGACAAGCTTGCGCATGGATCACTCCTTCGCTCGCGAGTGTCCTCACGTCTACCACCGCCCTCCTGCCCGGATAAGGCGGTGGACCGCATTCCGCGCGGCCCGAACCGGCCATTGGCGGTCGGCCCGAACCGGCCATTCGCCGGGGCCGTTGCCGTAGCGGGCCGACCCGGATTGCGTCAGGCCGAGCCGGCGCCGGTGAGGGAGCGCACCTCGGTCTCGGCGTGCCCGGCGGCGTCCGCGGGCTCGGGCGAGGTGACCGTGCCGAGCCAGCCGGCGAGGAAGCCGAGCGGTACGGAGACCAGACCGGGGTTCTCCAGCGGGAAGAGGCGGAAGTCGACGCCGGGGAAGACGGCGTCGGGGGCACCGGAGACGACCGGGGAAAGGACGACGAGCGCGAGGGCCGGCAGCAGTCCGCCGTAGACCGACCAGACGGCACCGCGCGTGGTGAAGCGCCGCCAGAAGAGGGTGTAGAGCAGCACGGGGAGGTTTGCGGAGGCGGCGACGGCAAAGGCCAGCCCGACGAGGAAGGCGACGTTGAGGTCCTGGGCGAGCAGGCCGAGTCCGATGGCCACGACTCCGGTGGCCGCGGCGGCGGCGCGGGCGACGGCGACCTCGCCGCGCGGTGCCCGGCCGGCGCGGCGGACGGGCGCCCCGCCGCGCCG
>KL569538.1:34310-38990 GCA_000715685.1 Streptomyces lilacinus
GGGCAGGGTGGCGTAGAGGTCGTGGGCGACGGATGCGGACGAGGCGAGGGTGACGCCGGCGACGACGGCGAGGATGGTGGCGAAGGCGACGGCCGCGACGATCGCGAAAAGAATCGTTCCGCCGGTCGATCCGACGCCCCCGCCCAGGTCGAGGGCGAGCAGGGGAACGGCGGTGTTCCCGGCGGAGTTCGACGCCCGGACGGCATCGCTCCCGAGCACCGCGGCGGCGCCGAAGCCGAGGACGATGGTCATCAGGTAGAAGCCGCCGATGAGGCCGATGGCCCAGACGACCGAGCGGCGGGCGGCGCGGGCGGTCGGCACGGTGGAGAAGCGTACGAGGATGTGCGGCAGTCCGGCCGTGGCGAGGACCAGCGCCAGACCGAGGCTGATGAAGTCCAGCCGGGAGGTGACGTCGTGCCCGTACTTCAGACCGGGCGCGAGGAAGTCGCGACCGTGGCCGCTGCGGTCGGCGGCCGTGGTGAGCAGGGCGGAGACGTCGCCGTGGAAGCGGACCAGGACGAGGACGGTCAGGGCGATCGTGCCGGCCAGCAGCAGCACGGCCTTGACGATCTGGATCCACGTGGTGGCCCGCATGCCGCCCAGCGTGACGTAGACGACCATCAGGGCTCCGACGACGACCACGGCCCAGCTGCGGGCCCGCCCGTCGGTGCCGCCCAGCAGCAGGGACACCAGGCTGCCCGCGCCGACCATCTGGGCGACGAGGTAGAGCACGGAGACGGTGACGGACGAGATGCCGGCGGCGATACGGACGGGGCGCTCGCGCATCCGGGCGACGAGGACGTCGGCGAGGGTGAACCGCCCGCAGTTGCGGACCAGTTCGGCGACGAGGAACAGCACGACGAGCCAGGCGACGAGGAAGCCGACGGAGTAGAGCATGCCGTCGTAGCCGTAGAGGGCGATGAGCCCGGAGATGCCGAGGAAGGAGGCGGCGGACATGTAGTCGCCGGCGATGGCGAAACCGTTCTCCAGCGGGGAGAACAGCCGGCCGCCCGCGTAGAACTCCTCGGGTGAACCCCGGCGTTCCCGCCCGGCCCAGGTGGTGATGGCGAGGGTGACGACGACGAAAACGCTGAAAAGGGCCAGGGCCGGGCCCTGATGGGCGCCGCTCAACGGAGCTCGCCCCGGCCGGTGCCGGCACGCCCCGCCGGGCCCGCCGTGAGCGCCGGCCGCTCGGGGCGTGCGTGCTGCAGCGTCTCCAGGGTGACCGCCCAGCGCAGCTCGGTCGCGGCGGGATCGCGGCGCAGCCGGGCATGGCGGGCGTAGGCCCAGGTCAGCAGGAAGGTCGTGGCGAACTGCGCGAGACCGGCGACCATCGCCACATTGAGCGCGCCCAGCACGGGCGTGGCCATCACGCCGGGCGCCGTGATCGAGGCGAGTACGTACGCCAGGTACCAGAGGAGGAACGCGGCGGTCATGGGGAAGGCGAAACTCCGGTACCGGCGGCGCACTTCGCGGAAGACCGCGCTGCGCTGGACCTCCCGATAGATGCCGGCCGCGTCCCGCCCCGGCTCCCCGCCGGACCGGTCCTCGAGCTCGGGCTCGGGCTCGGACGTGTGCTCAGGCATGTGCTCAGGCGTGTGCGCGGACTCGGCACCGGGCATCCGCTGAATCGTTACGGCAGCACGCGCCTCACTGTTTCTCACAGAGCTCTCCTCGGTCACCGACCCCCTTGGCCGCGTGCCCAAGGATGGACAGACGCGAGAGATCCGGCCCCGCGCACCAGCGGACGTTCACCCCATCAGGTGATGGGCGCCCCCGGCGGGGAGGCGATGCCGTGCCGGAAGGCGTAGCGCACGGCCTGCGCACGGTCCCGAAGCCCCGTTTTGGCGAAGAGATTGTTGATGTGCGTCTTCACCGTCGCCGTGCTCACGCTCAGCCGCCGGGCGATCTCCGCGTTCGTCAGGCCCTCGGCCACGAGGGACAGCACCTCCGCCTCACGGGCCGTCAGCCCGTCCGGCAGTTCCCGGGGCGTGACCGCCGGTGCGACCGGTCGGGGCGCGGACGCGGAAAGCCGCTCCAGGAGCCGCAGTTGCACCTTGGGGGACAGCCCCGCCTCGCCCGACATCACGTGCTCGACGGCCCGCACGATCTCCTCGCCACCGGCGTCCTTGGTGAGGTAGCCACGGGCACCGGCCTGGAGCGCGGGGAAGAGCGAGTCGTCGTCGGCATAGGTGGTGAGGATCACGACCTGGGTGGCCGGATGCTCGGCCCGGATCCGCCGCGTCGCCTCCACCCCGTCGCAGCGCGGCATCCGCAGGTCCATCAACACCACGTCCGGGGCATGTTCGGCGACGAGCCGCACCGCCTCCAGGCCGTCGGCCGCGGCCCCCACGACCTCGATGCCCGGGAGCAGCCCCAGCAGCATCACGATCCCCTCGCGCACCACGGTCTGGTCGTCGGCCACCACCACGCGTGCGTCCCTGCGCCCCGGACCACCGCCCGCGTCACCGCTACCCGCGCCACCGGCGCCCGTACCGCCCGGGTCCCCCGCGCGGACGCCCCCGCCGTCCACCGCGCCCGTCATGCCGGCACTCTCAGACACACCACAAAGCCCTCCTGGTCCGGTCCGGCCGGCCCCGCCTCCAGCGTGCCGCCCAGCAACTCGGCCCGCTCCCGCATCCCCAGCAGACCGTACCCGGCGCCGGAGACCGCCAGCTCGTCCACCGTGCCGAGCGCGCCGCTGTCACGAACCCACAACTCCACCTCTTTCTCCAAATAGGTGAACCTCATCCGCACCTGTGCGCCCGGAGCGTGCTTCCGGACATTGGTCAGCGCCTCCTGGGCGACCCTGCGCACAGCGAGTCCCGCCTCGGCGGGCAGGCCGCGCGGCTCCCCCGTCACCTCCAGCCGCGCTCCCTCCACCTCCGCCGCCTCCCGGAGGAACTCCTCCACCTGCGTCATCTCGCCGCGCAGGGCGGACAGCGCCTGCCGGGTCTCGGCCAGCCCCTGGCGCGCCATCCCCCTGGCCGCCGACACCCGCTCCAGGACCCGCCCCTGGTCCGCTCCCCCCTCGATCAGCAGCCGTGCTGCCTCCAGATGCACCAGCTGCGCGGAGAGGCTGTGCGCCAGCACATCGTGTATCTCACGGGCGATACGGGCCCGCTCGGCCAGCGCGGCCGACTCGGCCTCGGCGTGCCGGGCCGCCCGCTCCTGCGCCAGCAGCCGGAACCCCGCCCCCCTCGCCTCCTCGTCGAGCCGCAGCGCGTACCCGATGAGCAGCACCCCCGCCACCGTCCCCCCGGTCGACAGCGAGGGTGCCGCGGTCGCCGCGACGTACGCCCCCATGTTCACGGCCGCGACGACCAGTCCCCAGCCGAGCGGAAGCCGCTCCACCGCGACGGCCGCGCCGACGCACCACAGGCCCGCCGCCGCGGCGTGCGACCCCGCCGCCAGGGCGGCGACGCCCACCGCCGTCAGCACGCCCAGCAGCCCCACGGACGGCCAGAGCCGCTGCGCGAGCGTCGTCCGGTAGCACCCCCGGACGGCGGCGGCGCAGATCAGGAACCCGCCGGCGAGGGCCGCGTACCCCCACCCGTGGAAGACGCCCTCCCGCACCACGCTCCACAGGAACGCCGCGGCCAGGACGGCCCGCACCACCCACGCCATGACCAGGCGCCGCCGCGGCACGCCCACCTTGGTGAGCGCCTCGCGGGCGGGCCATGCGGTCCAGTTCTCGATCGGCACGGTCCCACGCTACGTACCCGCGCGACCGGCGCGGATCGGAGCACGGGTGGATTCCGGGTGGAGTTGGGGTGGATGCCCGCCGGGGACGCGTTCTCCACCCGGGGGTGGACGCGAGGTGGACACCACGCGAGAACGTCGTCGTACCCCCGCCCGGGCGGGGGTACGACGACGTGAGGGGTTCCGAAGCCCGCGTCAGGCGTCGATGCGCGAGCGGTCCAGGGTGGCCGCGGAGTTGGTGATGAACTCCTTGCGCGGCGCGACCTCATTGCCCATCAGGAGGTCGAAGGCGCGCTCGGCGGCCTCCAGGTCGCTGATGTTGATCCGCCGCAGGGTGCGGTGGCGCGGGTCCATGGTCGTCTCGGCGAGCTGGTCGGCGTCCATCTCACCCAGACCCTTGTACCGCTGGATGCCCTCCTTGTAGCGAACGCCCTTGCGGTCGAGCTCCAGCAGGGTCTGGCGCAGCTCCGCGTCGGAGTAGGTGTAGATGTACTTGTCCTGGCCCTTCTTCGGGTGCGTCAGCTCCACCCGGTGCAGCGGGGGCACCGCCGAGAAGACCCGGCCCTCCTCCACCATCGGCCGCATGTAGCGCTGGAAGAGCGTCAGCAGCAGACAGCGGATGTGGGCGCCGTCCACATCGGCGTCGGCGAGGAAGATGACCTTCCCGTAGCGCGCCGCGTCGATGTCGAAGGTGCGGCCGGACCCGGCTCCTATCACCTGGATGATCGCGCCGCACTCGGCGTTCTTGAGCATGTCCGAGACCGACGACTTCTGGACATTCAAGATCTTGCCGCGGATCGGCAGCAGCGCCTGGAACTCGGAGTTCCGCGCCAGCTTCGCGGTGCCGAGCGCCGAGTCTCCCTCGACGATGAACAGCTCGCTGCGCTCGACGTCGTCGCTGCGGCAGTCGGCCAGCTTGGCCGGCAGGGAGGAGGACTCCAGCGCCGTCTTCCGCCGCTGGGCCTCCTTGTGCTGGCG
>KL569538.1:39212-41291 GCA_000715685.1 Streptomyces lilacinus
TATAAGAGACAGGTGCGGGCCGCGGCGACGACCTTCTCCAGCACGGCCCGGGCCTGCTGCTTGGCGTCGCGCTTGGTGGACGTCAGGAACGCCTTGAGCTCCTTGGCCACCACGTTGGCCACGATCCGGGAGGCCGCCGAGGTGCCCAGGACCTCCTTGGTCTGGCCTTCGAACTGCGGCTCGGCGAGCCGGACGGTCACGACGGCCGTGAGCCCCTCCATGGCGTCGTCCTTGACGACGTCGTCCTCGGCGACCCGCAGCAGCTTGGCGGAGCGGAGCACCTCGTTGACCGTCTTGGTGATCGAGCGCTCGAATCCGGCCACGTGGGTGCCGCCCTTGGGGGTGGCGATGATGTTGACGAAGGACTTCACCGTCGCGTCGTAGCCGGTCCCCCAGCGCAGGGCGATGTCCACGCCGAGCTCACGGGTGACCTCGGTGGGCGTCATGTGGCCGCGGTCGTCGAGGACGGGCACGGTCTCCTTGAAGGTGCCCTGGCCGCTCAGCCGCAGCACGTCGCAGACGGCCTTGTCCTGTGCGAGGAACTCGCAGAACTCGCTGATGCCGCCGTCGTAGTGGAAGACCTCCTCGGTGCTCCCCTCGCCCTCGACACCCCGCTCGTCGCGGACGACGATCGTCAGGCCCGGCACGAGGAACGCCGTCTGCCGGGCGCGCGCGTAGAGGTTCTCCAGGGAGAGCTTGGCGTCCTTGAGGAAGATCTGGCGGTCCGCCCAGTAGCGGACGCGGGTGCCCGTACGGGCCTTGGGGATCTTCTTGCCCTTGAGCAGCCCGCTCGAGGGGTCGAAGGGGGCGTCCGGACCGGACTCGGTGAAGATGCCGGGCACGCCCCGGCGGAAGCTGATCGAGTGGGTCCGGCTGCTGCGGTCCACCTCGACGTCCAGCCGCGCCGAGAGCGCGTTGACGACGGAGGCGCCGACGCCGTGCAGACCGCCGGAGGCGGCGTACGAGCCGCCGCCGAACTTGCCGCCGGCGTGCAGCTTGGTCATCACGACCTCGACGCCGGACAGGCCCGTCTTCGGCTCGACGTCCACGGGGATGCCGCGGCCGTTGTCCCGCACCTCCACCGACCCGTCGTCGTGGAGGATCACCTCGATGCGGTCGCAGTACCCGCCCAGGGCCTCGTCGACGGAGTTGTCGATGATCTCCCAGAGGCAGTGCATCAGGCCGCGGCTGTCCGTCGAGCCGATGTACATGCCCGGCCGCTTGCGGACCGCTTCCAGGCCCTCGAGGACGAGCAGGTGCCGCGCGGTGTAGTTGGATCCGTCCCGGTCTGCCCCGGTCAGCAACGCAGTGGACGGCACGGACGTATCGGCGGTCACGCGGTTCGCTCCTCGCTGAATTTCTGTCTGGCCCAAGTGGGGGCACATGAGTGGCTCGGTCGCCGATCAGAGGGTACCGAGGCCTGGTAGAGCCTTTGTGCCGCCACCCTTGAGAACAACCATGCTAATCGAGGATCGATCAAACGTTCGATAGCTCGATGGGGTGACATGCACATCACGTTCCCTTCGAGGCATGAACCATTTAGGCTCCGGGCACGTCCTCAAGAACAACCCGGCAAGCCAGCCGGGGGGACGACAGCCCCCAGCGACGTGAAACCGTAAGCCCACGCAATACGGCTCATTCGCCGCCAACCGTCAAGATCCGGCTCCTCGGAAGGAAGTTTCGAGAAAAAGCCACGAGCGGGAACGTTTTCGGCCTGGTTGGATGTTGACCCTGGTACGACAGCTCGTCGAGCTAGAGAAGAGGCGACGTGACTACTGTTCTGACCCCCGCGAGCCCGCTGACGGCCGCTGACCGCTGCGACCGGTGCGGCGCTCAGGCTTACCTGCGCGTCGTACTCATGAGCGGCGGTGAACTGCTCTTCTGCGCCCACCACGGTCGCAAGTTCGAGCCAGAACTCAAGAAGATCGCCGCGGAGATACAGGACGAGACGGAGCGGTTGACGGCCGCCCCGGCGTCCGCGCCCGATGAGGACCGCTGAGTCCTGCGTTGGAACGCTGACACATCGCATCCCACGACGAGCGAGGTCCGGCCGTAGAACTGTCTCTTATACACATCTCT
>KL569538.1:41574-44703 GCA_000715685.1 Streptomyces lilacinus
GCCACCCCCATCAGGGGGGAGGCCGCCCGCTCTCGTACCCGTTTCACCTCGGCTTTCACCTCGGCTTCGGCCGCTTGCCCGACTGCTGGGGCGCCAGCCCCTCCGGCGCGACCGGGGGCGCGCCCGCTGACGGCTTCGCCGGCTGGGCGACCTGGGGCGGGGCCACCTGCGGCGGGGGCTGCGGCGGCGCCGCGGGCTTCGGCGGCACGCCAGGCTGCGGCGCCGGCGGGGCCGCGGGATGGGCCGGCACGGGATGGGCCGGCTGCGGCGGCTTCGGCGGGGCCGGTTTCGGCGCCTGCGGCCGCGGCGGAGCGGACGGCGGTGTCGCCGCTGGAGGAGCTCCCGGAGCGGGCTCGGCACTGTGGGCCCGGACCAGCGCGGCCACGGCGGAGATCCGCGTGTAGACCCCTGGCTGGCCCCGCTGAGCACAGCCGCTCCCCCACGACACGAGCCCGATCAGCCGCCCCCGGGCCACCAGCGGACCGCCGCTGTCGCCCTGGCAGGCGTCCCGCCCGCCCAGCGGCAGCCCCGCGCAGAGCATCGACGCCGGGCGGTACGTGCCCTCCGGGCCGCCCGGATACGCCCGCCGGCACAGGGCGTCCTCCAGCACCAGCACCCTGGCCCCGCGCAACGTGTCCGAATACGAACCGTTGCCGTACACGTCTCCCCAGCCGTAGACGCCCGCCGCGGTGCCCGACTCGTAGCCGGAGTCGCCCGCCGTAGCCATGGTGATGGGCGAAACGCCCGTCACGGGCTCCGCCAGAGTGACGACGGCGACGTCCCCCTCGTTGCTTTCCGAGTCGAACGCGGGGTTGACCCACATGGACCGGAACGGGATCTCCTTGCCGGCGTTGCCGCGCAGATCGTCCCGCCCCACGATCACTCGCAGGTCCCTCGCCTCCCGCACCTCGACGCCCAGCACCTCGCGGCTCAGGCAGTGGGCCGCCGTCACGACCGTGGAGCGCCCCACCAGGACTCCGCCGCAGAACTGGCCCGACCGTATGGCCCCGAAGCGCTCGCGGCTCGCCAGAGCCACCGTCCAGGGCACGTTCGCGACCTTCACGACCTGCCCGCCGACGATCCCGCGGTCCACCGCTCGTACCGGACCGGGGGCCGTCAGCAGGAGCGCCACGACTCCCGCCAACGGGTACCTCAGGGCACGCATACAGTCTCCTGACGGAATGGAGTTAGTTGCCTACCCAGCGTCAGATGTTCTGCCGATCCGCGCATCCGGAAAGCCGCAGGGCCCGGCTCCTCGGGAGAGGAACCGGGCCCTGACGGGAGCGATGTAACGAGCCGTCCGGACTAGTCGAGGTAGTCCCGCAGCACCTGGGAGCGCGACGGGTGACGGAGCTTCGACATCGTCTTGGACTCGATCTGACGGATGCGCTCACGCGTCACGCCGTAGACCTTGCCGATCTCGTCGAGCGTCTTCGGCTGGCCGTCGGTGAGACCGAAGCGCATGGAGACCACGCCCGCCTCGCGCTCGCTGAGCGTGTCCAGAACGGAGTGCAGCTGCTCCTGCAGGAGCGTGAAGCTGACCGCGTCGGCCGGCACGACCGCCTCGGAGTCCTCGATCAGGTCGCCGAACTCGCTGTCGCCGTCCTCGCCCAGCGGGGTGTGCAGGGAGATCGGCTCGCGGCCGTACTTCTGGACCTCGATGACCTTCTCGGGGGTCATGTCGAGCTCCTTGGCCAGCTCCTCCGGGGTGGGCTCGCGGCCCAGGTCCTGGAGCATCTGGCGCTGGACACGCGCGAGCTTGTTGATGACCTCGACCATGTGCACCGGGATACGGATGGTGCGGGCCTGGTCGGCCATCGCGCGCGTGATGGCCTGGCGGATCCACCAGGTCGCGTAGGTGGAGAACTTGTAACCCTTGGTGTAGTCGAACTTCTCCACCGCGCGGATCAGACCGAGGTTGCCCTCCTGGATCAGGTCCAGGAAGAGCATGCCGCGGCCGGTGTAGCGCTTGGCCAGGGAGACCACCAGACGGAGGTTGGCCTCCAGGAGGTGGTTCTTGGCGCGCCGACCGTCCTCGGCGATGATCTCCAGCTCGCGCTTGAGCTTCGGGGCCAGCTTGTCGGCGTTCGCGAGCTTGTCCTCGGCGAACAGACCGGCCTCGATGCGCTTGGCGAGCTCCACCTCCTGCTCGGCGTTGAGCAGGGGGACCTTGCCGATCTGCTTCAGGTAGTCCTTGACCGGGTCGGCGGTGGCACCGGCCACGGCCACCTGCTGCGCGGGAGCGTCGTCCTCGTCCTCGTCGGACAGGACGAAGCCCTTGGCCTCGCCGCCCTCGTCCTCCTCGTCGGCCTTGCCCGGGGTGGGGGTCTCGTCGAGAAGCTCGTCGTCGAGGAGTTCGTCGGCGTCCTTCTTGGTGGCGGTCTTCTTGGCCGTCGTCTTCTTGGCGGCGGTCTTCTTGGCCGTCGCCTTCTTGGCGACCGCCTTCTTGGCGGCGGTCTTCTTGGCGGGCGCCACGGCCTCGTCGGCCTCGCCGTCGTACGCGCCCGGGGCGGCGGACGCGGCGGACGCCGAGGTGGACGACTGCCGGGCCGTGGCCGTCTTGGAGGAAACGGCCTTGGTGGCGGTGCGCTTCGCCGGGCTCTTCGCTGCGACGCTCTTGCGGGTGCGCTTGGGCGCCTCTGCGGCACTGACCATCAGCGTCACACCCTCCTCGTCGAGGACCTGGTTGAGGCTGCGCAGAACGTTCTTCCACTGGGTTGGCGGAATCTGGTCAGCCTCGAAGGCCCGACGCACGTCGTCGCCGGCGATCTGCCCCTCGGCCTTTCCCTGCTCGATGAGCGCCATCAGAGACTCGGATTCGGCGATCTCCGGCGGGAGCGTACGGGATGTGCTGGCCGACACGAACAACCTCTCGGAACGATGGAAACGGCTTTCGACTCCGTCCGCGCTGGACGGGCCGACGACCGTCGGCAAGGATGAACCGACGGCGCGGGCGATAGTGCAGAGCAACACAGCGCCTCGAACGAGGCCCGTATTCCCTCCGCGGCTACCACCTCTTTAGTCATCGCGCTGTCTCAAGGAGCGTTACGCCCAATCCTCGTGGCCCGAGTCACACCGCATATCGGAGCGAATGACCACCGAAGCGGACAGATCGCCGACAAGGCCGCC
>KL569538.1:44994-47246 GCA_000715685.1 Streptomyces lilacinus
AGGCCCGCCACTCGCGGCCGCGCGGAACGGCTCATCCGGCTCGCGCGTACGGCCGTACGCGCGCGCTGGACGAGCGGTCCCGCACGCACCGCTCCGTCCGTACGGTCCCGTTCCGCGCGGTCAGTGCTCGCGCGGCGCGGGCACCACGCGCTCGACCTCCGGGTGGGCGACGAGCAGCTGGCGCATGGCCGCCTCGGCGCCCGCCGCGTCCCCGGCGGCCACGGCGTCGACGATGCGCAGGTGCTGACCCACGCCCGCCTCCGTGGGGCGGTCGCAGCCGCCGGCCGAGGCGCCGGAGACGTGCAGCGCGGCGGAGACGATGCCCGACAGGTGCTCGAGCATGCGGTTGCCCGCGACCTGCAGCAGGAGGGAGTGGAACTCGGCGTCGGCGCGGGTGAAGGTGAGGGAGTCGCCCTGGGCGAGGGCGTGCCCCATGATCTCGGCCATGTCGGCGAGGCGCTGCTGGACGTCGTCGCGGCCGTGGCCGGCGGCGAGGCGGGCGGCCAGCGGCTCGATCGTCCAGCGCAGCTCGCACAGCTCCCGGCGCTGGTCTTCGCGCTGCGGCCCGAAGGCGCGCCATTCGATGATGTCGGGGTCGAGGAGGTTCCAGTCGCTGACGGGGCGGACGCGGGTGCCCACGTTGGGGCGGGCGCTGACCAGGCCCTTGGCCTCGAGGACGCGCAGGGATTCGCGGACGACGGTGCGGGAGACCTCGAAGCGCTGCCCGATCTCCTCGGGAACCAGCGGGCGGTCGGCGCCCAGGTCGCCGGAGACGATCATCTGTCCCAGCTGCTGGACGAGCTGGCCGTGCAGTCCTCGGCCCCGGCTGCCGGCGGCGCGGCGGCCGGCGCGGCTCAGCTCCGCGTCGCCGTCCCAGGCGGGCGAGGCGCCGCGGTCGACCCCGGGGGCCTCCGCGTAGGGGTAGCGGTCAAGCTCGCCCGGGCCGGCGAGGCCGGAGTCTGCGGGGCGAGCCGCGGTCATCATGGTGTGCGCAAGGGTACTCACGCTTCCTTTGTCGGCGACACCTCCAAGCCCCTTGAGGTCTTTGGTGAAAAGCACACGAAAGGGTGATCGCCCATTACCTCGCAATTGACGCCCAAACGGACATAACCGGCTGCCGCTCGGCGGGCGTCGACTACATAAGGTGATGGCCGAGGGTTCTTTGCCTGACTCCCTCCAAACCGATTGTCACTCTGCGTTCACTTCCTTCCGGGTCGACGCAATAGCACAGCTGTCACCTCGGCCGGCCGCGGAACGCGGTGAGCACGTAGGCCGCGAGCAGTCCCGAGAGGGACAGCGCGAGCGCCCAGCCGGTGGGCTGGGACATCAGCCGCAGCGCGGTCGACACGCCCTGGTCGAGCCACGACGGCCACTGCCCCAGGGCGGCCGCGCGCAGCCGCTCCGGCAGGCCCACCAGCGACCGGGCCGCCGGCCGGGACAGCAGGCCGCCCACGACGGGCACCACCGCCGTGGGCACGGCGAGAACGGCCACCAGACCCAGCGCGGTGGACCGGAACAGCCCTGCGGCGAGCAGCCCCGCCCACGCGCACCCGACGGTGAGCCCGGCCCAGCCCGCGAGCGTGGCGGGACCGCCGTCCGGGAAGAGGACGGCGACCTGCGCCCCGGCCCGCCCGAAGGCCAGCCGCAGCACGGTGCCGTCGACGGCGACGGACCCGAGCGCGAGGAGCAGGGCGGCCGCCGTCGCGACGAGGAGCTTGGCGCCGAGCAGGCCGAGGCGGCGCGGCACGGTCCCCTGATCCGGGGCGAGTGCCGGATACCGGAACTCCTGGCCGAAGGCGAGCGCCCCCAGCAGCCCCTGTCTCTTATACACACAGGCACCGGTACGGGCGAGGTACACGGAGGCGATCACCGAGGCGGCGAGGGCCGCCGCCGCCACGATCCAGCCGGTACGTACGCCGGTCGCGCGCCGCAGCTCGTAGAGCAGCGGCCAGGCGGGACCGGGCGCCGGGAGGCGCCGATGACGCTGTCCGGCGGCGGGCCCGACGGCGGGAGCGGCCGGAGTGGCTCCAGAATCGACCGGGGTGACGGGGAGAGCGGCCGGGGTGGCGACGGAGACGACCGGGGCGGCGGCCGCCCGGCCCGGGTCGTCGGGGCTGCGGCCGTCGGCCCGGGGCAGGGGGCAGACCGGCCCGGTGTCGCCGGCCTCCTCGGCCAGGCGGTGGACGAGGATGCCGTGACGGTAGGCGGTCTCGCCGACGACCGCACAACTGCTGCCGAAGACGGAGAGGCGG
>KL569539.1:0-4534 GCA_000715685.1 Streptomyces lilacinus
TGTGTATAAGAGACAGATGCGCAGCAGCGCGGTGGTGGTCTCCGCGCGGAGCGCGTGCAGACCGAGCCAGGCGTCGGCCATCCCCGGATCGACGCGGACCGCCGTCCGGAACTCCTTCTCGGCCTCGGTGTACGCGCCCATGGTGTAGGCCTCGACGGCGCGCAGCCAGGCGAGGTCGGCCGGGGCGGGCGGGCCCTGCATGCCGAGATCCATCACGTCCCCCACAAACCTGCCCCCGTAGCGTCCCGTGCCGCCGGGCGAGTGCCTGAGCCGCGCATTGTACGAACCGCTGTGCTGTGGACGGGAGTTGACCAGCAGTGCCGGCACATCCGCCGGGGGTGCCCAGGGGCTGCCCGCCGTTGGGTGCGCCGTCTCGCATCGTACCTGCGCGATCGGTGTCGGCCGAAGGGTGTGGGGGCGCAGTTCGCGGCGGGAACGTGAGCCGGGGGCGACCGGGAAAGCGATCCGGAGAGCGATCACTCAGGGTGACCCGGGGCGGCCCGGCCGACGGTACAAAGCTCACATATCGTGGCGCGGCGAGCAGTACGAAGCCCCCGATCACGGGGGAACAACCGGGGGCTTCGTGTCCGCAAGCGGCCCTCGCGAGCCGCACATTGAGAACGTAAGTCCTGTACGCCCCCCGGGTCAAGCGGAGTTGAGGCAGTAGGCGGGGATCGTTCGCCGCCGGGCCGGGGGTCGGCCGTGCGTTGTCACTCAGGGTGAGCGGAACGGCGAATCAATCGGTTTTCGGGGGTCCCTCGAGCAACTCGTATCCCTCCTTGCGCTGCAGAACCAGGAGTTTCGCGAAGGGACGGGAGGGGTCGGCAGTGAAATGAGCGCGCTCCGCTCGCTTCCAGCCGTCCCAGAATTCGGTCAGCCCCGGGCCATCGCGGAGTTGACCCCTTTCCCAGGAGTCCTCGTTCGGCAACTCCATCCACAACAGGCACGCCAGATGGGGCCGTAGCGCCCTGCGCCCCGCGCCCACGCCCTCCACGAGCACGACCGGCGCGGCCGGCAGCGCGCGCTCCTCCGAAAAGCGCCGAGCCACCCAGTCGTACGCCCGGTACCGACCGTCCTCCCCGCGCGCGAAGGGCTCCAGCACCCATTCCCGTAGCCGTCCCGTCCACGCGAACAGCTCGTCGTGCGTCGCGAGGTCGTCCAGATGCAGTACGGGCGCGCCGCCCAGCGCCGCCGCCAGCAGTTCGCCGAAGGTGGTCTTCCCCGACCCCGCGTGCCCGTCCACCGCCACCAGCCGCACCGGGCCCACCGACGGGGGCAGCGCCCGGAGCCGGCGGGCGAGGGCGGTCAGGTCGGCGGGGGAGCGGTCCGGGGTGTCGGGGGAGGGGGCGCCGGACCTCCGGTCGAATCGATCGTTCACCGGACCACCCTAGGACCGGCCCGTACCCGCCCCGGTATTGAGGACGCGCCGCGCGGGAACACTGGTCTGGACCGTCCGAGCGGCCACAGCGGTCCGGCCCGGACCCGCCGCAGCCCCATCCACCCATGACTGGGGGACCACCGTCATGTCCAGCAGATCAACGCCCCGCCGCACCGTGCTCCTGTCTCCCCTGTCCTCCGCCGCCTCGGCGTTCGCGGCCGCCGACGGCGGCCCCGCCGAGCCGGCCGGCTCCGTGGACCACCGCGCCTGGGCCACCTTCCCCCAGTGGTCGGCGGGCAGGGGCGCCGGCACCCGGGTCGTCGGCGGCGACCGCCCGGGCCTGGTCGTCGACCGCCCCCTCGGCACCCTGGAGTACACCGACCCGCACACCCGCACCACCACGCGCTGGGAGTACGCCACCTGGCTCTCCCCGGTCCGCACCCTGCCCGCGCCCGCCACCGAGATCGTCGTGTCCTGGAACGCCCGCACCCCCGCCGGGACCTGGATCCAGATCGAGCTGCGCGCGGCCTACACCGACCGCACGCGGAGCCCCTGGTACGTGATGGGCCGCTGGACCTCGGGCGACGCCACCGGCGACATCCGACGCACCTCTGTCGACGGGCAGGGCGACCACAAGAGCAGCGTCTCCACCGACACCCTCTCCGTCGACGCGCTCGCGAGCGGGCTGCGCGTCGCCGCCTACGAGCTCCGGCTCACCCTCCACCGCCGGCCGGGCACCGCGCTGACCCCCACCGTCTGGCGGCTCGGCGCGATGGCCTCCGACATCCCCGACCGCTTCACGGTGCCGGCCTCGCGCCCGGGGGAGGGGGCGGGCCACCGACTGGCCGTGCCCCGCTACTCGCAGGAGATCCACAAGGGGCAGTACCCCGAGTACAACAACGGCGGGGAGGCGTGGTGCAGCCCCACCTCCTCCCAGATGGTGATCGAGTACTGGGGACGCAAACCCACCCGCGAGGACCTCGCCTGGGTCAACCCCTCCTACGCCGACCCCCAGGTCTGCCACGCCGCCCGCTCCACCTACGACTACGCCTACCAGGGCTGCGGCAACTGGCCCTTCAACGCCGCGTACGCCGCCACCTACCACGATCTGCAGGGCGTGGTCACCCGGCTGCGCTCGCTGAACGAGGCCGAGCGGCTGGTGCGCGCCGGGATTCCCGTCATCACCTCGCAGTCGTTTCTGGCCACCGAGCTCGACGGCGCCGGCTACGGCACGGCGGGCCACCTGATGTGCGTCATCGGCTTCACCCGCGACGGCGACGTGATCGCCAATGACCCGCACAGCCCGTCGAACGCGGCGGTCGAGCGCGTCTACAAGCGCCGGCAGTTCGAGAACGTCTGGCTCAGGACCAAGCGGTACAACGCCCAGGGGCAGGTCAGAAGCGGCAGCGGGGGCGTCTGCTACCTCTACTTCCCCCTCCGTCCGACGACCCGCCAGGCGCGGGCGCTGGCCTCGGTCGGGGTGCGCTGAGCCGCCGGCCGTACGCGTGGGGCGGGGACCGCACGCCCTCGGGGCGCGCTGCCCGGACCCCGCGCGTACCGCCCATAATTCCCCCATGTGATCATTTGCTGTGGTGATCCGGATGATCAAGAACCGGTCACCCCTCGATCACTGACATGTCTCGACGCCGGGTCAGTTACGGCCATTCCGGGCGGTGAAGGAGACGCAGGTCACGCGATCAGGTGGTTTCGAAACGCGGGGAGGGACGTACTCGTCGGAGGCAGCGGTGTGAGCTAGTGGCCGAATGCGGATGACCGTTTTCCGCTTGCTGTTCCTTTCGAACGAACGATCAGTAGCCTCTGCTCACAGCACCTCAGCACCTCAGCAGCAACCTCCGTACTCCCCCACCCCCTGCGATGAGCTGGAGACACAGTCTGATGGAGCGTCCCGCCCGGGCCCCTCAGGGCATCGATCGGTCGCGCGAGGTCGACCGCGCGGTTTGTTCTTCGTTGCTGATGGCCCCTCAACCGGACGCCGAGACCGTCGCTCCCGCCGCCGCGCCGGACGCACATCCCGTGCGGGCCGGCGCCCCGGGAGCGGGGTGGCAGCCGTGACGGGAGTGTTCAGTGGCAGAATGTTGTCCGTGAAGCAAACCGTCGCCCCGGTTTCGTACGCCGCCATGGATTCAGCCATGGAAACCGTCGGCCCCGCCTTCCGGGACGACCGGTTGCGGCGGTTCGCCGCGATCTGGAGCCGGGCGATCCATCCGGCCGTGACGGCCGGCGTCCCCCGCGCCGAGTTCGAGCGCTCCCTCGTGCCGCTCGCGGGCGCGCTCCGTGACGCGCTCTACGCCCGGCCCTTCGACCCCCGGCCCGCCCACGAGGTCGGCGCCGCCCTCGTCCGGGCCCACTGCACCGACGCCGCGGCCCTGCCCCAGATCCTCGGCGTCATCGACGCCTACCTGGTGCTCTACCTGCCGCCCGACCACCCCATGCCCGCCGAGGAGAGCCGCGCCCGCTGCTCCCGACTGCAGCACGCCGTCGCCGCCGGCTTCGCCCGCGCCCTGAGCGAGCGCGCCCGCGCCGAGCAGCAGGCCGTCTCCCGGGCCGCCCGCGCCGCGCAGTCCGAGGCCGAACGCGCCCTGCACGGCAGCGAGGCCCGCTTCCGCGCGGTCTTCGAGGGCGCCGCCATCGGCGTCGGCATCGCCGACACGGAAGGCCGCATCGTCGACGTCAACGACGCGCTGCTGCGCATGTTCGGCGGCGCGCCCGGCGGCAACGTGCGGGGCCGCAACGCCGGAGAGTTCGTCCACCCCGACGACTCGCCCGACTTCTGGAGCCTCTACCGCGAGCTCGTCCGCGGCGACCGCGACCACTACCGCGTCGAGAAGCCGTACTACCGCAGCGACGGCAGCGTCCTGTGGACCGACATGACCGTCACCCTGCTGCGCGACGCCGGCGGCGAACCGCAGTACCAGCTCGCCCTCATGGAGGACGTCACCGAGCGCCGACGGCTGCACGAGCGCCTGCGGTACGAGGCCACCCACGACACCCTGACCGGACTGCCCAACCGCACGCTCTTCTTCGAGCGCCTCGACCGGGCGCTGGAGCCGGCGGACGACACCCGGGTGGAGGGTGAAACGGCTCGCTTCGGGCTGTGCTACCTCGACCTCGACGGCTTCAAGGCCGTCAACGACA
>KL569539.1:4802-5202 GCA_000715685.1 Streptomyces lilacinus
GCCTCGGCCACACCGTCGGGGACCGGCTGCTCGTCGCCGTCGCCGACCGGCTGCGCGCCTGCGTCACCGGCCCGCACGAGCTGGTGGCCCGCCTGGGCGGCGACGAGTTCGTGGCCCTGATCGCCGGACCCGCCGACCCCGGCGAGGTGACCGCCCTCGCCCGCCGGATGCTCGGCGCCCTCGCCGAGCCCGTCCACCTCGACGGCCGCGACCTGTCCGTACGGGCCAGCATAGGAGTCGTGGAGGGCGCGGCCGGCGAGCTCGGCGCGGCGGAGGTGCTGCGCAGCGCGGACATCACCATGTACCGCGCCAAGGCCGCCGGCGGGAACCGCTACGAGCTCGCCGACGCCGACTCCGACGCCCGCGTCATCGCCCGCCACAGCCTCACCAACCGGCTGGC
>KL569539.1:5534-8595 GCA_000715685.1 Streptomyces lilacinus
CCAGCCCGCTCAGAGATGTGTATAAGAGACAGGGCTGCACCCCGTGCACGGCGTGCTCGGCCCCGACCAGTTCATACCCCTGGCCGAGAGTACCGGGCTCATCGTGCCGCTCGGCCGCTGGGTCCTGGAGGAGGCCGCGCGCCAGGCCCGCTCCTGGCACACCGCCGCCGGCTCCGGCGCGCCCCTGCGCGTCAACGTCAACCTCTCGCCCTCGCAGCTGCGCTACCCCGCGCTCGTCGCCGACACCGTCGCCGTGCTCGCGGGCGCCGGCCTCGACCCGTCCGCCCTGTGCCTGGAGGTCACCGAGAACGCCCTGATCGGCGCCGACGAGGAGGAGCTGCGCCCGCTGCGCCAACTCGCCGACCTCGGCGTCGACATCGCCCTCGACGACTTCGGCACGGGCTACTCCAACCTGTCGTACCTGCGCCGGCTGCCGGTCAGCACGCTCAAGCTCGACCGCTCCTTCACCCGCGGCATGCAGTGCGCACCGGCCGACCCCGTCGACGTGAAGATCGTCGAGGGCATCGTCTCCCTGGCGCACACCCTCGACCTGTCGGTCACGGTCGAGGGCGTGGAAACCGGCACCCAGGCCGACCATCTGCGGTTACTGGGCTGTGACACGGCGCAGGGCTGGTACTACGCCCGGCCGGGCCCGCCGGACCGCCTGCACGCGCTGTCGCTGGCGGACGCGGCGACGTGCCCGGCGCCGTCGGCCTGACGCGTGTCACGGGTGTCGGCTTCGGTAGGACCGTTGAGCAGCCGCGCCTCCGCGTCCGTCAACAGGCGGGAGCGGATGAGGAAGCGGACGCCCTCGGGCGCCTCGAGCGAGAAGCCGCTGCCCCGGCCGGGCACCACATCCACCGTGAGGTGGGTGTGGCGCCACCGCTCGAACTGCTCGGCCGCCATCCAGAACCCGACCGTCTCCGGCACCCCGTCGACCACCAGCTCCGCCAGCAGGACGTCCGAGCCGCCCGTACGGAACTCACCGCGCGGGTAGCACATCGGCGAACTCCCGTCGCAACAGCCCCCGGACTGGTGGAACATCAGGGGTCCGTGCCGATCCCTGAGCCGGCGGAGGAGGCCGGCGGCGAGCGGGGTGAGGGCGATGCGGGAGACGCCCGGGTCGCTCTGGCATAAGTGGGGATTCATGGAATATCCCTCCTCCATGTGCCTCGTTGCCCTGAGGGACGACAGCCTGCCCCGTACCGCGAAATGATCGCCAGGGCCGGGGCGGCCGCGCGCGGAAACCATTTGGCGCCGGGGGAGGGCGCGGGGCGAGAATCGTGCCCATGTCACAGCGCAATGACGTGGGGAACCACCTGGTGGGGAACCGCCTGGTCGAAGAGCACACGATCCTGTCCGTGGTCGTCGGGTCGCGTGCGTTCGGGCTGGCCACCGGGGCGTCGGACACCGACCGCAGGGGCGTCTACGTCGCGCCGACGGAGGACTTCTGGCGCATGGCCAAGCCGCCGACGCACGTGGAGGGCCCGCTGCCGGAACAGTTCAGCTGGGAGATCGAGCGGTTCTGCGAGCTGGCCCTCGGCGCCAACCCCAATCTGCTCGAGGTCCTCCACAGTCCCCTCGTCGAACGACGCACGGCGCTCGGCGCCGAGCTGGTCGAGCTGGCACCGGCGTTCCTCTCCCGCCGCGTCCACCAGACCTTCGGGCGCTACGCGCAGTCGCAGTTCGCCAAGGCGCGGGCGGCGTTGGAGCGGGACGGCACACCGCGCTGGAAGCCCGTGATGCACCTGCTCCGCCTGTTGGTGAGCGGCAGCGCGCTGCTGGAGACGGGCGACGTCCACGTCGACGTCGGCCCGTACCGCGACCGCCTGCTCGCCGTGCGCCGCGGCGAGTTGGCCTGGGAAGAGGTCCTCGCCTGGCAGGGCAGGCTGGTCGAGCGCCTGGACCGCGCCCTCGACCGCAGCCCGCTGCCGGAACACCCGGACGGGGCGCGGGTGGAGGAGTGGCTGATATCAGTGCGCCGGCGGTCGCTGCTCTAGGCCTCGGAGTCGTTGGGAGACGTCGCCTTGGCCTCGGGCGGCGCCTGGCCGGCGCCCGTCAGATAGGCCGAGACGACCACGTTGGCGCTGTACTCGTGCTGGGCGCGGTTGTAGTCGCCGCCACAGGTGATGAGGCGGAGCTCGGCGCGGTTCGGGTCCCGGGGGCCGTAGACCTTGTCGTCGTCCCAGTGGTCCTTGTCGACGACGGAGACGTCCTCGACGGTGAACTCGGCCGTGGTGCCGTCCGTGCGTGTGACATTGATCTTCGCGCCGCGTTTGATGTTGCTCAGTTCGTAGAAGACGGCGGGTGACTGCTGTGTGTCGACGTGACCTACGAGCACGGCCGCGCCGGTGCTGCCGGGCAGCGGTCCGTCCTGGTACCAGGCCACGGCGTTGGGCCGCTCGTACGGAGGCGTCTCGACGCCGCCGCGCGGGTCGAGCCCGTGCCCCTCGATCGGGGCCTTGACCCCCATGGCCTTGATGATCAGCCCTTGGGGGCCCGCCCCCGGCAACGGTTCGTGTGCCGGGGGCAGGCCACGCGCGGGGGGACGGCCGGGAGCGGCGGTGCCACCGGTCTTCGGAGCCGTGGTCATCGGCTCGTCGACGGTGTCATGACCGCACAGCCACAGGGCGAGCAGCAGTGCCGCCCAGGCCATCCCCGTCAGCAGACGGCGGCTGACGCCACCACCTGTGCGCGCGTGTGACATGACCAGGAATCGCTTCCCGTCACCGCTTGGCCGCGTTGGCGCGACGGCGGTACCAGATCAGCCCACCGGCCATGCCCACCGTGGCGCCCGCCAGAGCGAGTGCCGGGGTGTCGATGGTCGAGGACTCCTGGGCCGCCACGGGCGCCGTGGCACCGCCACCCGCGTGGTTGTGGCCGTGCGGCCGGTGGTGGTCACGCCCGTGGTCGTGATCCCGGCCGTGGTCGTGATCCCGGCCGTGGTCACGCCCGTGGTCGTGGTCACGCCCGTGATCGCGGCCGTGGTCGTGGTCGCGCCCGTGGTCGTGGTCCCGGCCGTGGTCGTGGTCCCGGCCGTGGTCGTGATCGCGCCCGTGGT
>KL569540.1:0-1566 GCA_000715685.1 Streptomyces lilacinus
CGCCTGGGCCGAGGCGAGCGGCGACCCGGCCGCCGACGCCGCCGACTGTGCGCGGGCCGTCGAGGCCGGCGACCCCCGCGCCCGCGCGGTGTGGCAGGCCGCGGTGGACGCCCTCGCGGACGGCCTCGTCATGGGCCTCACCCTCCTCGACCCCCGCACGCTGATCATCGGCGGCGGGCTCGCCGAGGCGGGGGACACGCTGTTCGCGCCGCTGCGCGCGGCGGTCGCGGCCCGCGTCACGTTCCAGAAGCTCCCCCTGATCGTCCCGGCGGCCCTCGGGGACACCGCCGGCTGCCTGGGCGCGGGACTGCTCGCCTGGGATCTCCTCGCCATGAACACCAGGGACACCACGGAGGTATCCGCCTGATGAACGAACGCACGGTTCTCGCCGGAGCCCGCGTGGTCCTGCCGTCCGGGGTGGTGGACGCCGGCCGCGTCACGATCGAGGGCGGCCGCGTCGCCGAGAGCGCGCCGCACGAGGCGCCCACCCTCGACCTGTCCGGTCACTGGATCGTCCCCGGCTTCGTGGACGTGCACGTCCACGGCGGCGGTGGCGCGTCGTTCTCGTCCGGCGACCCCGAGGAGGCCCTGACGGCGATCCGTACGCACCGCGCGCACGGCACCACGACGATGGTCGCCTCCACGGTCACCGGCGACCTGGCCGACCTGGCCCGCCAGGCGGCCGTCCTGGCCGAGCTGACCCAGCAGGGGGACCTGGCGGGCATCCACTTCGAGGGTCCCTTCATCTCCCCGCACCGCTGCGGCGCGCACCAGCCGGAGCTGCTGCGCGACCCGGACCCGGCGGACGTCCGCAAGCTGGTCGACGCGGCGCACGGCGCGGCGCGGATGATGACGCTGGCGCCGGAGCTGCCGGGCGGTCTGGAGTCGGTGCGGCTGCTCGTCGACCACGGTGTGATCGCGGCCGTGGGCCACACCGACTCCACGTACGAGGCGACCCTCGAGGCCGTCGACGCGGGCGCCACCGTCGCCACCCACCTCTTCAACGCGATGCCGTCGCTCCTGCACCGCGCGCCCGGTCCCGTCGCGGCGCTCCTCGAGGACGAGCGGGTCACCGTCGAGCTGATCAACGACGGCACCCACCTGCACGCCTCCGTCCTGGAGTTGGCCTTCGCCCGGGCCGGCGCGGACCGCGTCGCGTTCATCACGGACGCGATGGGCGCGGCGGGCATGACCGACGGCATGTACCCGCTCGGCCCGATGCGGGTCGAGGTCAAGGACGGGGTGGCGCGCATCGCGGACGGTCCGACGGCCGGTTCGATCGCGGGCTCGACGCTGACGCTGGACACGGCGTTCAAGCGGGCCGTGACGGTCGACGGGCTCGCCGTCGAGGACGCCGTGCGCGCCCTCTCCACCACCCCGGCCCGCCTGCTCGGCCTGGCCGACCGGGTCGGCTCCCTGGAGCCGGGCAAGGACGCGGACCTCGTCGTACTGGACGGTTCGTACGACCTGGTGGGGGTCATGCGCAGGGGCGAATGGTTGGTCCGTCCCGAAGTGGGGTAATTCTCCTTCGATTTGTGTGGTGGCGGCGGGTCCCGAGGTCTGGGC
>KL569540.1:1766-4289 GCA_000715685.1 Streptomyces lilacinus
TCCCGAGGTCTGGGCCTGCCGCCGCTGTTTTGGCATGATCACTGGCGCTGTCGTCACCGCACCCGATCGAGGAGAAAGGCGCCGATGATCCTCACGGTCACGCTCAACGCCGCGCTCGATCTCACCTACCGCGTCCCCCGCCTGCTCCCGCACGCCGAACACCGCGTCGACCAGGCCCTCGAACGCCCCGGCGGCAAGGGCGTCAACGTCGCCCGCGTGCTGGCCGCGCTGGGCCACGAGACCGTGGTCACCGGCTTCGCCGGCGGCCCGACGGGCGAGACGCTGCGGCGCCTCCTCGCCGACAGCCCGGGGCCGCTCACGGACGCCCTCCTGCCCATCACCGGCACCACGCGCCGCACGGTCGGCGTCGTCGACGCCGCCACCGGCGACACCACCCAGCTCAACGAGGCCGGCCCCGACGTCACTCCGGCCGAGTGGGCCGCCTTCGACGACCGCTACGGCCACCTGCTGCGCGACGCGCGGGCCGTCGCGCTGTGCGGCAGCCTGCCGCCCGGCGTCCCGGTCGGCGCGTACGCCCACCTCGTCCGGCAGGCGCGCGCCCGGCACATACCCGTCCTGCTCGACACCAGCGGCGAACCGCTGCGCCGGGGCATCGCCGCCCGCCCGGACCTGGTCAAGCCCAACGCCGCCGAACTCGCCGCCCTCACCGGCTCCACGGACCCCCACCGCGCCGCCCTCGACGCCCGCCGTCGCGGCGCCCACGCCGTCGCCGCGTCCCTCGGCCCCGACGGCATGCTCGCCCTCACCCCCGACGGCACCTGGCACGCCGCCCCACCCAAACCCCTCACGGGCAACCCCACCGGCGCCGGCGACTCCGCCGTAGCCGGCCTCCTCTCCGCCCTCCTCGACAACCTCCCCTGGCCCGACCGCCTCACCCGCGCGGTGGCCCTGTCGGCCGCCACGGTCCGCGCTCCGGCGGCGGGGGAATTCGACAGGGCGGTGTACGAGGACCTGCTGCAGCGGGTCCGGGTCACGGAGCTGTGAGGGCGAAGCTCCGGTTAGGGGAAGGGGCGGGACTGGGGAAGAACTCCCCGCCGCAACGGCGCGCAACCCCGACGCACGTGCCCGGCGGTGCCGAACGCACCACAGCCCCCAGCCGTGACCGACAGGAGAGTTGAGCCCGCATGCCTCTCATCCGTACGAGCGAGCTGATGTCCTCCGGCAATGGAGCCGTAGTGGCCTTCAACGTCATCACCGTCGAACACGCCGAAGCCATCGCCACCGGCGCCGAATCCGCCCGTTCCCCCGCGATCCTCCAAATCTCGGAGAACGCCGTGAAGTTCCACGGCGGCAACCTCACCCCCCTCACCGCCGCCACCGCCGCCGTGGCCCGCGCCTCGAGCGCCCCGCTCGCGCTCCACCTCGACCACGTCGAGAGCGTGGAGCTCCTCCACGCCACCGCCGCCCACGACTTCAGCTCGGTGATGTTTGACGCGTCGAAGCTCACATACGGCGACAACGTGAAAGCGACCGCCGAAGCGGCCCGTTGGGCCCACGAACGCGGCCTCTGGCTGGAAGCCGAAATCGGCCGGATCGGCGGCAAGTCGGGCGACGCCCACACCCCCGGCGTCCGCACGGACCCCGCCGAGGCCGCCGCCTACGTCGCCGACACCGGCGTGGACGCCCTCGCCGTGGCCGTCGGCAGCACCCATGCGATGACCGAGCGCACGGCCACCCTCGACCACTCCCTCATCGCAGCCCTCCGCGAAGCGGTCCCGGTGCCGCTCGTCCTCCACGGCTCCTCAGGCGTTCCGGACACGGAAATCCGCGCGGCAATCGCCGCCGGCATGCGGAAAATCAACGTCGGAACGGCCCTCAACACGGCCTTCACCGGCGCGATCCGAGCCTTCCTCGAGGCTCACCCCTCCACCGTGGACCCCCGCAAGTACCTCGCCCCGGCCCGCGAGGCGATGGCGGAGACGGTGGCGGGGTTCTTGCGAGCGACGCGCTCCTGAGGCAGCAGCCGAACGCGCCGGACCGAGGTCGAAACCGACCAAGATTCGAACATCTATGCGATATGATCTTGAAGCTCTCGTTCCGGGGAACGGCAACGAGAGGCGACTGTTCGAGCATCTGAGGGGAACAAATGCGCCGAGGAATACGGATGATGACCATGAGCGGAGTGCTCGCGCTGGGCGCGCTCTTCGCGGGATCGTCCGCTGCCCAGGCCTACGGCTGGGGTCAGGCCGCCAACTGGAACAACGCGTGGAACATCCGCTCCGCGCAGACCACTTCTGCCCCTGTGTTGGCCAGGATCCCGGCCAAGCAGGATGTTCCCTGCTGGTACGAGTACTGCACGGGCACCGAGACCGGCGGTTCCTACAGCTGCCCGGGCTCCTCCAAGACGTACAACACCTGGACTCCGCTCAACTACAAGGGCCGCAAGGCCTGGGTCGCGCACGAGTGCGTGGGCTTCGGTCAGGGCTGACCGAAGAACTCGAGGTGGGTCGGCGCACACGCCGACCCACCCGACAGCAAAGCCCCGAGCTGCCGTGTCCCCGC
>KL569540.1:4576-6492 GCA_000715685.1 Streptomyces lilacinus
TCCCCGCCTATCGGACACGGCAGCTCGGGGCTTTGTCGGTGCGTCGGTGTCAGCTGTTCACGTGCCCCGACTTCAACCACACCTGGTCAAGGTTGAAGTTGCACTGATTGCCCTGCTCGCACGACACCTTGATGGTGTTCGTCCCCTTGTTCAGATCGATCCAGGCGAACGTCCGGGTCCAGCCCTTGTCCCATTCGCCGCTCTTGGCCTGGGCGAAGTTCTTCATGTTCAGCGCCTGACTGCGCGCCGCCCCGTTGATGGTGAGCGTGGAATTGGCATCCACGCCCGGCACCCCGTACCCCACGAACACCGTGTACTCGCCGGCCTGGGGCACTTCCAGGGTCCACTCGACAGCGGCGCCCACGGTGTTCATTCCCGCGATGTAGGTGCCGCCGTCGGCCTTGGCGCCCTTCACGTCCTTCGCCGTGGTCGCTCCGCCGCTGAGGCGGAGGCCGGCCGCGTCCCGCTTCAGGATTCCGGCTGCCGAAGGGTTCTTGGGGGAATCGTCCTTCCCGCCCTTCTTCTTCGATTCACCCTTGCCGGCCTCGTCGGAGTCGGACTGACCATTGCCACCGGCAGTGGTCTGCTTGTCGTCGTCCTTGTCGGGCCCGCTGTTGGTGAACATGGCCGCGCCGATCCCGCCCGCGACGACCGCGACGACGGCTATCGCCGCTATGAGCAGGCCGCGTCGATTGGGGCGCGCCGCGGCACCGGCATGACCGCCCTGCGCGTGGCCACCACGCGTGGGCGCCCCGCCGGCCCCCAGCGTCTCCGGCGCCGCGTAGTGCGGGTTCGGCCCCGCACCCGGGCGCTGCCCGGCGGCGGTGGGCTGCTGGCCGTACTGGCGGGAGCCGACCGGGCGGACCTGGTTGTACGACGTGCGGGGGACGCCCGGCTGGTAGGTCGCCGAGGGCGACTGGCCACCGGTGGTCTGCCCGTCTCCGCCCTCCGAGCGGTACAGGTAGCCGAACGGGTCGTCGTTCTCCGGCGTGCCGGTGCCCGCGCCCGTGCCGTTGTTACCGGCAGTCATCCCCTGTCACTCCCCACATGGTGTGCCCATCGGCGCCCACGCTAATACGCGCCGAAACCGCGGCTGTCGAGGCCGGGGCGGCCACCACGGTCGGCGGCGGTGCCGCATCGGCGAAGCGTACCCCGAGAGGGTGGATTCACGCCGTGCCCCTACCCTTCACAAGATTCACAAACCCGCACTCACCCGGCGCGTCTTCCCGCCTTCGCGCGTGACCTTTTCTCGACGTACATCCGCTGGTCGGCGGAGTGGAGCACTTCGTCCGCGGACATCCCGCAACCTGCCCAGCCGATTCCGAAACTCGCCCCCACCCGCACCGCCCGCCCGTCGACCTTTATGGGCGGAATGATCGCGTTGCGCAGCCGGGCCGCCAGGTCCTCGGCGTCGGCCGGCGCCAGCCCGTCGGCGAGGACGACGAACTCGTCGCCGCCGAGCCGGGCGACCGTGTCGCCGTCGCGGACGCCGTTGCTGAGCCGGCGGGCGACCTCGATCAGGACGGCGTCGCCCGTGTGGTGCCCGTAGCGGTCGTTGATCAGTTTGAAGCCGTCGAGGTCGCAGAAGAGCACGGCCAGGCCCTTCGTCCCGTCGTCGCCCTCCTCGTCCGGCGCGACGGCGTGCTCGTGGTGGTCGTATCCGCCGGGCACCGGCACCGCCGCCACGAAGTCGTCCGGCGGGAAGTCCGGCGCGTAGTCGGGCCCGGCGTCGGCCCCGAAGCCGTGCCCGTGCGCCGAGCCGCCGTACCCCACGCCGCCGTATCCCGCGTCGCCGTGCCCCGGCCCGCCGTGGCCCACCCCCGCGCCCACCGCCGGCGCGTACGCCGTGCTCTCGACCTCCGCGAAGCCGTCGAGCCGGCCGTACGGGGCGACGGCCGCCGCCCCGTGCGGCTCGC
>KL569540.1:6760-11258 GCA_000715685.1 Streptomyces lilacinus
AGATGTGTATAAGAGACAGCTGCTGAGGCGGGCGCGGAGCTCGGCGCTGTTGGGCAGGCCGGTCAGGGAGTCGTGGCTGGCGCGGTGGGCGAGCTGCAGCTCGTGGCGCTTGCGCTCCTCGATGTCCTCGACGTGCGTCAGCAGATAACGCGGCCCGTCGGCGGCGTCGGCAACCACGGAGTTGCGCAGCGACACCCACACGAACGTCCCGTCGCGCCGGGCCAGCCGCAGCTCCGCCCGGCCGCCCTCGGCCGAGGTCCGCAGCAGGGTGCCGATGTCCTCGGGGTGGACGAGGTCGGAGAAGGAGTAGCGGCGCATCTGGGAGGCGGAGCGGCCGAGCAGCCGGCACAGCGCGTCGTTGGTGCGGTGCAGCCGGCCGTGCTGGTCGCCGCCCATCTCGGCGATGGCCATGCCGCTGGGGGCGTACTCGAAGGCCTGCCGGAAGCTTTCCTCACTGGCGCGCAGCGCCTGCTGCTCGCGCTCGAGCCGGACCAGGGCGCGCTGCATGTTTGCGCGGAGACGAGCATTACTGATCGCAATCGCCGCCTGCGACGCATACATCTGAAGCGCCTCGCGGCCCCATGCGCCGGGTCTGCGCCCATTGCGCGGTTTGTCCACGGATATGACGCCGAGCAGCTCGCCGCCCGAGGGGCCCGTGGTGTACATCGGGGCGAAGAGCCGGTCCATCGGGTGCCACTCGTCGGCGAAACGCGGCGTGGGCCCGGTGGTGTGCCACTGCGGGACGTCGTCGTCGTCGAGGACCCAGCCCTCGGTGTACGGGATGAACCGCAGCTCGCCCCACTGGTCGCCCATCGCGAGCCGCCGCTCCCACGACACCCGCGACCCGACGCGACCCGCCATGAGCGCCTCCGCGCTGGCGCTCCCGGCCACCGCGGCCACCACCAGGTCGCCGTCCGGGCGCACGAGATTGACGGCCGAGAGCTCGTAACCGAGCCCGGACACGACACCGTCGGCGACGGTCTGCAAGGTGTCCGCGAGGCTCCGCGCGGTGTTCAGCTCCGCGATGGCCTGATGGACCTGTTTCAGGGTCGCAAGGCGTACATACGGCTCCGACTCGGTCTCCATAGCTCGCTCTCCCCCGAGACCTCGACAGCAACTCCAGGCTTCTTGTTCGTCCGATTACCCGGCCACTGAATCACAGCGAGCTGACCACCCGGTACACAGGGTCAACAATTAGCGCCCTCTGTGACTCATGTCACAGTCCGTGATCAGGCCCTGCTACTGGCGTTCGAGTGCACTCTATGCTTCCTGAACGCAAATTCGAGCCCGAACAGCCTTGATACGCGCATGCGTTCGGAACATGCGCCCGGCACATGCGGCACATTCCGAGGCGGGGCGACCGCTTCCGGCAGACCCCCGATCCGGGCAAGGCCTAGGACCCGTCTGGTCCCGAAGCCCGATGCGTCCCGTCCCCCGGGGCGGCTAGCGTGCTGGGCGTGTTGCAGACGACTACGCCCACCGAGACCGGCATAGCCCATCCTGAAGGGGTGACCGCCGATCCTGGAGGAGTGAGCCCCGACGAGTTCCGCGCCGCCCTCGCCCGCCTGGCGGCGGGCGTCGTGCTGGTGACCGCGCACGACCCCGAGGACGGGCCGCGCGGCGAGGACGTCGGAATGACGGCCACCGCCTTCGTGTCCGTCTCCCTCGAGCCGCCCCTGGTGATGGTGAGCGTTCGCAACGGCTCCCGCATGGACGACCTCCTGGAGCGGCAGGACGTGTGGGCGGTCTCCGTCCTCGCCGAGAGCCAGCGCCACGTCGCCGGCCGCTTCGCCATGAAGGGCCGCATCAGCGACCGGCTCCTCTTCGAGGACATCCCCTGGGAGCGCGGCACGATCAGCGGGTCCCCGCTCGTGCGCGGCGCGCTGGCCGTCGTCGAGTGCCGCACCGAGCAGCGCGTGGTGGCGGGGGACCACACCCTCGTCATCGGCCGGGTGCTGCGGGCGGACACGCCCAGCACGGAGAGCGGTCCGCTGACGTACTTCACGGGCCGCTACCGGCACCTGGCGTAAGTCGCGTCGTCGGAGGGCCCGGCGCGGTCAGGCCGTCAGGCTGTCATCCCCAGCCCTGGCCCGAGCGCCCGCGCTTCGTCTCGGCGCGCTGCTTCTTCTCCGTTGATGCCGCGCGGAATCCGCGTCGGCTTGCGCGGCTTGGGCGGCGGCGCGGTCGCCTCGGCCAGCAGCGCCGCCAGCCGCACGGCCGCCGCCTCGCGGTTGCGCCACTGGGAGCGGTGCTCGGAGGCCCGTACGGTCACGACGCCGTCGACGAGCCGGCCGGCGAGCCTGGCCAGCGCCCGCTCCTTCCACACCGGCGGCAGCGCCTCGGTCGCCGCCAGGTCGAAGCGCAGCTCCACCTGACTGTCGCTCGTGTTGACGTGCTGGCCGCCCGGTCCGGAGGACCGCGAGAAACGCCACATGAGCTCGGCCTCGGGGAGGGAGACGGAGCCGCGGATGACGTGGGGACCGGACATGTGTCCCATCATGGCGCGGCGGGCCGGAACCCGTCACCTCGTTAATGTGCGGCAAAGAAAGTAAAGGAGTGTGGAACCCTCGGTCCCCCGCATGGCGTTATGAGGGACGACGAGCACGTACGCAGAAAGGGACACACCCCATGGCTGTAAGCCTGTCCAAGGGCGGCAACGTCTCCCTCACCAAGGAGGCCCCGGGCCTGGCGGCCGTCACGGTCGGCCTCGGCTGGGACGTCCGCACCACCACCGGCACGGACTTCGACCTCGACGCCAGCGCCATCGCCGTGAACGGCGGCGGCCGGGTCTACTCCGACGCCCACTTCGTCTTCTTCAACAACAAGTCCACCCCGGACCAGTCGATCGTCCACACCGGCGACAACCGCACCGGCCAGGGCGAGGGTGACGACGAGCAGATCAACGTCAACCTGGCCGCCCTCCCGGCCGACATCGACAAGATCGTCTTCCCGGTCTCCATCTACGACGCCGCCGCGCGTTCGCAGAACTTCGGCCAGGTGCGCAACGCCTACATCCGCATCATCAACCAGGCCGGCGGCGCGGAGCTCGCCCGCTACGACCTGAGCGAGGACGCGGCCACCGAGACTGCCATGGTCTTCGGCGAGCTCTACCGCAACGGTGCGGAGTGGAAGTTCCGCGCGGTCGGCCAGGGCTACGCCTCGGGCCTCGTGGGCATCGCCCAGGACTTCGGCGTCAACGTCTGAGCCCCCTGACGGTCAGTACGCGACGGTGAACCTGGCCCGGCGGTGCCGGGGCCGCTCGGCCTCGTCCAGCAGCGCCACGGCCAGGTCCTCCATGGAGATCGCGGACCTGCCGGCGGCGTCGACGAGCAGCTCGTCGGCGCCCAGCCGGTAGCCTCCGGTCCGCTCGCCCGGCTCCAGCAGGGCGGGCGGGCTCAGGTACGTCCAGTCCACCGCCGCCTCGGCGCGGCACACCTCGAGCTGGCGGGTGCAGGCCAGCGCGATGTCCCGCCACGCGGCCGGTACGAAGGCGGGGTCGTCGGCCACGGCGACGGCACCCCGCGACCCGGGCACGGTCAGGCTGCCCGCGCCACCGACGAGCAGCAGCCGCACCCTGTCGGTCACCCCGTCGGCCACCCCGTTGGTCCGGGCGAGCCCGGCCAGCAGCGCCTCCGTCGTCGTGACGAGTTCGCCCTCGCGCCCCCGGGCGGGCCGGGTCGCACTGATCACCACGTCCTGGCCGGCGGCGAGCGCCGCCACGTCGTCGGCTCTCGAGGCGTCGCCCGTCCGCGCGTTGACGCCGGTGGGCAGCTCGGGGAAGCGCGCGGGATCGCGTACGACGGCGGTCACCTCGTGCCCGCGGGCCACGGCCTCGGCCGCAACGCGGCTGCCGACGCTTCCGGCGGCGCCGAAGACGGTGATGCGCATGTTTCTCCTCATTTCTTTTCAAACCTTCTGAAGCGGTGACGTCGAAGCGTTGCTGTCGTCCTGCGCCGGCCGGGGCCGGGGTCGGCGCTGCGCCACGACGAGCGCGCCGAGGACGACGAGCCCGCCGCAGGCCTGGGCGACGGTGAGGTCCTGGCCGAGGACCAGCCACCCGAGCGTCGTGGCGACGACGGGGCTGAGCAGCCCGAGGAAGGTCACGTCGGTGGCCGGCAGGGCGCGTATGCCGCGGAACCACAGCGCGTAGGCGAGAGCGGATCCGATGACGGCGAGGTAGGCGTAACCGGCGAGGTTCGCGGAGGTCAGCGCGGCCGGCGGCGGGCCCTCGACGAGGAGGGCGACCGGGAGCAGGAGCGCGCCGCCGGCGACGAGCTGCCAACCGGTCGTCGCGAGCAGCGGCGCGGGCGAGACCCAGCGCTTGCTGAGGACGACGCCCGTGGCCATGACCACCGCGCCGCCGAGCGCGGCGGCGACCCCGAGGCCGTCCAACCGGGCGTCGGCCCGCAGCACGAGCAGGCTGACCCCCGCCACGCCGGCCGCCCCGGCGACCACCGTGCGCGGCGCCAGCCGCTCCCCCAGCAGCCCGGCCGAGAGC
>KL569540.1:11511-14475 GCA_000715685.1 Streptomyces lilacinus
GCAGCCCGGCCGAGAGCCCCGCCGCGAGCAGCGGCTGCACGGCGCCGACGGTCGCCGCCACCCCGCCCGGCAGCCGGTACGCGGCGACGAAGAGCAGAGCGAAGAACGCCCCGATGTTGAGGGCCCCCAGCACCGCCGCCCGCCACCACCACGCCCCTCGCGGCAGCCGCCGGGTGACCGCCACCAGCACCAGCCCCGCGGGCAGCGCCCGCGTCACCGCCGCCAGCAGAGGACGGCCGGGCGGCAGCCACTCGGTGGTGACGAGGTAGGTGGTGCCCCAGATGGCGGGCGCGAGGGCGGTGACCAGAAGGACGCTGAACCTGCTCCGATTGCTTAGCACTAAGCGAAAGTAACTCACCACTAAGGCATCTGGCGATGCCCGGCGATGGTGAAGTAGCTCACCACTAAGACATTGCTACGCTGAGGCGGTGGCAGATCACGTCGATCACGTACTGGACCAGTGGGCCGCGCGCCGCCCCGACCTCGACGTCTCACCGATGGCGGTCCTCGGGCGCCTCTCCCGCCTGCACCAGCTCGTCAATACCGAGCTGCGCCGCACCTTCGCCGCGCACGACCTGGACTCCGCGTCCTTCGACGTCCTCGCCACCCTCCGCCGCAGCGACCCCCCGCACCGCCTGACCCCGGCCGAACTCATGCGCTCGGCGATGGTCACCTCGGGGGCCATCACCCAGCGCCTCGACCGCCTCGAGTCCCGCGGCCTCGTCACCCGCACCCCGAGCGCCTCCGACGGCCGCAGCGTCGTCGTCGCCCTCACCCCCGAGGGCCACGCCCTCATCGACCGGGCGCTCCCCGACCACCTCGCCACGGAGGAACGCCTCCTCGCCGCCCTCACCGGCCCGGAACGCGACGCCCTCGCGGGCGGGCTGCGGAATCTGCTGGAATCGCTGGGCGATACGACGGGTTGAGACGGCGCCGAGTGAGGAGACGTCCATGAAACGACGGACCCGGAAACGTCTGTCGAAGCAACTGGTCCTGGCGGCCATGCTGGGCGAGACGGCTCGCGCCGAGACCCTCCTCCGCAGCGGCGCCGACCCTGAGGCCCCTGACTCCGCGGGCACCACCCCGCTCTACTCCGCCGCGGTCCACGGAGCCACGGACATCGTCCGCCTCCTGCTCGCGGCAGGCGCCCTCCCCGACACCGAGAGCGGCCACGGCGAGGAGGGCACCCCCCTCTGCGCCGCCGCATGCTGGGGCCACACCCCCACCGTCCGCGAACTCCTCGCCCACGGCGCCGACCCCAACCTCCGCGAAGACCACGGCACCGGCCACTCCCCGCTCGACTGGGCCCTCAAGGGGCCCCACCCGGAGACAGTGGCGCTACTGCTCAGACAAGGGGGCTGAGGACGTTCGGCAATTCGACGATGGTGGCGCCTCCGGGGCCGGTCACCCCGACGTCACCGTTGGCGCTCGCGCCGACGAGGTTCAGGACGGAGACGTTGGCATCCGCGTGGGCCGGCGCCGCCAGCGCGGCGGCCCCCACCGTGAGCAGGATGCTGGTCGCGAACGCGGCGGCGGCGCGCTTGAGGGGGGTCATGGGGCTCTCCTCTGTCGATCACGCGTGACGGGCGATCGAGTCCTTTCCGCGAGGCCGCCCGCCAAACGACGGCCACGCATGAGCGCCGGTGCGCGGCGGTGCGCACCGGCGCTCGCACGCCTTACGCGCTACCGCAGGCCGGCCACGAACGCTGCCCAGGCGGGGGCGGGGAAGAGGAGGGCGGGGCCGTGGGGGTTCTTGCTGTCCCGGACGGGGACTAAGCCGGGTATACGGTCGCTGACTTCGAGGCAGTTGTTGCCTCCCTTCTCGTCTCCGGAGCCGCTGTAGCTGCTCTTGCGCCATGTCTCATTGCTCATTCGCGTACTCCTCCGCGACTGATTCGATCAGGGACAAGGACTGCGCCGGTGAAAGCGCAACACCTCTGGCGAGGTCGTACGACCTCATGCACTGCGACACCACGGCAGGATCGTCCAGCAGCGCTCCCGAGCGGTGGCCCTCGGTGTACGCCACTGGTGGCGCGTCCTCGAAGGTCATCAGAGTGAGCGCCCCTTCCACCTCCGGATGGCCGGCTTCGAAAGGCAACACCTGCACACCGATCCGACGCCTGCGCATCAGCGACACCATGTGCATCAGCTGCTCGTGCATCACAGCCGCACCGCCGAACTTGCGCCGGATGACACCCTCGTCGAGGATCGCCCACCACATCGGCCCTGTGGGCCCATCGAAGATTCGCGCTCGCTCCAATCGAGAAGCCACTCGCGCCTGGATGTCGTCCTCCGAGGCGAAGGGAAAGCCCCCCAGAAACACAGCACGGGCATAGGAAGCTGTCTGGAGCACACCAGGCAGGAACGTCGGCGCGTACTCCCTGATCGTGGCGGCCAACTCATACAGATAAGCCGCTTCTGTGAAGCACTCGGCATACGGCGCGCCATTGATCAGCTCTTCGCACATCCGCCCGAAGAACCCATCAGTCCCCAGCTCCGCGTCAATCCGCCGCGCGACCTCCAACTGCGGTTTTCGCGCCCCCGTCTCGAACTGCCCGATGTACGAGGCCGAGCAGAACACGAGACTGCCCAGTCGCTGCCGTGAGCCCCGCGTCCTCCCGCCTCCGTTTGAGCTCGGAACCGAAGAATCCCCAGCCCACCTTGGCCGGACCGAACCCACCTTTGGCCACAGGCTAACTCCCCTTCCACACAAGCGCGTTGTAAAGCGCTCCTCCCTGTTGAGCGTAGCTCCGATACGCAACGCTGAGAGGAGCAGAAGTAAGGACAACCCGAAGGGAAAATTCCGTGACCTACCGCGAAGGCGCGTACGTGGTGGACACGCGTAGCGCGACGCTCGCAGAAGTACTGGGCAGCGCCGAACCGCATGTCCGGGTGAGGCAGCCCGGCGGAGGCCGGGAGTGGGAGGCGCCCGCGGGCGCGCTGCGGCTGGCGACGCGGGAGGAA
>KL569540.1:14746-15095 GCA_000715685.1 Streptomyces lilacinus
GATGTGTATAAGAGACAGGCTTCGCCGAACGGCGTCCGCGTCGCCGATCGGGTGTACGGAGTGCGCGGAGCTCGAGGTCGCGCGGCGCAAGGCCGTGGCGGACGGCGACGAGGAGACCGTCGTGGACGCGACCGTCGCCGTGCGCAGCCACTTCCGGTCGGCGCATCTGCTGCCGAAGGCAGTGAAGTGGTGAACGGAACGTGCTCGCACCGTGCGGGGTGGACTCACTCCGCCGGCGAATCCCGCTGCGACCAGTGCGGGGTAAGGCGATTCACGGCGTACGGAGCGGTACGGCCACCGGGGTTGCCGCAAGCGATCACCCCTGCCCACCGTGACCCGAGGGCGGCGG
>KL569541.1:0-1628 GCA_000715685.1 Streptomyces lilacinus
GACCGGCGCACCGCCGATCACGGAGCCGACCACTAAGCCTTGATCGGTGCGGCCGACCTGGCGGCCTGCTCGATCCTCGCGCAGTAGGCTGCACGGGCTTCGTCGTCGATCCGCTTCTCGTGTTCGGCTCGCAGCCCGGTCCGGCCGTCGAGGCCCTCGCGCAGGATATCGGCGTGCCCGGCATGCCGGATGGACTCGCCGAGGACATGGACCATGACGGCGAACAGGTTCGTGTCGGCATGAGGCTCCGGCCACCACGGCACGTGGCCGGGGGCGTCGAGGGGAAGCTCGTTGATCGTCGCGTCCGAGTGCTCCCACGTGCGCCGGTAGAACCCGATGATCTGATCGCGGGTCTCGTCCTCGGTCGCCCACAGATCGCTGCCGTTGGAGTCCTGCCACGGGGGCAGCGGTTCCGGGGAAGGGCGGTCGAAGACCTCACCGAAGTACCTGGCCTCGACAGTGGCCACGTGTTTGACCAGGCCGAGGAGGTTGGTCCCGGTCGCTGTCAACGGTCGGCGGGCGTCGTACTCGGACAGGCCGTCGAGTTTCCAGAGCAGCGCCTTGCGGTCCCGCCGCAGTCTCCCGTGCAGGTTGTCTTTCGCGAATGCATCGATCATGCGGCATGAGCCTGTCATGGGCTGCTCGTGGTCTCAAGATCCCGTACGTGGTCCGCAACGACCGGCAGAGCCGAGGCCTGGCCGGGGCCGCATCAGGTGACGTTCGCCCGGCGCAGTGCGGAGCGGCCCGCGAAGCGCGCCGAGGCGCCCAACTCCTCTTCGATACGGATCAGCTGGTTGTACTTCGCCGTGCGGTCGGAGCGGGAGAGCGAGCCGGTCTTGATCTGCCCGCAGCCGGTCGCCACCGCCAGATCCGCGATGGTGGTGTCCTCCGTCTCGCCCGAACGGTGCGACATGACAGCCGTCCAGCCCCCCTGATGGGCCGTGGCCACCGCGGCCAGCGCCTCGGTCAGGGTCCCGATCTGATTGACCTTGACCAGGACCGAGTTGCCGACGCCGGTGCGGATGCCCTCGCGCAGCAGCGTCTCGTTGGTGCAGAACACGTCGTCGCCGGTGAGCTGACAGCGGTCGCCGACGCGGGCGGTCAGCTCGCGCCAGCCGTCCAGGTCGTTCTCCGCCATCGGGTCCTCGATGGAGACGATCGGGTAGGCGTCGATGAGCTTGGCCAGGTAGTCGGCGTTCTCAGTGGGGGTGCGGCGCACCCCCTCGCCCGCGTAGTCGTACACCCCGTCGCGGAAGAACTCCGACGACGCCGGGTCCATGACCAGGCCGATGTCCGTGCCGGGGCGGTAGCCGGTGCGCTCGATGGCGGCCATCACGAAGTCGAGCGCCTCCTCGGCGGTACGCAGCGCGGGCGCGAAGCCGCCCTCGTCGCCGACGCCCGTGGAGTGCCCGGCGGCCAGCAGATCACGGCGCAGGGTGTGGAAGACCTCGCTGCCCATGCGGACGGCTTCGGCGAAGGTGTCCGCGCCCACGGGCGCGATCATGAACTCCTGGAAGTCCAGCGGATTGTCGGCGTGGGCGCCGCCGTTGACGATGTTCATCATCGGCAGCGGCAGGAGGTGGGCGTCGGCGCCACCGAGGTAACGGTAGAGGGGCTGACGGTGGGCC
>KL569541.1:1834-3534 GCA_000715685.1 Streptomyces lilacinus
GAGCCGGGACTTCGTGGCGGTGCCGTCGAGGGCGACCAGCGCGGCGTCGAGGCCCGCCTGGTCCGCCGCGTCCCGGCCGCGCACGGACGCCGCGATCTCCCCGTTGACGTGGGCCACCGCGCGGTCGACGCCCTTGCCGTGCCAGCGCGCGGAGTCCCCGTCGCGCAGCTCCACGGCCTCCCGGGCACCGGTGGAGGCGCCGGAGGGGACGGCCGCGCGCCCCAGGGACCCGTCCGCCAGGACGACGTCGACCTCGACCGTGGGGTTGCCCCGGCTGTCGATGATCCGGCGGGCGGTGACGGTCTCGATGGCGGCGTTGACAGTTCCGACTGCTTTTGCGTGTGCGGACATGGGAGGTCCTTCCCGTTGTCGTGTGCCGTGGCCCCGGCTGCGACAACGCTGGCGCTGAGCCCGACAACGCCAAACCCTACAGCGATACTGCTCAGTTTTGCTGTACAGCATTACTGCGCAGCTTGGCTGTACAGGTCAGGCGCACGACTTTGCTGACCAACGGGGTAAAGTGCCCTATGCCCACCCCGGAAGCCGCCGCCATCGCCGCCGAACTGCGCACGGCGATGGGCAAGCTCACCCGACGCGTCAAACACGAGGACCGCATCCCGCTGGGCCAGGCCGCCGTGCTCGGCGCCCTCGACCGCAACGGCGCCATGACCACCAGCGACCTCGCCGCCGATCAGCGCGTACGCCCCCAGTCGATGGCCCGGTCGGTGGGGCTGCTCATGGAACAGAACCTGATCACGCGCCGGGCGCACCCCACGGACGGCCGCAAGTCGCTGGTCGAGCTGTCGGACGCCGGCCGGGCCGCGCTCGAAGCGGAGCGCGGCCGCAGGGCCGGTTGGCTCGCGCAGGCCATCGAAGCGGAACTCACGGATGAGGAACGGGCGTTGCTGGCACGCAGCACCGCCCTGCTGGAGCGGCTCGCCACACGCTAGCGCCCTTCGCCGCCCCGGCTCCGTATCGGACCCTGGCACCGGGCCAGCGCCAGCACGCTCAAGCCGAACATCAGGACGCCCAGGGGCAGATGGACCGACGGGACGTGCGCGATGCCGAGCACGACCTGGACCGAGGCGAGTACGAGGAATCCCGACGCGTGCCAGACGGGCCGGGGCGAGCCGCCGCCCGGCTTCCACGCCAGCACCGCCGCGAGCACGTACAGCATCGACGCCCCGTACATCACACGGGCTCCGACGCTGTGCAGCGCCTCTCCGTAGGACGAGGTCAGCAGCAGTCCGGCAGAGACCGCCTGAAGGAAGATGGTGAGGGTCTGCAGGGCGATCGCGATCTGCAGGAACGAGGAGCCGCGCTGTGCGTTGGTCGTCGTCTTCGTCTTCGTCTTCGCCTTCGTCACCTGAGTGGCCATGTCACGTCCTCTTTCCGCCCTCGGGCAGCAGGTCGATAAGGTCTCACCAGACCGACGACGCGGGCCTGCGAAAGGTAAGGCGAGGGGGCGGCCGGAAGCATGGGGACTGTCGGGGCGGGCGCGGACGAGACGGCCGGCGAGCGACGCCAACTGATCAATGTCGCTTACCGGTTGCTCGGTTCGGTAACCGAGGCCGAGGACGCCGTACAGGACGCCTACGCGCGCTGGTACGGGCTGCCGCGAAGCCGGCAGGCGGAGATCCTGTCCCCCGGCGCCTGGCTGACGACGGTGACCAGCCGCATCTGCCTGGACCGGCTCGGCT
>KL569541.1:3807-5479 GCA_000715685.1 Streptomyces lilacinus
ATCTGCCTGGACCGGCTCGGCTCGGCCCGGGCGCGCCGTGAACGCTACGTCGGCGCCTGGCTGCCCGAGCCGCTGCCCGACCGCACCGAGTGGGACCACGCGGGCGGCGCCGACCCCACGGGCCGTGCGGACCCCGCCGACCAGATCGTTCTGGACGAGTCGGTGGCCATGGCCTTCCTCGTCGTCCTGGAGTCGATGACGCCCGCCGAGCGGGTGGCGTTCGTCCTGCACGACGTCTTCCGGTATCCGTTCGTCGAGATCGCCGACGTTCTCGGACGGACCCCTGCGGCCTGCAAGCAGCTGGCGGCCTCCGCCCGGCGGCGAGTGAGCGTCGCGCGCGCTCCGGTGTCGGCGACCGGCCGGGCGGACGTGGTGCGGCAGGTCAAGGAGGCATGGGAGTCCAAGGACATCGCGGCCCTCGTCGGTCTCCTCAACCCGGCTGCCGTGATGACCGCCGACGGCGGCGGCCTGGTCGGCACCGTCCTGCGCCCGCTCGAGGGCGGCGCGCGCATCGCCCAGTACATGATCGCCATTGCCGACAAGGCTCCGGGGCTGGAACTCCTGGAGCGGTCGGTCAACGGTGCGCCGGGCCTGGTGGCCCGGCGTGCCGGCGTCGTCATGACCGTGGCCGCGTTCGACGTCTCCGACGGACGCGTCACCCGGATCTGGGCGGTCCGCAACCCGGAGAAGCTGCGGCCGTGGGCGTGGAAGGGCTAGGCCGTTTCGCTTGGATCAGCGGGCGGACCGGAGGGTTCGGCGGCTGGCCGGCTACTGCATCAGCTCGATGTGGGGGTGCTCCGGCGCCGCCGGGCAGACGTAGAGCTGCTGTTTGTAACCGCTGCCGATCTGGACACCGGTCGGTTGCAGCAGGTCGCGGTAGCGGTGGTCGGTGAAAGACGCCGCGGGCTGGTCTTCGTACGGGATCCAGCTGCGGCTGCTGCCGTCCCATTCGAACGTGGAGATGGTCAGCAGCGGTTCCATCGCGGTGTCGCAGGCGGGGCACTGCCGGGGAGCGGGGTCGGTGTAGCCCCACTGGGGCCAGCCGCCGGCCTTCCAGCCGGGGGCGACGGACAGATTGCTGTGATAGTAGGACTCCGGGTAGGGGGCCCAGGAGCTGTCCACACCGGCGTCGGCCGCCTGCCACCTGCTCCAGTCGTGCAGCTGCTCCCGGAGCTCCTTGCTCAACTCCAGGTGGTTGGGGTACTCGGTGACCTGCTCCGGCGCGAGCACGCACGGCACGGGCACGTATTCCTCCATCTCCACATCGAGCGGTTCCGGGGGTGAGGTGAGGATGTCGGTGACAGCGTCCGCGGACCGCCAGAACACTGCGGTCCTGGGCATGTACATATCCGGATGATCCAAGGGGCACCACAGCACCTGGAGCAGATCGGCCTGGCCGGGCGGGCGCAGCACAGGGACGTCACGCACGTACAACTGGGCCACGGGCAGCATGGGGATCGGGCCGTCGGGGCGTTCGAGGTCCCAGTCGATCTGCTCCAAGAACGCGCTTTCCTCCGGCGTGTACTCGGAAACGCCGGGAGTCCCGTCCGGGTGCGCCGCCTCTCGCGCGCGCCGGCGCTGATCCATCCGCACCGCGGCCAGCAAGTGGCCGCCCCCCTCGTGCGGGGCGTCGCAGTGCGGCCACGGCTCGTCGGCGGGCCACAGCAGCGGC
>KL569541.1:5660-6899 GCA_000715685.1 Streptomyces lilacinus
CCACAGCAGCGGCCCGCCGATCGAGCTGTCCTGCGGTGACGGAGTCCCCCGGCGGGGGTGCAAGCGCATCGCCGGGCGTGCCAGCGGCGCCAGTTGAGGGAAGACGGCGGCGACGTCGACCGGCCGCGGCGGGGTGGTACGGATGACGTTCATACCGGCGATGCTGCCAGCAGCCTCTGACAACGGGCGTACCCATAGCGCCGGGGCCGGTGCCACCGTCACACGGAATCGCCGCCACCACACCTCTGTGCCATGGGCCAGGGGTTGTCAGCCGTCCTCGCCGAGTACCAGCATGGTGTGCTCGTGCTCGCCGTGCCGAACCGTCTCGGTGCGCCGGAAGCCGTGCTTCTCCAGCAGCCGCACCGAGCCGGTGTTCCCGGCGAAGGGATCGGCGTGCAGAGGGCGGGTCTTCTCCCGCGCCAGGAAAAGCGCCAGCGCCCGCGTGCCGATGCCTCGGCCCCAGTACTCCCGACCGAGCCAGTACCCGATGAAGCGCCGGTCATCGTGCCACCATGCCACCACGTTGCCCGCCAATTCCCCGTCGACGGTGACGGCCTGCACGAAGACAGTCGGATCCCCGAGGACCTTCGTCGTCCAGTGCGTCATGAAGGCCTCTCGTTCCCGGGGCGGGAACTTCGACCGCCGCGCGGCTTCCGGGTCGTGCTCCTGCGCGAAGAACACCTCGAGATCGGCCGGTCCGACGTCTCGCAAACACACCTGGTCACTCATGCCGGCGAAGTCTGCCACCGACCACTGACAATCCCGGGTGGCGGGCCGTCGGTTCTCATTCAGTTCCGCGTCGGCGCCGAGGCGTTCGCCGGCCCGGCCAGGCGCTCGGGTTCGAGCACGAAGACGGGGATCACGCGTTCCGTCTTCTCCTGGTATTCGGCGTACGGCGGATACGCGGCGACCGCGCGCTGCCACCACTGGGCCTTCTCGTCCCCGGTGAGCTCACGGGCCGTCATGTCCTGGCGTTCGGAGCCGTCCTGGAGCTCCACATGCGGGTTGGCCTTGAGGTTGAAGTACCACACGGGGTGGTGCGGGAAGCCGCCCTTCGACGCCACGGCCGCGTACCGTCCCTCGTGCTCCACACGCATCAGTGGAATCTTGCGGATCTTGCCGCTCTTCGCGCCGCGCATCGTGACAATGACAACCGGCAGGCCCGTGTCCCAGAGCGTTGTGCCCTGTGTGCCACCCGAACTCTCGTACAGCTCGACCTGTTCGCGCACCCACTGCGCC
>KL569541.1:7207-8607 GCA_000715685.1 Streptomyces lilacinus
CTCGTACTCGCCCTCAAGAGGCATCGCCTTCACCCCATCGTCGTGTACGGATTATGTCGGGACAGTCCAACACAAACCTCGCGCGAAGGGGAGACCGCCGTTCCCGCTCTGCCGACAACGTCACGTGAGACACGTGAGACGGCAAGGTTCTAAGCCCGCAGCCCGTTCACGATCCGCGCCGCTTCCTCGGCGTCGTCGACGGTGACGACGAACTCCTTGCCGTTCGTGAGGTGGAGCCACAGCGCGTCGCCCTCGCGCAGGGAGACGGACCTCATCTCGAGGGTCCAGCGGTAGCCCCAGCCGCCCAGCTCTCTGGGGCGGGTCCATCGCGCCGATGCGCTACGGATCTTGGACGCCGGTATCGTCCGGGACAGGAAGGGGAAGACGACGGATCCCACCGTCACCCCTTCACGCGTCACGCTCACGCGTACCGCTCCCGTCGCCAGGAACGCCGCCGAACCGGCGAGCAGCGACAGGAACAACTCCACGAAGTGCCCGAAGACGAGCCCGGCCACGACGAACGCCACGGCCGACACCACCCCGACCGCGAGCATCCACCCGATGACGACCTGCCGGCTCCACAACGACACCTGACCGGCTCCCCGCCCCACACCGCTGTCCCGCACTTCGCTTCGTCCTCCCCCGACTCCCCCACGGACTGACGTCCGCGAGGGCTTCCTCGGTCACGAAAGCGATCGTGACCACCGTCCGGGTCCACGATCACCCGGCGAGACCTCGGGGCACAAGGCCGGCACTCGTCACGGCACCGGGATCGCCGCTCCCGTACGGCCCGGCCTCCGGTCTCCTGAGCGGAGCCGTTCCACGCTCTCCGGCAGCGCGAAGCCGCAGTCCGTCCGGAGCCACCCGAGCACATCCTCCAGCGCTGGTGCGTCCTCCACCGGGCAGCGGAGCAGGACTTCACCGAAGTCCCGACCGTGGTAGGCGAAGTTCCTCGTGCGCACCACCTCGAGGGCGGCCGGCGCCCCGCCCGCCCTCAACCGCGCCCCGTCGAAGGGCGGAACGACCGGGATCTGCAGCGCGCAGTGGCTCCGTCGCCGCAGCGCCCGCGCCCGGCTCGCGGACCACTGTCCACGCAGGATGTCCAGCAGGCACTGAATGGTGTTGCATCCGGAGGCGGCAGTGGAGATGACCGTGGTCCCCGACGTGCGCGGGTTTATTTCAATGACGCGATAGGTCCTGTCCGCGTAAATCATCTCCACTTCAAGGGCACCGCGCATCTCGATGCCCTCGCAGAGTTCGCGCAGCAGCCGGGCGACGGGGCGGAAGTCGAGCTCGGCCCCGCTCCTGGGTTCGCAGATCCGGACCCGTTCGCTCATCATGGACGGCTCCGCCGGCTCGGTCCTGCCCTTCCAGACCAGCGGCTGGAAGACGTAATGGCT
>KL569541.1:8869-9604 GCA_000715685.1 Streptomyces lilacinus
GCTGGAAGACGTAATGGCCATCGCAGCCGATGATTTCCACCGAGCAGAGCTCTCCGCTCACGCACTGCTCGAGCACGACATTGCTGTCGGGCGGGAACTCCAGGTACTGCCGCAGGCCCGCCGCGTCCGCGACGAACCGGATGCCCTCGGCACTGCACCCCCACAGCGGCTTGGCCAGCAGCGGATAGCCGAGCCGTGCGGCCTTCCTCTCGACCAGGTCCCGGTAGGCGGCACAGGAGCGGGAGCGCCCGTTGAGGAGATCGCCGTCGACCATCTCCCCGTCCGGCATGTCGAGCCCGAACCCCCGCACGAGCTGCCGGGTCTCCCACTTGCAGGAAAGCCTCCCCGTGACGTCCGCGCCGTGCATCACCATCGGGACGCCCAATTCCCGAAGCTTCTCGCCGACCACGGCGTCGCGCAGCGCGTTCTCATCCGGCCAGGAGAGAGAAACAACGCCTCCCGCGCCCCACCGCCATATTCGCTCGACGATTTCGTCGCAGCCGGCCTGCGGGGGCAGCACTTCGGACTCGGGAAAGCAGCCGGAGGGATTGCCGCAATCCTCTGTGACGAAGGCTTTCAGCCGGGCCGATCCGGCCGAGTCGGCCATTGCTTCCTCGACGCAAGGGGACAGCCAGCGGATGTCGAAGGACCTCAGAAGCGCGATCTTTTCCACTCCGCCTCCCGGAGTCGGCAGCAGCTGATCAATTCTGGGGCTGTCTCTTATACACATCTCTG
>KL569541.1:9870-14329 GCA_000715685.1 Streptomyces lilacinus
ATGTGTATAAGAGACAGATCCGCTCCCGCCTGGGGCCCCGCGTCCCTGGACCGCGCCTGGACGACTTCCCGAGCAACCGAACCGAGACCGTCGGTTCGCGCTACGGCCGGTACCAGTCCTCGCCGTCGGCCTCGAGGCTCTTGACGAGATATTCCTCAAGAGAATGAGCCACTATGCGGCGCTCGTCGGTCTCGTGGTCCCAGACGAAGACATCCGAACGATCAGGGCTTCGCATGAAGGCGAACTGGTCGCCGCCACCGTTGTCGCCGAAGAACATCAGGGAGGAGAAGCTCACATAAAGCCTTGAATAGTCCGGATCGACACGGAAAGCCCAGTTTTCGTCGGCGATTCGTTGCGCAGACCAGACGACATCGGTTCCGTATTCGTCCGCCACCCCATCGACTTCCAGCAGAAGTGCACGCAGCTCCGCAGGCACAACCTGCCCCAAGCGCTCCTCGATGCCATCGACCACGGCGCCGCCTGCAGGGCGCGCGATCTCAGCATCCGGGGTCAAACGTGAAATCATTTCACGCCACATGCGATCTCCTTGCATTCGCTCTGGCCAACTATCTCACACGGGGCTTGAACCAGTGCCCGACCGCATCGTCAACCCTGGTCGCCTGGTCGAGCACTTCCTGCTTTGTGGGGTTGGGATGGGCTTCGTAGAATCGGTTCCACATGATGCGAATTTCACTGAGATGAACACTGTTGTTCACGGCCCCCTTAGGGATTCCACGAAGGTTCTCGAGCGAGTGAATCTCATTTGGCGTGAAGAGCCCCGGGTACCTGTTCAAGACCTGCTGCTCAATCGCATGGTGTACCACCACCTTGCCCTTCAAACCGGGGTTGGCGGCGAAGAAGGTCTTCTTGTAGCTGAAGCTCGTGGCGTTGCCCACGCTCGCCGGTGCACGCGTCGGCACATCCGATCCGAGCCCGGGAGGCGTCTGAGGACAACCGGCAAGACCGAGCGGATCCGTTTCGGCCTGCGGGTTGGGAACGTAAACATGGTGATTCGGCGCCGGCTCCAGCCCCAGCGGGTCCGCCGACACATACCGTGCCGTCTCCGGGTCGTAGTACCGGAAGTAGTTGTAGTACAGCCCCGTTTCCGCGTCCGCGTACTGGCCCGGAAAGCGCAGCGGGCAGTCCACGCCCCCGTCCGCCGCCGGGGCCGGAAGCGGGGTGCCCCAGAGGGTGGTGCGGGACTGCCAGGCCAGGGTGCCGTCGAGGGCGACGAGTTCGGTCGGGGTGCCGACCAGATCGGTCACCACGGCGTGGAAGCGTGGTTCCGAGCCGTCCGTCAGCTGCTCGATCAGCGACTTGCCCGCCGTCCGGACCAGTGGCCGGTGGTCAGTCTGGGCCACCGGGCGATGAGTGCCCGGAGCGTAGTCCCACGTCGTGACCGCGCCGTCCGGAACCTTCCGTTCCGCGAGGCGCGTACCGTCCCACGCGAACAGCGTTTCCGCGCCGTCCGATACGCGGCGCTTGGATATTCGACGGCCCAATGGGTCGTATGCGTAGGACCAGCGCTCGCCGTCCGGGGTCACCGCCTCCGTCAGGTGGTCCTCGGCGTCCCAAGTGTAGGTCCACTCCTTCACCTGGCCGTTGAGGAGCTTGCGCGCCTTGCGTATCAGGCGGCCCTGGGCATCGTGCTCGTACGTGGTGCGGCCTGCCCGCCGCACGATCGTGCCGTCGAGGTCGCGGCGGCCGGGGGCCTCGTGGGCGGGGGCCGTGGCGTGGGTGAGGTTTCCGAGGGTGTCGTAGGCGTAGGTCTCGCTCCAGCCGTGGGCGCGGACGCCGGTGACGCGGCCCGTCGGGGTCAGGTCGAAGCGGCGGGTTCCCGAGGTGAGTTCGCGGATCTCGGTGAGGTAGCCGTCCTCCCGGTACGCGTACGAGCGGTGCTGGAGAAGGCGGCGAGCAGCGTCCGGGGGCCCGGCTGTCACCGTCTGCGTCGTCAGGCGGTCCGCCGCGTCCCAGGACTGGGTGAGCACGGCGTCGTCGCCGAGGCGGCGTGTCGTCTCGCGGCCCGCCGCGTCGTAGGCGAAGGACAGCGCCCCTGCCCCACCGCGCAGCGCGGTGGGGCGGCCCGCCGGGTCGTAGGTCCACTGCGAGCGCAGGCCGGAGGGCATGGTGCGTTCGGTGCATCGCCCCAGGGCGTCGTACGCCCATCTGGTCACCCGGCCGTTGACGCTCTCCGACAGCGCGCGGCCCAGCGCGTCCCGCTCGTAGACGACCTCGGCGTCCGCGTTGGCCGTGCGCGTCAGCCCGCCCGCCGCGTCGTAGGCGTACGTCGTGACGGCACCCGCGTCGGTCCGCTGCTCGAGGACGCGCCCCAGCGCGTCCCTCGTGAAGTGAAGCGTTTCTTCAGCGCCATTCGTACGGGAAAGGAGCTGCCCCGCCGCGTCGTGGACGTACGTCAGCCGACGCCCGTCGAAGTCCGTCTCCGCCGCCAGTCGTCCCGCGTCGTCGTAGTCGTACGACCAGGTCAGCCCCTGCGGGTTGGTCACGCCGACGAGGCGCAGTTCCGTGTCGTACGCGAAGGTGTACGTCGTCCCGTCGGGGTCCGTGCGCGAGGCCGGGAGGTCGAAGTGCGTGGCGGTGTGGGTGGTGACGTTGCCGGCGGGGTCCGTGTGGGTGAGGAGGTTGCCCTCGCCGTCCCAGGTCCAGGTTTCGTGGGTGCCGTCGGACAGCTCGCGGCGGCTCGGTCTGCCCTCCGTCGTCCACACCATGCGCGTCACGCGGCCCAGCGGGTCCGTCGCCTCGACGACGCGACCGAAGGCGTCGCGGCGGACCGTCGTGGTGGCGCCCAGGGGATCGGTGACCGCGAGCGGCAGGCCCGCCGCGTCGCAGGTGATCACCCGCGTGTGCCCGAGCGCGTCGGTGACGGAGGTCAGGTGGCCCGACTCGTCGTACGCGTACCGGGTCTCCGCCCCGGCCGGATCCGTCGTGCGGACGGCGTTGCCGTGGTCGTCGTAGGCGTGCCGCCAAGTGGCGCCGCCGGGCTCGGTGACCTCGGTCGGTCGGCACAGGGAGTTGTACGTCGCCTCGCCGGTCGTGCCGTCCGGCAGGGTGACCCGGGTCAGGTTTCCGGCGTCGTCGTACGCGTAGCGGGTGGTGCGGCCCAGGGGGTCGGTGACCGCGAGGCGGCGGTCGCCCCGGCGGTCCCATTCCGTGCGGGTGGTGTTGCCGACCTGGTCGGTCTCCTCGACGACCTGGCCGTCGGCGTTGTGCCGGTACGTGCGCGGGCGCCCCAGCGAGTCCGTCTCGGTCGTCGTGCGGGTCTCTTCGTCGTAGGTGAAGGTCCCGGAGAGGAAACCGTCGCTTCCCTCCGTACGGACGACGCGACCGCGGCTGTCGTACGTGTAGCGGTAGGACGTGCCGTTGCGGTCGGTCCAGGAGGTTATTCGGTCCTCGGCGTCGTACGTGAAGCGCAGCGGCCTGCCGCTGGAGTTGGTGACCTCTGTGAGGCGGCCGGCCTCGTCGTAGCCGTAGCGCATCAGGAGCGTGCCGCGGCCCGGGGCCTCCGGGCGTTCGTACGGTGACGGGGGCTCGTCCAGCAGGCGGAGCGCGGTGACGCGCGGACCTTCGGTGTCGACGGCGATGTGGTAGCCGCCGGAGTGGCGGATGGTGGTGGGGACGCCGAGCTCGGTGCGGTCGATGTCGATCCGGGCACCGTTGCGATCGTGCAGGCTCTCGAGCGGGAGCTGGACGGCGCCGGGTGTGTCGGTGGGGGCGGGCGTGCCGAAGGTGCGGACGACTCCGCCGTACGGGTCCGTGACGGTGAGGACGCCGTCGGGGCGGCCGTCCCACTCCAGCGGCCAGCGCGGCCCCCTCACGGGCAGGACCGGCTCTCCCGGCTTCGGGACGGGGTAGACGAGGCGCATGCCGTCGGCGGCGGCGTAGACGACGCCCTCGGCGTCGAGCTGGACCCGCTCGTCGAGCGTGGAGGCCCACGTCGGGCCGAACCAGCAGCCCGAGCGGTACGAGGACAGGTGGGTGCGCTCGAAGACGAGCGGCAGAGCACCCGGCAGGGAGACGTCGGTCTGCGGCAGCAGCATCATGCCGGTCGCGACGTCGATCGGGTCCTTGGCGCAGGGGATCGACGGCGTAGGACGCGCCGCCGGCCGCAGCTCCACGAGGTTGGGGCGAACGTCCTTCAGCAGGGCCCTGTACCCGCCGGCCAGCGTGGCCTCGCGGGCGACCGCGCCCATCCCCTTGAAGGCGCCGCCGTACATGCCGCCGTAGAGCATGCCGTCCTTGGCGGCGGCGTTGATCTCGTCCAGGCTGAAGCCGCTCTGCAGACCGGCGGCGATCTTCGCCGGCTGGGCGACGGCCAGGTCGACGGTGACGGCCTCGACGCCGCTGAAGGCGGCCACGACGAGGGTGGTCGCGGCGATCTCGGCCACGGTGGCGGAGATCGCGATGCCCATGGCCGCGCCGAGTTCGATGACCGCTGTGGCGG
>KL569541.1:14577-15475 GCA_000715685.1 Streptomyces lilacinus
CGACGCGGCGGTGGTGAGGCCCATGGTGAGGAAGCCGAGGCCGACACCGGCGAGGATGACCCCCGCCTCGATGGTGATCTTGTCCCAGAGCTTGTCGACGGCGTCCTGGATGGCCTTGGCCAGCTTCTCGAGTGCCTTGGCCATCTGGCGGGAGGCGGCGACGATGTCGTCGAGCCAGCCCTTGCCGTTCCCGGCGTAGCGTCCCCAGAAGGTGCGGAAGGCGTCGATGCCCTCGCCCTTGTTGTTGCGGATGAGGGCCTGGGCCGTGTTGTTCGTCGTGCCGCGGACGTCGTCGACGCTGTCGGCGAAGGCGTTCCAGGCGGCGGCCGCCTGGCGCAGTTTGCCGGGGTCGCCGTCGGGCCACTTCAGGCCGAGCTTCTCGAGGACGTTCCTGGCCTCGTCCGCGACGCTCACCGGGCGCCCCGCCCGCCGTCGGCGCCGCCCGGCTTGCCCGGCTTCGCTTTGGTGAACATCCCCGCGACGAGTGCGTCGTTGTCGACGTGCCCGTCGGCCATGTCGATCAGCGCCTCGTGGATGCTGACGAGGCCCAGGATCAGGGTGCCCGTCGCCTTCTCGATCGCCTTCTGCTGGCGCGGGTACTCCTCGGCGAACTGTTTGACCTCGGCATCCTTGCCCCATGGCTCGCCGAGCCCGTCGAGCGCGCCGATCAGCTTCGTGAGGGCCTCGCTGAGCTTCCTGCTCTGCTCGTGGAAGACGGGTGCCGCCGCCTTGATGTCCGCGGTCTTGATGTCCAGGACCTTGCCGCTGCCGGCGTCGCCCACGGCGGATGCCTCCCCACTGATCGCCTGACGGGATCTCAGGCTAAGGGGTGGGCCGACGGGCGCCCGCGCCGGTCAGGGGACAAGCCCCGCCTGTTGCGCCAGCAGGACGGTGGAGA
>KL569541.1:15796-16708 GCA_000715685.1 Streptomyces lilacinus
GAGATCGTCAGGCGACGCGCGATGCCCATCGCCGTCAGGCCCTCGGCAAGCAGGCCCAGAACCGTCAGCTCGCGAGGCGTGAGGCCGTGCCCCGGGGGCACCAGTGCGGGAGCGGGCGTCTCGCGGAGGCGGCGGAGTTCGCGGGTGTGGCGGTCGGCGGTGATGAGGAGTGGCTGGACGCGGGCGATGAAGGCGAGGTCCTGGGGGGTGAAGTCGCCGTTGCGGCCCAGGACCACGGCGCGGAGGGTGTCGCCGTCGGCGGGCATGGGGATGCCGAGTTGTTGCGTGGTGCCGTAGTCGCGCCGGGCCTCGCTGTACCAGCAGGAGTGGCGCCAGGACTCGCAGAGCCGGCTCACCTCTACGGGAGTCGGATCGGCGGTCGTCAGATAGGGGATCAGGGGGTGCCGCTGCTGGACCCGGCGCTGGACCAACTCGTCGACGGAGTCGCCGATCGCCTCGGGTGACCAGCCCTCGGCGTGGGCCCTGCGGTCGGGGACGCGGATGCCGGCGAAGATGACGGTGCCGCAGTCGAGGGCTTCCTGCAGGTGCTCGGCGATCAGGTGGCCGAGGGCGTCGGGTCGGTCGTGCTCCAGGACGGCGACGACGAGGTCGAGCATGCGCTCGTAGTCGCGCACGCGGAGTTGTGGCATGGCCGGACGATCCCCTCTCGGCCCCCGCCCGCGGCATGTTACGGGTGCCGCGGAGCGCCTTCAAACCGATAGGGCGAGGCAGGGGCCGGGAGGGGCGGGCCGCGCCGACGTCGGTTCCCCCGTGTCCGGCGTCGGCGCGATCGCCTGTGCCATCGAAGATCTCACGGGCGGGGTGAGGGGCACCATGGGAAGAACTTCCCACGCGGGAGCCGCAAAGGGCCTCAGACCAGGCCCGCCTGTTGCGCCAACCGCACCGTGGCGA
>KL569541.1:17034-19158 GCA_000715685.1 Streptomyces lilacinus
GTGCGGAGAGATCGTCAGACGATGCGCGATGCCGACCGCCGTCAGGCCCTCGGCCAGCAGACCCAGCACCGTCAGCTCGCGGGGCGTGAGCCCGTGCCCGGAGGGGTGGTCGGTGGTGAGGGCCGGGGCCGTCGCGCGCAGCCGGCGCAGTTCGCGTACGTGGCTGGCCGCGCTGACGAGAAGGGGCTGGACGCGGGCGACGAGGGCGAGGTCATGGGCGCGGAAGCGTCCGTTCCGACCCATGAGGACCATGCGGACGACCTGAGAGGCCTGCAAGGCCTGGGAGGGGTCACAGGGCTCGGCGCCGACGGGTACGGGCAGCGGCACGGGCATGCCCATCTGCTGCGTGATGCCGAAGTCCCGGCGCGCCTCGCTGTACCACTGCGTGCGGCGCCAGTCGGCGCAGATGTCGCTCACCGGCACCGGGAGGTGTTCGCCGCTCGCCGCGTAGGCGATCAGCGGGTGGTGCTGGCGCACCCGGCGCTGGACGAGGTCGCCGACGAAGCGGCCGAGGCGCTCCGGCGCCCACCGGTGCCGGCCGCGAGGTCGGCGACCGAGAAGGTCGCCGTGTCGCAGCCGACGGCCTCCAGCAGGTGGCCGGTGACCAGGTGCCACACGGACGTGGTGTCGTCGCTCTCCAGCACCGCCATGAGGAGGTCGAGCATGCGCTCGTAGTCCCGCGTCCGGAGCCGCGCCGAAGCCGCCGGCGCCCCACCCGCCCCATCGACGCCCGTCCCATCGACGCCCGTCCGGTCTATCAGCCCCACCGCCCCGTCCGTCCGAGCAGCAGGGCCGCCGCCGCCGTGCCGGCCGTGGAGGTGCGCAGCACGCTCGGGCCCAGGCGGTAGGGGTGGGCGCCGGCCTCGGCGAAGGCGGCGAGCTCCTCGGGGGAGACGCCGCCCTCGGGGCCTACGACGAGGACGATGTCGCCCGTCTCCGGCAGCGGGGCCGTGGCCAGCGGGGTGCTGCCCTCCTCGTGGAGGACGGCGGCGAAGGCGGCGTCGGCGAGCAGCGCGGCGACCTGGCGCGTCGTCATGAGGTCGGCGACGTCGGGGAAACGGAGGCGGCGGGACTGCTTGCCCGCCTCGCGGGCGGTGGCGCGCCACTTGCCCAGGGACTTCAGGCCCCGGTCGCCCTTCCACTGGGTGACGCAGCGGGAGGCGGCCCACGGCACGACGGCGTCGACGCCGGTCTCGGTCATGGTCTCGACGGCGAGCTCGCCGCGGTCGCCCTTGGGCAGGGCCTGGACGACCGTGATGCGGGGCTGCGGCAGCGGCTCGGAGCGCACGGAGGTGACGGAGACGTCGAGGTGGTCCTTGCCCTCGACGGCGGCGACGGTGCCGTGGACGCCGTTGCCGGCGCCGTCGGTCAGGACGATCTCCTCGCCCACGCGCAGCCGGCGCACCGAGACCGCGTGGCGGCCCTCGGGGCCGTCCAGCGGGAAGAGGGTGCCCGGGAAGACACCGGTGAGGGCGTCCTCCTCGACCAGGAAGACCGGCGCTGTCATGACTAACTCGCTCTCTCGCATAAACGGCTGAAGGGTCCGGCCGGCTGAAGGGCCGGAGGTGGGACAGGAGCTCAGCCGGTCGGGCCCGACGACGCCCGGGCCGCGGCCAGTTCGGCGGCCAGCAGCGCGACCAGTTCGGCGGCCGGGAGGGTCCGCGCGAGGCGGTGGCCCTGGCCGGCCCACAGGTTCATGGCCTGCGGGTCGCCGGCCGCGGCCGCCGCCTTGCGCAGTCCGGACGTCAGGTGGTGGAGCTGGGGGTACGCGGCCGGGGCGTACGGGCCGTGCTCGCGGATGAAACGGTTCACCAGGCCGCGGGCCGGGCGGCCCGAGAAGGCCCGGGTCAGTTCCGTGCGGACGAACCGAGGGTCCGTCAGCGCACTCTTGTGCAGCGGGTGCGCGCCCGACTCCGGGCAGGGCAGGAAGGCCGTGCCGAGCTGGGCCGCGCAGGCGCCAGCGGCGAGGACGGCGGCTATCTGCGCGCCGCGCATCAGCCCGCCCGCCGCGACGAGGGGCAGCGGCACGGCCTCGCGGACCTCGGCGATCAGGGCCAGCAGGCCGACGCCCGCGCCCGGGCCGTCCGCGCGCGGGTCGTCGTGGTGGGTGCCCTGGTGGCCGCC
>KL569541.1:19396-23002 GCA_000715685.1 Streptomyces lilacinus
CTCGACGCCCTGGACGCACAGCGCGTGGGCGCCCGCGTCCCGGGCGACGACCGCCTCGGCGGCGGACGTCACGGTCACGACGGTCGTCGTACCGACGGCGGCCAGGGCGTCCAGGACCGTACGGTCGGGGCACCCGAAAGTGAACGAGACGACGGGGACGGGGTCCTCGAGGAGGACGGCGACCTTGGCGTCGTAGCCGTCGTCGGCGGGCTGGTTCGGATCCCCCAGCGGGGTCCCGTACCGGGCGGCCTCGCCGGCGAGCCGCTCGGCGTAGTCCTCGACGGCCGCGCGGTCCGCGGCGGGGGGATGCGGCATGAAGAGGTTGACGCCGAAGGGGCGGTCGGTACGGGCGCGGAGCCGCCCGATCTCCTCGCTCATGGCCGCCGGCGTCTTGTAACCGGCGGCGAGGAAGCCCAGGCCACCGGCCTCGCTCACCGCGGCGGCGAGAGCGGGGGTGGAGGCGCCGCCCGCCATGGGGGCTTGCACGATCGGATGCACGAGCGGGTGCGCCGAGAAGTGCGACAAGAAGGCCGTCGGGTTAGCCATGGCCTCATCGTGTCATATGGGGGTGGGCACTCCGCCTCCAAATGCAGGCGCCGCCGTACGGGCTCCGTGGAGCCCGTACGACGGCGTCGACAAAAGGGAGCCGAAGACGGCTCAGCGGCCGTTGAAGGCGTCCTTCAGGCGCGAGAAGAGGCCCTGCTGACCGGGCTTGAACTCACCCGTGGGCCGCTCCTCGCCGCGCAGCTTGGCCAGCTGGCGCAGCAGGTCCTCCTGCTGCGGGTCCAGCTTGGTGGGCGTGGTGACCTCGACGTGCACGATGAGGTCGCCGCGACCGCCGCCGCGCAGGTGGGTGACGCCGCGCTGGTGCAGCGGGATCGACTGGCCGGACTGCGTGCCCGGGCGGATGTCGATCTCCTCGACGCCGTCCAGCGTCTCCAGCGGCACCTTGGTGCCGAGCGCGGCCGCCGTCATCGGGATGGTGACCGTGCAGTGCAGGTCGTCGCCGCGGCGCTGGAAGACCGGGTGCCGGGTCTCGTGGATCTCCACGTAGAGGTCGCCGGCGGGGCCGCCGCCGGGGCCGACCTCGCCCTCGCCCGCGAGCTGGATGCGGGTGCCGTTGTCGACACCGGCGGGGATCTTCACCGTCAGGGTGCGGCGCGAACGCACGCGACCGTCGCCGGCGCACTCCGGGCAGGGGGTCGGCACGACCGTGCCGAAGCCCTGGCACTGGGGGCAGGGGCGCGAGGTCATGACCTGGCCCAGGAAGGACCGGGTGACCTGCGAGACCTCGCCGCGGCCGCGACACATGTCACAGGTCTGCGCGGACGTGCCCGGGGCCGCTCCCTCGCCGCTGCAGGTGGTGCAGACGACGGCCGTGTCGACCTGGATGTCCTTGGTGGTGCCGAAGGCGGCCTCGTGCAGGCTGACCTCGAGCCGGATCATGGCGTCCTGGCCGCGGCGCGTGCGCGAGCGCGGACCGCGCTGCGAGGCCTGGCCGAAGAAGGCGTCCATGATGTCGGAGAAGTTGCCGAAACCGGCGCCGAAGCCGGCGCCCGCACCCGCGCCGCCCGAGGAGGACAGGGGGTCGCCGCCGAGGTCGTAGACCTGCTTCTTCTGCGGGTCGGAGAGGACCTCGTAAGCGGCGTTGATCTCCTTGAACCGCTCCTGCGTCTTGGGGTCCGGGTTGACATCCGGGTGCAGCTCGCGCGCGAGACGGCGGAAGGCCTTCTTGATCTCGTCCTGCGAGGCATCACGCCGTACGCCCAGGACCGCGTAGTAGTCCGTGGCCACTTACGACTCCGCCAGGATCTGTCCGACGTAACGTGCCACTGCGCGTACCGCTCCCATCGTTCCGGGGTAGTCCATGCGGGTCGGTCCGACCACGCCGAGTTTGGCGACGGCCTCGTCGCCCGAACCGTAGCCGACGGCGACCACCGATGTGGAGTTCAGCCCCTCATGGGCGTTCTCATGACCGATGCGCACGGTCATCTCCGAGTCCTTGGCCTCGCCGAGCAGCTTGAGCAGCACGACCTGCTCCTCCAACGCCTCCAGCACGGGCCGGATCGTCAGCGGGAAATCATGACCGAAACGAGTGAGATTGGCGGTGCCGCCGATCATCAGCCGCTCCTCGGTCTCCTCGACCAGGGTCTCGAGCAGGGTGGCGAGCACCGTCGAAACGGTTCCGCGATCATCCTGGTCGAACGACTCGGGGAGGTCCTGCACCAGCTGCGGGACGTCCGTGAAGCGCCGGCCCACGACGCGGCTGTTCAGCCGGGCACGCAGGTCGGCCAGGGCGTTCTCGCCGAAGGGCGCCGGGCAGTCGACCATGCGCTGCTCGACGCGGCCGGTGTCCGTGATCAGGACGAGCATCACGCGCGCCGGGGCGAGCGCGAGCAGCTCCACATGACGCACTGTCGAACGCGTCAGCGAGGGGTACTGCACCACAGCGACCTGCCGGGTCAGCTGCGCCAGCAGCCGCACCGTGCGGCCCACCACGTCGTCGAGGTCGACGGCGCCGTCCAGGAAGTTCTGGATGGCGCGCCGCTCGGGCGTGGACAGGGGCTTGACGTCCGCCAACTTGTCGACGAAGAGGCGATAGCCCTTGTCGGTGGGGATACGGCCGGCGCTCGTGTGGGGCTGGGCGATGAAGCCCTCGTCCTCCAGCGCGGCCATGTCGTTGCGCACCGTGGCCGGGGAGACGCCCAGCTTGTGCCGCTCGGTGAGGGCCTTGGAGCCGACGGGCTCCTCGGTGCCCACGTAGTCCTGAACGATCGCGCGCAACACCTCGAGCCTGCGTTCACTCAGCATCGCGCGCACCTCCAGTCCAGTGGTCCTACCGTCGTACCGGGGATCCCTGAGGGCCTCGCCCTTGGCACTCAATGGTCACGAGTGCCAGATCCCGCAAGCCAGTGTACGGCCGGGCCCCACGGACAGGGCAAGGGCCGTCCCCGCCCCGTGCCTCCGGACGCCTTGTCGGGTGCCCCGCGACGACCGCGGCGGGCAGGCAACCGTACCGCTCTGCGGCTAGCGTCGGCGTATGGAGACTCAAGGGGACGCCGGCGCGGAGACGCGGTGGGAGCGGCTCGCGCCGGGCGTCGTACGCCGCAGGTTGCCGGGCTGGGACGCGACGGTGGGCGCGATCGCGGGCACCGAGGGGGTGCTCGTCGTCGACACGGGCTCCTCGCTGCGCGAGGGCGTGGAGATCCGCCGCGACGTACAGGAACTCTTCGAGCTGCCCGTGACGCACATCGCACTCACCCACCCCCACTTCGACCACGTCCTGGGCACGGCCGCCTTCTCGGGCGTGCAGGTGTACGGGGCGGTGGGCGCCGCCGAGCTGCTGACGCGCGAGCGCGACGCGCTGCGGGCGGACGCGGTCCGGCACGGCCTGGACCCGGACGAGGCCGCGGAGGCCGTGGCCTACCTCGTACCGCCCGGCCACGCCGTCTCCGGGGAACTCTCGGTCGACCTCGGCGGCGGGCTGCGGGTGCTGCTGGCGAACGTCGGGCCGGGGCACACGGCCCACGACCTGGCGGTCCTGGTGGCCGTGCCCGGCGGACCCGAGATCGTCTTCTGCGGCGACCTCGTCGAGGAGTCCGGCGA
>KL569541.1:23269-26508 GCA_000715685.1 Streptomyces lilacinus
GAGCCGCAGGCGGGCCCGGACGCCCTGCCGCACGCCTGGCCGGCGGCGCTGGACCGGCTGCTCGCGCTGGGCGGGGACGACGCGCGGTACGTGCCGGGGCACGGGGCGGTGGTGGACGCCGACTTCGTACGGCGGCAGCGGACCGTGCTGGCGGCGACGTTCGGGGTGGTGTGAGGCCTGGTGCGAGTCCTCGTACGAGTCCTCGTGTGATCCAGAATGGCGCGCATGCGCAGCAGCAGACAGTACGGACCGGATCTGACCCCTCCGTGGAAGCGGAGCGCGCCCGCGCCCGAGGTGCCCGCCGAGGTGGATTTGGTGGTGGAGGAGGTCACCACGGGCTTCTGCGGGGCGGTGATCCGCTGTGAGAAGACGGCGCAGGGGCCGACGGTGACGCTGGAGGACCGCTTCGGCAAGTGCCGGGTCTTCCCGATGGAACCGCGGGGCTTCCTGCTGGAGGGGCGCGTCGTCACGCTCGTGCGCCCCGCCGCGTCCCCCGCGCCGAGCGGCCCGGCGCGCACGGCCTCCGGCTCCCTCGCCGTCCCCGGCGCACGGGCGCGGGTGGCGCGAGCCGGGCGCATCTACGTCGAGGGGCGCCACGACGCGGAGCTCGTGGAGCGGGTGTGGGGCGACGACCTGCGCATCGAGGGCGTCGTCGTGGAGTACCTCGAGGGCATCGACGACCTCCCCGCGATCGTCCGCTCCTTCGCCCCCGGCCCGGACGCGCGCCTGGGCGTCCTGGTCGACCACCTCGTGCCGGGCTCGAAGGAGTCCCGGATCGCGGCGTCGGTGACGGACCCGAACGTGCTGGTCGTCGGCCACCCGTACGTGGACGTGTGGGAGGCCGTGAAGCCGGCGTCGGTGGGCATCGCGGAGTGGCCGCGGGTGCGGCGGGGGCGGGACTGGAAGACGGGGGTGTGCGAGGCGCTGGGGTGGCCGGTGAACACCGGGGCCGCTTGGCAGCGGATTCTGGGGTCGGTGCGCAGTTACAAGGACCTTGAGCCGGCGCTGCTCGGGCGGGTGGAGGAGCTGATCGATTTCGTGACGGTGGGGTGTTAGTGCTCCAGCGTCTGGAATCCAGAGGTGTCCAGCGTGATCCCGAGCACGTCAAGCGGCAACGGGTCGCCGAATTTAGTGGTTCGCCTCACGCTGTAGTCGGCACCCGCACCGGCTCCGGTCGGCTCGGTGAGCAGCACGCACTTCGCATCGAAGGGGTCAATGATCAAATATGCGGGCACCTGCCCGGCCGCATAGATCGACTTCTTGTCCGTGTAGTCGCGGCTCGCGCTGGTCTTGGACACGACCTCAAGCAGTAGCGTGACGGCCGGGGCGGGGATGAGGCGCCCCGGCCCGGTGATGATGCCGCGCTCGTACACGACCAGGTCCGGCACGGGCTCGCTCGGTTCACCCGGAATGTCGATGTCTTGAGTCTGGAGCCGATCCCAACGGTCGCGAGGGATCTGGTCCTGGACGTCCTGAACGATCCAGTTGTGGACTCGGTCAGGGCTCGCCATCATCACGATGTCCCCCCGCAGCAGCTCGACCCGCCAGCCCTCGGGAACCTCAAGGTTCTCAAAGAACTCGATCTTCGCCCGGTCATCCACAGCGGTCATCTCCGTGGTCCTCCACATCCGCCGCAGTACATTCAGCGGCAGCCTATGGAGAGCGTAAGCAGGCTCACAGCTTATGCGCGCATGTTCACCCGAACAGGTAATCAGTCCACCAGGTCCCGCACCACCGCATCGGCCAGCAGCCGCCCCCGCAGCGTCAGCACGGCCCGCCCGGCCTCGTACGGCCCGGCCTGCAGCAAGCCGTCCGCCAGCGCGCGCTCCGCGGCGCGCATACCCGCCGGCTTCAGCAGCGACAGCGGGCAGCCCTCCACCAGCCGCAGTTCCAGCAGGATCCGCTCCACCCGCCGGTCCTCGTCCGCGAGGATCTCGCGGCCGGCACCCGGCGAGCGGCCCTCGGCCAGGGCCTGTGCGTACGCGCCCGGGTGCTTGACGTTCCACCACCGCACGCCCCCTACGTGGGAGTGGGCGCCGGGGCCCGCGCCCCACCAGTCGGCGCCGCGCCAGTAGAGCTCGTTGTGGCGGCAGCGGCCGGCGGGGGTGGTGGCCCAGTTGGAGACCTCGTACCAGGCGAAGCCGGCCGCCGAGAGGGTCTCCTCGGCGATCAGGTAGCGGTCGGCGTGGACGTCGTCGTCGGTCATCGGCACCTCGCCGCGCCGGATGCGCCGGGCGAGCTGGGTGCCCTCCTCGACGATCAGGGCGTAGGCCGAGACGTGGTCGGGGCCGGCGTCGATGACGGCGTCGAGGGAGGCGCGCCAGTCGTCGTCGCTCTCCCCCGGCGTGCCGTAGATCAGGTCGAGGTTGACGTGGTCGAAGCCCGCCTCGCGGGCCTCGGCGACGCAGGCCTCCGGGCGGCCGGGGGTGTGGGTGCGGTCGAGGATCTTCAGGACGTGCTGCCGGGCGCTCTGCATGCCGAAGGAGACCCGGTTGAAGCCGGCGGCGCGCAGCTCCGCCAGGTAGCGGGGGTCGACCGACTCGGGGTTGGCCTCGGTGGTGACCTCGGCGCCGTCCGCGAGGCCGAACTCGTCGCGGATCGCGGCGAGCATCCGGCCCAGGTCGGCGGCGGGCAGCAGCGTGGGCGTGCCGCCGCCCACGAAGACCGTCTCGACCGGCCGCGGGTCGTCGCCCAGCACCTTCCGCGCCAGGCGGATCTCCTCGGCGACGGTCTCGGCGTAGTTGTCGCGGGAGGCGAGGGCGCCGCCGGAGCCGCGCAGCTCGCTCGCCGTGTAGGTGTTGAAGTCGCAGTACCCGCAGCGGGTGGCGCAGTACGGGACGTGCAGGTAGAAGCCGAGGGGCCGCTGCCCGGAGCCGTCGAGGGCGCGGCGGGGCAGTGCCCCGTCCTCGGGCATGGGCTCGCCGTCAGGCAGTACGGAAGGCATGGGGTCCATTGTCCGGCATCGGCGGAGTTGCTCGGCCGGGTCGGATCGCGGAGGCGGCTCAGGTGGCGCGGAGGACCAGCAGCGCCAGGTCGTCGTCGGGCGGGGTGGGGGCGAAACCGTGGACGGCGCGGCGGATGCGGCGGGCGACGCCCTCGGCGGTGAGGCCGGCACAGCCCGCGAGGGCGGTGGCGAGGCCGTCGCCGTCGTCGAAGAGGCGGTTCCCGGCCTTGCGCTCGGTGACGCCGTCCGTGACGCACAGCAGGGTGTCGCCGGCGGCCATGTCGAAGGTCTGGCC
>KL569541.1:26780-27083 GCA_000715685.1 Streptomyces lilacinus
GGCTGGCGTAGCCGACCTCCTCGACGACGCCGAGCAGCATCTGGGGAGCGGCCACGGGCCGTACGGAGCCGTCGGGGCGCAGGAGCAGCGGCAGGGGGTGGCCGGCGCTGGCGAGGGTGCAGCGGGCGCCGCCGCCCTCGCCGCGCGGCACGAGCTCGCCGTAGAGGAGGGACAGGAAGCGGGGCGCCGAGCCGGCCTCGGCCTCGGCGGTCTCCTCGGCCAGCATGCGGTTGAGGCGGGTGAGCATGTCGGCGACGCCGTAGCCCTCCTTGGCCAGGAGTCGCAGCCAGGGGCGGACGAGGC
>KL569542.1:0-1611 GCA_000715685.1 Streptomyces lilacinus
TGTGTATAAGAGACAGGTCCGCGACTTCCAGCGCCGCCAGACGGCAGCGCGCACAGCCCTCCAGGTGCTTGCGCATGCCCCGCTCGGCCCGGGTGCGCAGCCTGCCCCGGGCGTACGCGCCGAGCCGGTCCGCGTAGCGCGCGCACTCGCCGCCGGACGTCAGCGACGTACTGACATGGGCCTGCAGATACGCCTGCTTCAGCCCCTCCCGGGCCCGGTGCGCCAGCACCGCCGTGGCGTTGGCGCTCAGCCCCAGGAGCGGGGCGACCTCACTCGGTGACTCCTCCTCCACGGTCGTGTGCCACAGCACGGTCTGCCACCGCTCGGGCAGACTGCGGAACGCCTGCACGGCCAGCGACTCCTCGGCCTCCTGCAGGGCGCGGACGTCCGCCCCGAGGCCGACGGTGTCGTCCTCCGCCGCGACGGACGACACCGCCGACGAGGTGGCGAAGACCGCGAAGTCCTCGACCAGCTGCTCGCGCCTGGCCGTCTTCCCCCAGGCCGCCGCCACCCGTCGCACGCTGGACAACAGATAGGCGCGCACCGCCGAATCCGGGCCCGCGCCGCGCCGCACCGCCTGCAAGGTGCCGGCGAAGACCTCGTTGGTCAGGTCCTCGGCGGTGTGGTCGTCGCGACAACAACTGCGGGCGTACCGGCGCACCGCGTCGGCATGCCGCCGATACAGCTCCTCGTACGCGTCGCTGCTCTCGCCGCCGCGCAGCTGGGCGACCAGCTCGAGGTCCGACGGCGGCAGATCCGCTTCGTCGTGCACACCCGCATCATCCGTCCCGGCATCGCCGGCGGTACAGGGGTCGGACCGGTCCGAAGCCCCGGCCGCACCCTCACCGGCACCCGCATCCGCGTCCGCGCCGCGCCCGGGGTCGAGCCAGCCGCCCTCCCGCTGCTGCGGCACCCCGGGACCCGTGGCACCGAACCACAGGTCCAGGGCACCGGAAACGGAGTCGGGCAGCGGAGGAGGCTCGTCGGCCTCCCCGCTTCCACGCGGCTCTTCCCGCCCGTCAACACCCATAGCGCAGGCTCCCCGTACACGCGGGCACACTCGAATACCGAGCAGCCTCGCACAGAGGAACACGCCACGATCGCTTCGCGAACGGCAACCACTCGTCCGGGTCCTGTTACCGTCCCCGAATTTCCGTGGTCACTCGAACAGATGAGGAGTGCTGAACGCCCGACCCCCTTCCGGGTAAAGCCGCTTCCTCGCGGCTTTGCCCAGCCCGGGAACGCTGTCCGGAACACCGTCCTGCAACACCACGGGAGTTCACGGATCCATCAGCGCATCGGGATTACCGGATTACTGCACCGGCCGCGAACGAAGGCCTTCCAGCAGGATGTCCAGCAGTCGCGAGGACGCGGCCGCCTGCTGTGCCGGATCCGGCAGGGACGGCGCCGCCGTCGCTATCACCAGCAGCACATCCGCGACCGTCACATCGGCCCGCAGCTCACCCGCCGCGCGCGCCCGCTCCACGAGCCGGCCCACGACGTCCAGCAGGGCCGCGGCCCCCGCGTCGTCCCGCTCCTGGACCGCGGTCGGCCGCTGCTCGACCAGCCGCAGCTCGTGCAGCTGGCCCCCGGCGACCCCCGGCTGCCGCT
>KL569542.1:1891-6332 GCA_000715685.1 Streptomyces lilacinus
ACGGCGGCAGCAGCCGACCCGCGCCCGAGGCCACCGACGTGCGCAGGAAGCGCGAGAGGGCCGACCACGGCTCCTCCTCCTGCCCCAGCGCCGTCCGCGCCTGCTCGGTGAGGCGTGCCGTCTCCTCCTCGGCTATGCGCCGGACCAGCACGTCCTTGCTGGGGAAGCGGCGGTAGACCGTCCCCACTCCCACCCGGGCCCGGCGCGCCACGTCCTCCATCGGCGCCCCGTACCCCAGCTCGCCGAAGACCTCGCGAGCCGCCCGCAGCACATGTTCCAGATTGCGCTGAGCATCCACACGCAACGGCGTATTGCGGCCACCTGTGCCGTCAGTCGTCGTCGCGACAGCAGCAGACCAATGAGAGCCCTGAATGTGCATACGTTCCCCCGGTTATGACGTCTCCCCCCGGAGACTCCCCGCCCTGACTGCCGGGGCGCGTCTCGACACCCCGACGGAGTACGAACATAGTTGAGCCCAGGTCAAGAAAGAAGGGGGTAGCTCCGCACAGGCCGTCCCCGTTTGGAGTACAGGCCTGATCTCTCCTGATTCTGCACCACCGCACCACCCCGCCGCATCCCCCCTGACCTGCGCGCCTTCCTCCACGAATGACCCACTCGGCATGGACGGATCAGCTCCGCCGCCGGTCATACATTTCGTCGGGCCTGTGGACAAACCCATGAGGGCGATGCGTCATGGGAAGGAGCTGTGCCAACAACGCGAGGACCATGCGAGGACGACGCGAGGACGACTCGGCAGCACGAGGAGGAAGAGGCCTTGGTGAGCGGACCGGCGCGTGAGGGGCACGAGCGACACGAGGGACACGACGAGCGGCGCAAAGAGGGGCGCGACCAAGGACACGACGAGCAGCGCGACGAAGGACACGACGAAGGACACGACGAGCGGCGCGGCAAAGACCGGCCCGGGCCCGAGCACCCCCCGCGCATCCTGATCGTGGGCGGCGGCTACGTCGGGATGTACGCGGCCCTGCGCCTCCAGCGAAAGCTCAGGCGCGGCGAGGCACAGGTCATGGTCGTCGACCCCGAGCCGTACATGACCTACCAGCCGTTCCTGCCCGAGGCGGCCGCCGGCTCCATCTCGCCCCGCCACGTCGTCGTACCGCTGCGCCGCACCCTCGACAAGTGCGAGGTCGTCATCGGCGAGGCCGTCGCCATCAGCCACGCCAAGCGCACGGCCACGATCAAGACCCTGGCCACGAAGGAAGAGGGCACGGGAGCCGTCCACATCTCCTACGACGAGCTGATCCTCGCGCCCGGCTCCATCTCCCGCACCCTCCCCGTCCCCGGACTCGCCGAATACGGCATCGGGTTCAAGACCGTCGAGGAGGCCATCGGCCTGCGCAACCACGTCCTCGAGCAGCTGGACATCGCCTCCTCCACCCGGGACCCCGACGTCCGCGACGCCGCCCTCACCTTCGTCTTCGTCGGCGGCGGCTACGCGGGAGTCGAAGCGCTGGCCGAGCTCGAGGACATGGCCCGGTACGCCTCCCGCTACTACCACAACCTCCAGCCCGACGATCTGAAGTTCATCCTGGTCGAGGCCAGCGGCCGCATCCTCCCCGAAGTCGGCGAGGAAATGGGCCGGTACGCCATCCGCGAGCTGCGCGGCCGCAACATCGACGTACGTCTGGAGACGCGCCTGCAGTCCTGCGAGAACCGCGTCGCCGTCCTCAGCGACGGCGCGCGCTTCCCGACCCGCACGGTCGTCTGGACCACCGGAGTCAAACCGCACCCCGTCCTCGCCGCCACCGACCTGCCCCTCGACCAGCGCGGCCGGCTCAAGTGCACCGCCGCCCTGCGCGTCGACGGCGTCGAGCACGCGTGGGCGGCCGGGGACGCCGCGGCCGTACCCGACCTGACGGCCGACGAACCCGGCAAGGAGTGCGCCCCCAACGCACAGCACGCCGTCCGCCAGGCCAAGGTCCTCGCCCGCAACGTCCTCGCCTCCCTGCGCGGCGACGGCCTCGAGGACTACAAGCACAAATACGTCGGCTCCGTCGCCTCCCTCGGCTTCCACAAGGGCGTCGCGCACGTCTACGGCAAGAAGCTCAAGGGCTACCCCGCATGGTTCATGCACCGCGCCTACCACCTCAGCAGGGTGCCCACCTTCAACCGCAAGGCCCGCGTCCTGTCCGAATGGATCCTCTCCGGACTCTTCAAACGTGAGATCGTCTCGCTCGGCTCGCTGGAGAACCCCCGCGCCGAATTCGAGCTCGCGGCCGACACCGGACGTCACCCAGAAGCGAGTTGAGACAGGTGAGGGGCGTGGGCCGGGACCGGACGCGCCCTCGTGCGACGCGGTGTCTGCCGGATGTCAGTCCGGTCGGCCACACTGGACGTGTGACCATGAGTGGGCTGGTATCTGCGAAGAGTAACAATCATGAGGATTCGGACGTTTGCTGCACTTCCTCGGGGGCCGGCCCCCGCACCGCCAGCCGCGCCCCCGAGCCGGGCGCGCGGCACAGCCATCCCACGCCGCCGAGCTGATCCGGAACGACTCCGCGAGGTAATCCTCAGTGAACTTCACCCGCTGGAGCGCCCGGCTCCCCGGAACGCAGCGCCGGGCAGCGGCCCGCGCCGACCGCACGCCCGCCACCGCCTCCCAGGACCGGGCCGGCGGCGCCGCGGGCGCCGGCTCGGTGCCCGCCGCCCGCGCCGAGGCCACCCCGACCGCCGACGCCGAGCCCGTCCCCAGCCTCGAGGCGCTGTGCGTCCACGACATCCTCGGCAAGGTCCCGGCCCTGGTCGCCCTCGTCTACGGCCCCGACCACCGCGTCGCCTACGTCAACGACGCCTACGCCACCCTCTTCGGCCCCCGCACCCCCGGCGTCGCCGCCCGCACGGCCCTCCCCGAGCTCGTCGAGCTCGGCCTGCTCCCGCTGATGGACCAGGTCCTGCGCAGCCGCAAACCCCGCACGGTCAAGTCCCGCCGCGTCGCCGTCGCCGCGGACCGCCACTGCTACTACACCCTCACCTGCTCACCCATCGAGGTCGGCGAGGGCAAGGACTCCCAGCGCGGCGTCCTCGTCTTCGCCGCCGACGTCACCGACCAGGTCGAATCCGCCGAACGCCTGCGCGCCAGCGAACGCCGCCAGCGCGAAGCGGCGGTCACCCTCCAGCGCAGCCTCCTCCCCCAGGAGCTCGAGCAGCCCGACGACCTCCGCGTCGCCGCCACCTACCAGCCCGGCGGCAGGGACACCGCCGTCGGCGGCGACTGGTACGACGTCATCACCCTCGGCGCCGGCCGCACGGCCCTCGTCATCGGCGACGTCATGGGCCGCGGCGTGCGCGCGGCGGCCGTCATGGGCCAGCTGCGCACGGCCGTCCGGGCCTACGCCCGCCTCGACCTGCCGCCCCACGAAGTCCTGCAGCTCCTCGACGGCCTCGCCACCGAGATCGACGCCACCCAGATCGCCACCTGCGTCTACGCCGTCCACGACCCGAACGAGGGACGCCTCGTCTACGCCTCCGCCGGACACCTGCCGATCCTCATCCGCGACCCCGACGGCACGGTCCACCGCGCCGCCGAGCCCACCGGCCCCCCGCTCGGCACGGGCGGCTGGCTCCACAGCTCCGGCAGCGTCCCCCTCGGCCCCGGCGCCAGCGCCGTCCTCTACACCGACGGTCTCGTGGAGCGCCGCGACGAGGACATCGACGAAGGCGTCGCCGCACTCGAGCGCGCCTTCGCGGGAGCGACCGGCTCCCCCCAGGTCATGTGCGACCGCCTCATCCGCGCCCTCGGAGTCACCCAGGAGCACGACGACGACGTCGCCCTCCTCGTCCTCCAGCACCCCGCCCGCACCGGCCACGACGCCGAGCTCTTCCACAACGCCGCACTCGAGCTCCTCGGCGGCGTCGAGGCCGCGCCCCGCGCCCGGGCCTTCGCCTCGGGCGTGCTGGCCAGCTGGCGCTTCCCCACCGACCTCCGCGACCTGGGCGTCCTCGCCGCGAGCGAGCTGGTGGCCAATTCCCTCCAGCACGGCACCCCACCCATGCGGCTCCGGCTGCGCCGCACCGACCGCCGCCTGATCATCGAGGTCACCGACGGGGACGACCACCTCCCGCGCCGCCGCCGCGCCGAGCCCGCGGACGAGGCCGGCCGGGGCATCTCCATCATCGCCACGATCGCCTCCTCCTGGGGCTCCCGCCGCACACCGGGCGGCGGCAAGGCCGTCTGGTGCGAATTCGCCCTCCCGGCGGGACACGGATGACGACGACGCGGTGATGCGCAGACGGATACACAGACGGATGCACGGGCGGATACGCATACGGATATAAGGAGAGCGCCCGCTCCGGAAGGGAAAACCTCCGGAGCGGGCGCTCTGCGCTTCGCTGTTTCCGCGTGCGCTCAGGCCGCGACGGGCACGCGCTCGTCGGCCGGCGCCTCGACCGCGTCGGCGGGCCGACCCGCGGCCACCACCCG
>KL569542.1:6556-7581 GCA_000715685.1 Streptomyces lilacinus
CCCCCTCGCGCCATCAGAGATGTTTATAAGAGACAGGCACCCGCGTCTGCCGCTGCGCCCGCAGCGGATTGTCCTGCGCCACGGTGAGCCGGCCGCCCAGCCGCAGCGCCAGCACGGAAATGCCCAGCGAGCAGACGATCAGCGCGCCGATGTACGCGACGTACATCCCCGCACCGGCCATCAGGCCGCCCGCGGCCGGACCGACGGCAAGCGCCAGCTGCTTCACGAGGGCGAACGCCGAGTTGTACTGACCCACGAGCCGTGCCGGCGCCAGGTCCGCCACCAGCGGAGCCATCGTCGGCGACAGCATGGACTCGCCGATGCCGAAGAGGGCGTACGTCGAGATCAGCAGCGCGGTCGCCACGCCGTGCGCCCCCGGCACGAGCCCGGACACCCCCGCCGCGACCCACGCCACCGTCCAGATCAGGCCGACGAGCGCGATGACCCGGCTCCGCCGGCGCCGCTCGACCAGCTTGAGCACGACGAACTGGGCCAGGACGATCGCCGCCGTGTTCGCCGCCAGGGCTATGCCCAGCGTCGCCGGCGAGATCCTGGTGACCTCCACGGCGAACGCCGCCAGACCCGCCTCGAACTGTCCGTAGCAGGCGAAGAACATCACGAAGCCCAGCACGCACAGCTGCACCATCGCCCGGTCGGAGAGCAGGGTGCGCCACCCGCCGCGCCCGGCCGGCTCGGTCGGCACCGCGTCCTCGACCTTGGGCACCCGCGGCAGCCTCACGGTCGCCACCGTCGCCCCCAGCACCAGGAACATCACGGACTCGATCGCGAAGAGCCGCACAAAGCTCGCCGGGTCCGAGGTGTCCACCAGCTGACCGCCGAGCAGACCACCGACGCCCAGACCCAGGTTGTTCAGGAAGAACTGCATCGCGAACGCCCGCGACCGCGTGGTCGTCGTCGAGCACCACACGATCATCGTCGCGAGAGAGGGCTGGATCACGGCTATACCGGCACCGAGCGCGGCGGCAGCGGCCACCACGAGCGGCTGGCTGTCCGCCAGACCGAGC
>KL569542.1:7809-8834 GCA_000715685.1 Streptomyces lilacinus
ATGTGTATAAGAGACAGGCCCCATCGAGCCCACGGCGGCGGAGACCGTACCGGCGACGGCAACAGGCAGCGGACCCCGCCGGTCGATGACCCGACCGACAAACGGCAGCACGACGAGCGCGGCCACGGCGAACGTCGCCAGCACGATCCCCGCCGTGCTCGCGCCCAGGCCTCGCACCTGAGACACGTACACGAACAGGAACGGAACCGTGAAGCCGTTGCCGAACGCGCTCAACGCGTTGCCCAACTGGATCCGGCGCAGCGCTGCGCCCATCGCGGTGGTCACACTCACCCCTCGAACTTGAAGACTTCAGACCTAAACTTCGAAGCTAAACAGTACATGATGAAGGGCTTTAGCGCGAATGGTTTCTGTCATACTGCCGCTCATGGCTGACACCCCCGGGCCCGCCGAGCCGAGCCTCGAAGAGCAGATCGCCGCCTACCAGCGCGAGTTCCAGGGCCTGGACCCCCAGGTGGAGCGGGTCGTCTCGGCCCTCAGCCGGCTCAACCGGCGGATGAACGTCGCCTACGGCCGCCAGACCGCCGAGCTCGGCATCAGCAACGCCGAGTGGGAGGTCCTCAAGGCCCTCGTCCTCGCCGGAGAGCCCTACCACCTGGGCCCCGGCGACCTCGCCAAGCGCCTCGGCCTCACCCCCGCCGCCATGACCCACCGCATCGACCGCATGGTCGCCGAGGGCCTCGTCACCCGGGAAAGGGACGAGACCAACCGCGTGCGGGTCATCGTCGGCATTACAGAGGAGGGGCGCGCGAAGTGGCTGGAGGGACTCCGCATGGCCACGGTCTTCGAGGGGGACCTGCTCCAGGACCTCTCCACCGCGGAGCGCGCACTGCTCGGAGAGCTGCTGACCCGCCTCCTCCGCCGCGTCGAGGACGCCCAGCCGGACGCCGGCGGACGGCTCAGCGACCTCGACTAGGAGACCCGGCCGGGGGCGAGTTGACACCGGTACAGCAGATCCGTAGTGTTCTCCGAGTTGCCACGGCGCCGGAACGGTTCTGTGACAACCA
>KL569542.1:9148-9304 GCA_000715685.1 Streptomyces lilacinus
CTCGAGCCGCACCGGCGGCAACCACTACCTGCACGGCCCCTGAACGGGATGAATTTCGGCATGCCGAAATTCGGAACGTGAAGGCCTCGGACTCCGATTAGGAGTCACCGGGGAAATCCGCTAAAGTAGTGATCACGCCGGAAGGCGCGAAAAACC
>KL569543.1:0-1451 GCA_000715685.1 Streptomyces lilacinus
GGCCGACGGCGACCGCGCCCACCTCGTCGCCGCCGCCCGCGCCCTGCGCGCCCTGCCCGCCGAGCGCTCCCCGGTCCGGCTGCGCCTGGGCCGGATCCTGCTCGCCCTGGCCGGCGACGACGGCCCCAGCCCGTACGCCGACGAGGCCGTCGCCGAACTGCGCGCGGCCTGCGCCCTGCTGGACGCCGAGCAGGCCCCCGACATCCAGCGGTGCGCCGCGCTCCTGGACCTGGCCCACGCCCTGCGGCTGACCGACGCCGGCGCCCCGGAGGTCCTCGCCGTGCTCGAGAAGGCCGCCGAGACGGCCGCCGACGACACCCAACGCCTGCGCTGCCGCACCGAGCAGGCCCGCACCCACGCCTCCGCCGACCACTGGGCCGCCGCGGACGACGCCTACGCCGCGGCGGTCGACCTCAGCCCCCGCGACAGCCTCCGGCGCGGCGAACTGCTGGCGGAATGGGGCGCGTCGCTGCTGCGCCGCGCGGCCGCGCCCGGCGCCGCGACCGCGCTCACCGGGCGGGCCGAGGCCGTGCTGCGCGAGGCCTACGCCGTCGCCCCCGGGAGCTCCCCGCTGCGCTCGCGCGCCCAACTGCTGCTCGGCCGCGCCCTCGTGCTGCGGTACGGGCGGCAGGGCTTCCTGCCCGACCTCTACGAGAGCTGCCACCTGCTGGAACAGGTGGCCCGCCGGGCCGGGGACACCGCCGTACGGGCCGAGGCCTGGCTGGAGCTCGGCACGGCCCGGCTCGTCCTCGGCGAGCGGGCGGGCACGGTCCCGGTGGCCGACGCGGCCGCGGCGTTCGACGCGGCGGCGCGGGAGGCGCGGCGCCTGCCCGCCCCCGACGGGCCGGGCTCGGTGACCGTCGCCCGCGCCCTGCACCGCTACGGCGACGCCATGGAGCGCATGGGCCTGCACCGGGCCGCCCTGACCGCCTTCCGCGACGCGCAGCGCGAGTGGCGCGACCTGACCGGCCGGCTGGCCGAGGTGCCCTGGGCCGAGGTCCAGGCGACCCGGGAGGCCGTGGCCCGAGTCTCGGGGGTGGTTGACCGGACCTGATCCGAACGTGTTTCCGACTCACGGGCGCTGGGAAGAACCGTGCAGCCGCGGGGGCAGTTCCCGGCGGATGGCGGCAGGGAGGAGAAGAGGGTGAACGAGCTCGAGAACGCCGCCCCGGCGGCCGGCCGCACGGACGGCGCGGCCCCACCGCCGCCGCTGCCCGACCTCACCGGCCTCGGCCTGCGCGACCTGCGCGCCTCCACGGACCCCGTCCTCGCCGAGGCCGTGCGCGGCGTGCTCCTGTGCCCCGCCGAGCCGGGCGAGGGCTGGGACGACGGCGGCGTGGGCGGCCTCGACGTCGCGTGCGCCGGACGGTGACCCGGCGGGATCCGGACAGAAGCGCCGGACGCGCGCCGTTGCCCGCCGAGAGCCTCGAGTCTGTCTCTTATACACATCT
>KL569543.1:1699-6075 GCA_000715685.1 Streptomyces lilacinus
GTGTATAAGAGACAGATCCGGCCCCGCCGACCACGCGCTGCTGCGCGGCGCGGTGCGCAGCCGGCGGCTGATCCTGCTGAAGTCGCTGCTCACCCGTATCGAGGAGCCCGGTGCGGTCGCCCCGCGGGACCGCCGACGCTTCGACGAGCACTGGCGGTTGCTCGAGCACGCCGAGGCCCACCACGCCCCCTCGGCCGCCGACGCCCTCGCCTACCCCTCGATCGGCACCTGGCTGGCCCGCGCGCTGACCGCCGCCGACGGCGCCGCGCTGACCGCCCTGCTCGACCACTTCGGGGCCGTCGCCGCCGCCGTCGCCCTGCGCGCGGGCGCCGACTTCACCGCCGACCTGCCGGCCCCCGGCGGGGTCCTGGCCCTCCCCGGCGTCGGCGTCCTGCGCACCGCCGACGCCGTCGTCCGACTCACCGCCGACGGGCCCGCCGTCCGGCCGGGCCCGGCCGGCGGACCCCGGGACGGCGTCCTGCTGCGCGGCGCCGGCCGCGTGCGGGGTGCCGCGCCCGGCTGGCAGGGCCTGACGCGGCTGCCGGGCACCGCCGCGTACCTCGACGACCTCGACCCGTACCGCGCCCCGCCCGGCGGCGTGGGCCGCGCCGGCCTGCCCGCCGCGCCCCGGACCGGCGACGCCCGGCCCTGGACGCGGCAGTGGCGGGCCGCCCTCGCGCTGCTGCGCGCCACCGACCCGGTGCGGGCGGCGGAGGTGTCGGCGCTGCTGCGCTGCCTGGTGCCGCTGGGGCGGGGCGCCGGCGGGGCGGCCAAGGCGAGCGCGACGTTCCGCACCGCCCCGGGAGCGGTGCTGACGACCCGACCGGGGACGGCCGCCGGCCTCGCCGAGGTCCTCGTCCACGAGATCCAGCACAGCAAGCTGGCCGTCCTCCACGACCTGATGCCCCTGCACGGGGCATCGCCGGAGGCGCGCTACCGGGTGGCGTGGCGACCGGACCCCCGTCCCCTGGGGGGCGTGCTCCAGGGGACCTACGCCCACCTCGCGCTGGCCGACTTCTGGGCCCGCGCCGCGCACCACCGGAGCCTCGCGCCCCGTGCGCGGCGGGACGCCCGAGCGCGCCGGGATTCCTGCGCCCGCCAGGTCGCGGAAGCCCTGCCGGTCCTGCTTGAATCGGCTGAACTGACTTCTGCCGGGCGGCAGTTCGTCGCCGGCATGGAGCGGCATCTCGTCGCCCTCGAACGGTCGGACGAACCGTTTTCGGATGAGCGACGGGCTGTCACCACGTCGTGACGTAGGGTAATCTCGTGTCGTGCCGGTCCTCGCCGGTGCGGCGCGGAGAAAAGGGAGGCGTGCGGATGGCCACGCAGCGGCAGGCGGCCGGCACCGGCGCGCAAGGACAGGCCGAGCACTTCGTCGTCGTCTTCGCCGGATTCCACCGGCCCTGGGCCACCTGGATCGCCCACCGGCTGGAGAGCCACGGCCACCGGGTCACCCTCCACCGCTGGGACCCGCCCCGCGAGGTCCCCCTCGAATCCGCCCTGGACGACCTGCTGCTGGCCTCCGGGCGCATACTGCTCGTGCTCAGCGACTGGTTCTTCCAGCTCGGCCCGCGCCCCGAGGGCGAGTGGAGCGAGGCCCTGCGCGGCATCGTCAGCGCCAACGCCCAGCGCTTCGCGGCCGTCAATCTGACCAACCGCGCGCTGCTGCCCGCCACCGCCGTCCTCGAGCCCGTCGACCTGTGGGGCGTGGGCGCCCAGGAGGCCGAGCGCAGACTGCTGGGACGGCTGGGGCTCCCGGACCGCGCCTCGCGCCGCCCGCTGCCCGCCGCGCCCGGCTCCCGCTACCCCAACGACCCCCCGGCGGTCTGGGGCGACGTCCCCCGCCGCAACGTCCGCTTCACCGGCCGCGACGACCTCCTCACCGGCCTCCAGCAGCACCTGATGGACGCCGACCACGGCACGGCCGTCGTCACGCTCCTCGGCATGTCCGGCATCGGCAAGACCCAGATGGCCGCCGAGTACGCCCACCGCTTCTGCTCCGACTACGACGTCGTCTGGTGGGTCAACTCCGACACCCGCGGCACCCTGCGCGAGCGCCTGGCCGAGCTCGCCCCCGAGCTCGGCCTGACCAGCGGCTCCGAGCCCGGCGAGCGCATCCGCGCCGTCCACGAGGCGTTGCGCCGCGGCGACCCCCACGCCCGCTGGCTGCTGATCTTCGACGGCTGGGACGACCTCGAGGGCGCCGAGGACCTCCTCCCCGAGGGCCCCGGCCACGTCCTGATCACCTCCCGCAACCGCAGCTGGAGCGAGAGCCGCACGGTCCTGATGGAGGTGCCCGGCTTCGAGCGCGGCGAGAGCACCGGCTATCTGATGCGCCGCGCCCCGCGCCTCACCGCCGCGCAGGCCGACGAGGTCGCCGCCGAGCTCGCGGACATCCCGCTCGCCCTCGTCCAGGCCGCCGCCTGGCTCGGCGAGTCCGACATGCCCGTCTCCGACTACCTGCGCATGGTCCGCGACGGCGAGCTCTCCGAGCTGGCCGACCAGGGCGGCTTCGACGGCGTCCCGCGCTCCTCCCTCACCTCCTGGTCGATACTGATCAACAGGCTCCGCGAGATCCAGCCGCACGCGGTGGAGCTGCTCTCCCTGTGCGCCGCCTTCGCCCCCGGCCGCATCCCCATCGGCCTCGTCCGCCACCTGCCCGCCGCCGACCTGCCCGAGGGCCTCGGCTGGCTCGCCACCGACCTGGCCGCCTGGACCCGCGCCCTGGACACCCTCGTCAACTACTCCGTCCTCACCCGCGACACCCGTACCGCCCTCGCCGGCGAGGAGCCGGGCCCCGAGCAGGAGTCCGTGCACATGCACCGGATCGTCCACGACATCGTGGGCCGGCTCACCTCGCCCGAGGACCGCACCCTGCACCGCAAGGTCGTCCGCCGCATGCTCGCCGCCGCCGACCCCGGCAACCCACAGGACTCCCGGCTCTGGCCCCGCTACGCCGAGCTGCTGCCGCACCTGGAGCCCTCCGGCGCCCTCGGCAGCCGGAACGACCGCGTCCAGGACACCGTCCTCAACCTCCTGCGCTACTGCTTCCGCAGCGGCGAGTTCCGCACCGGCGTGGCCCTCGCCGAGCAGGTGCGCGAGCAGTGGTCGGAGCTCCACCCGCCCGAGCACCCGCGCATGATGGACCTCACCACCCAGCAGGGCAACATCCTGCGCGCCTACGGCTCCTTCCGCGCCGCCTACGAACTCGACCGCGAGCTCCTCGACCGGCTGCGCACCGTCCCCGGCCTCGAGGGCACCGCCCTGATGACCGCCACCAGCTGCCTCGCCGCCGACCAGCGCTACCTCGGCCAGTACGCCGAGGCCCTCCAGGCCCAGCGCGAGGTGCTCGAGACCGCCCTCGAGCTGCTCGGCCCCGACGACCACCTCACCCTGCTCGCCCAGCACAACCTGGGCGCGGGCCTGCGCCTGCTCGGCCGCTACGCCGAGGCGTACGAGGTCGACCTCGAGACCCTGCGCAAGCGCGAGTCGCTGCTGCGCGCCCGGCACGCCGCCACCCTGATCTCCGGCATCGCCTGCGCCCGCGACCTGCGGCTCATGGGCCGCTACCGCGACGCGCTCGCCCGCCAGGAGCTCGGCATGCGGCTGCACATCCAGGTCCTCGGCCCCCAGCACCCGCAGACCCTGCGCGCCCGGCACAACCTCCTGCTGTGCGAGCGGCGGGCCGGCGCCCTGCAGGACGCCGGCGGAGCCATGGCCAGCCTGCTCGAGCAGACCGAGCAGGTCCACGGCCGTCGGCACTACGCCACCACGTGCCTCGTCGTCGACTACGGCAACTACGCCCGCGAGCACGGCGACCTCGGCCAGGCCAGGGACCTCATCGCCGAGGGCGAGAGCGCCTTCCGGGACCTCCTCGGTCCCGCACACCCCATCAGCACCGGCATGCTCTCCAACACCGGCCTGATCCTCCAGGCCGCCGGCGAGCGGTCCGAGGCCCTCACCATGTTCGAATCCGCCTTCGCCGGGCTGACCGCCACGCTCGGGCCCGACCACCCGTGGGTGCTGGGCTGCGCCATCAATACGGCAGGCGGCCGCAATTTCACCGGCCGCCTCGAGAGTGCGCACGAGCTCAGCCGCGACACGCTGCGGCGGTCGCGGCACGCGCTGGGGGAGGACCACCCGTTCACGCTGTCCTGCGAGGTCGCGCTGGCGATGGACCTGCGGGGGCTGCGGGAGCACGAGGAGGCGGGCAAGGTCGAGGAGGACGCCCTCCAGCGCCTGACGCGCACCCTGGGTGCGCAGCACCCGCATACGTTGGCGGCGCGCCAGCGAGTACGTCCGTACTGGGACTTCGAGCCGTACCTGGGGTAGGCCCTGCGGGCGGCCGGCCCCGGTCCCGCCCTTTCACCGTTTCC
>KL569543.1:6363-9892 GCA_000715685.1 Streptomyces lilacinus
TCCTCAAACGCCGGACGGGCTGAAAATAAACGGCGGGTGCCCCGCACCACCGAAGTGGTGCGGGGCACCCGTGCTGGCCCGGAGAGGCGAGGTCAGGCCTCGAAGACCTCGGCGACCAGCGCCGCCTGCTCCACCTGGTGCCGCTTCGCGGAACCGACCGCCGGCGAGGACGAGTGCGGCCGCGACACGCGCCGCAGACGCTCCCGCGCCGGAATGTCCGCCCCGACCGCCAGGTCCAGGTGGTCGATCAGGTTGAGCGCGATGAACGGCCACGCCCCCTGGTTCGCCGGCTCCTCCTGCGCCCAGATGAACTTCTCGGCGCCGGTGTACTTCTTGAGCTCCTCCTGGAGCTCCGCACCCGGCAGCGGGTACAGGCGCTCGAGGCGGACGATCGCGGTGTCCATGGCGCCGCGCTTGACCCGCTCGGCCTCCAGGTCGTAGTAGACCTTGCCGGAGCAGAAGACGACCTTGCGGACGTCCTCGGCCTTGACCGTGGTGTCGCCGATGACCGGACGGAAGCCGCCGGTCGTGAACTCCTCCGCCTTCGACGCCGCGGCCTTCAGACGCAGCATCGACTTCGGGGTGAAGACGATCAGCGGCTTGTGGTGCGGGTTGTGGACCTGCCAGCGCAGCAGGTGGAAGTAGTTCGACGGCAGCGTCGGCATGGCGACCGTCATGTTGTCCTGCGCGCAGAGCTGCATGAACCGCTCGATGCGGGCCGAGGAGTGGTCCGGGCCCTGGCCCTCGTAGCCGTGCGGCAGCAGCAGGGTGACGCCGGAGGTCTGGCCCCACTTCTGCTCGGAGGAGGAGATGAACTCGTCGATGACGGACTGGGCGCCGTTGACGAAGTCACCGAACTGGGCCTCCCACAGGACCAGCGCGTCCGGGCGGGCCAGCGAGTAGCCGTACTCGAAGCCCATCGCCGCGTACTCGCTGAGCAGCGAGTCGTAGACGTTGAAGCGCGCCTGGTCGTCGGAGAGGTAGAGCAGCGGGGTGTAGTCCTCGCCGGTCTCGCGGTCGACGAGCACCGCGTGGCGCTGGCCGAAGGTGCCGCGGCGGGAGTCCTGGCCGGCGAGGCGGACCGGGGTGCCCTCCATCAGCAGCGAGCCGAAGGCGAGGGTCTCGCCCATGCCCCAGTCGATCGTGCCGTCCTCGATGCTGGCGGCGCGGCGCTGCAGCTGCGGCACCAGGCGCGGGTGCACCGTGACGTTGGCCGGGGTGGCGACCTGCGACTCGGCGATCCGCTTGAGGACCTCCTGGGAGATCGCGGTGTCCACGGCGACCGGGAAGCCGCCGAGCGGGGCCGGGGCGGGGGCCTCGGTCGGGGCGGCGTCGGCGTCGCGGACCTCGACGAAGACCTTCTCCAGCTGACCCTGGTAGTCCTGCAGGGCCTGCTCGGCCTCTTCCAGGGTGATGTCGCCGCGACCGATGAGGGACTCGGTGTAGAGCTTGCGCACCGAGCGCTTCTTGTCGATCAGGTCGTACATCAGCGGCTGGGTGAACGAGGGGTTGTCCGACTCGTTGTGGCCCCGGCGGCGGTAGCAGATCAGGTCGATGACGACGTCCTTGTTGAACGCCTGGCGGAACTCGAAGGCGAGCCGCGCGACGCGGACCACGGCCTCCGGGTCGTCACCGTTCACGTGGAAGATCGGCGCCTCGATCATGCGCGCGACGTCGGTGCAGTACAGCGACGAGCGCGAGGACTCCGGCGGCGCGGTGAAGCCGACCTGGTTGTTGATGACGATGTGCACGGTGCCGCCGGTGCGGTAGCCGCGCAGCTGCGACATGTTCAGGGTCTCGGCCACGACGCCCTGGCCCGCGAAGGCCGCGTCGCCGTGCAGCTGGATCGGCAGGACGGTGAAGTCCGTGCCGGCCTTGCCGATGATGTCCTGCTTGGCGCGGGCGATGCCCTCGACGACCGGGTCGACCGTCTCCAGGTGGGAGGGGTTGGCGGCCAGCGAGACGTTGATCTGCTCGCCGTCCAGGCCGGTGAAGACGCCCTGGGCACCCAGGTGGTACTTCACGTCGCCGGAGCCGTGCATCGACTTCGGGTCGAGGTTGCCCTCGAACTCGCGGAAGATCTGCGCGTAGGACTTGCCGACGATGTTGGCCAGCACGTTCAGGCGGCCACGGTGGGCCATGCCGATGACGGCCTCGTCCAGACGGGACTCGGCGGCCGCGTCCAGCACCGCGTCCAGCAGCGGGATGACGGACTCGCCGCCCTCCAGGGAGAACCGCTTCTGGCCGACGTACTTCGTCTGCAGGAACGTCTCGAACGCCTCCGCGGCGTTCAGTCGGCGCAGGATGCGCAGCTGCTCCTCGCGCTCCGGCTTGGAGTGCGGGCGCTCGACGCGGTCCTGGATCCAGCGGCGCTGCTTGGGGTCCTGGATGTGCATGTACTCGATGCCGGTGGTGCGGCAGTACGAGTCGCGCAGCACGCCCAGGATGTCGCGCAGCTTCATCATCGACTTGCCGGCGAAGCCGCCGACCGCGAACTCGCGCTCGAGGTCCCACAGCGTGAGCCCGTGCTCGGTGATGTCGAGGTCGGGGTGCTTGCGCTGGCGGTACTCCAGCGGGTCGGTGTCGGCCATGACGTGGCCGCGGACCCGGTAGGAGTGGATCAGCTCGAAGACCCGGGCGGCCTTGGTGACGTCGTCGTCGTGCGAGGCGTCGATGTCCTTGAGCCAGCGGATCGGCTCGTAGGGGATGCGCAGGGCCTCGAAGATCTCGTCGTAGAAGCCGTTCTCGCCCAGCAGCAGCTGGTGCATGACCCGCAGGAACTCGCCGGAGGCGGCGCCCTGGATCACCCGGTGGTCGTACGTCGAGGTCAGGGTCATGACCTTGGAGATGCCCAGCTTGTTCAGGGCGTCCTGCGAGGTGCCCTGGAACTCGGCGGGGTAGTCCATGGCGCCGACGCCGACGATGAGGCCCTGACCGGGCATCAGGCGCGGCACGGAGTGGACGGTGCCGATGCCGCCGGGGTTGGTCAGCGACGCGGTGACGCCGGTGAAGTCCTCCATCGTCAGCTTGCCCACGCGGGCGCGGCGGACGATGTCCTCGTAGGCCTGCCAGAACTCGAAGAAGTTCAGGGTCTCGGCCTTCTTGATGGCCGCGACCACGAGCTGGCGGTCACCGTTCGGCTTGACCAGGTCGATCGCCAGGCCCAGGTTGACGTGCTCGGGCTTGACGAGGGTGGGCTTGCCGTCCTTCTCCGCGAAGGAGTGGTTCATCGACGGCATCAGCTTCAGCGCCTGCACCATGGCGAAGCCGATGAGGTGCGTGAAGGAGACCTTGCCACCGCGGGCGCGCTGGAGGTGGTTGTTGATGACGATGCGGTTGTCGAACAGCAGCTTCACCGGGACGGCGCGGACGGACGTGGCCGTCGGCAGCTCCAGCGAGGCGTTCATGTTCTTGGCGACCGCGGCGGACGGACCGCGCAGCGTCACGAACTCCGGACCGGCGCCCTCGGCCGCGGGGGCCTTGGCGGCGGCCGCCGGCTTGGCGGGCGCGGCCGCGGCCGGCTTCGCGG
>KL569544.1:0-4316 GCA_000715685.1 Streptomyces lilacinus
GGGCCGGAGCCGGGGCGGGCGCGGCGGCCGGGGCGGCCGGCGCTGCCGGGGCGGCGGCGGCCGGAGCGGCGCCGGCGGCACCAATGACGGCGAGCTTGGCGCCGACCTCGGCGGTCTCGTCCTCACCGACGACGATCTCGAGCAGCACGCCGGAGGCGGGCGCCGGGATCTCGGTGTCGACCTTGTCGGTGGAGACCTCGAGCAGCGGCTCGTCGGCCTCGACCGTCTCGCCGACCTCCTTGAGCCAGCGGGTGACGGTGCCCTCGGTGACCGACTCGCCCAGCGCGGGCAGGACGACGTCGGTGCCGGAGGCAGCGGCCGGGGCGGCGGCGGGGGCGGGAGCCTCGGCGGCGGGGGCCGGGGCCGCGGGGGCCTCGGCGACCGGGGCCGGAGCGGCCTCGGCGACCGGGGCGGCGGCCTCGGCGGCGGCCGGGGCCGGAGCCTCGGCGGGGGCGCCGGTGCCGTCGTCGATGATCGCGAGCTCGGCGCCGACCTCGACCGTCTCGTCCTCGGCCACCTTGATGTGGGCGAGGATGCCGGACGCGGGGGCCGGGATCTCGGTGTCGACCTTGTCGGTGGAGACCTCGAGCAGCGGCTCGTCGGCCTCCACGCGCTCACCCTCGGCCTTGAGCCAGCGGGTGACGGTGCCCTCGGACACGCTCTCGCCGAGCGCCGGCAGGGTTACGGAAACCGCCATGGTTGCGGTTGCTCCTTACGAGTAGTGCGGATGGTGGTGCGCTCGGGACTCAGTCGTGCGAGTGCAGCGGCTTGCCGGCCAGGGCCAGGTGGGCCTCGCCCAGCGCCTCGTTCTGCGTCGGGTGCGCGTGGATGAGCTGTGCGACCTCGGCCGGCAGCGCCTCCCAGTTGTAGATCAGCTGGGCTTCGCCGACCTGCTCACCCATACGGTCGCCGACCATGTGGACGCCGACGACGGCACCGTCCCGCACCTGGACGAGCTTGATCTCGCCCGCGGTCTTCAGGATCTTGCTCTTGCCGTTGCCCGCGAGGTTGTACTTCAGAGCGACGACCTTGTCGGCGCCGTACAGCTCCTTGGCCTTCGCCTCGGTGATGCCGACCGAGGCGACCTCCGGGTGGCAGTACGTGACGCGGGGCACGCCGTCGTAGTCGATCGGCACGGGCTTGAGCCCGGCCAGTCGCTCCGCCACCAGGATGCCCTCCGCGAAGCCGACGTGCGCGAGCTGGAGGGTCGGGACGAGGTCACCCACGGCCGAGACGGTCGGCACGTTCGTCTGCATGTACTCGTCGACGAGGACGTAGCCGCGGTCCATCGCGACGCCGGCCTCCTCGTAGCCCAGGCCCTGGGAGACCGGGCCGCGGCCGACGGCGACGAGCAGCAGCTCGGCCTCGAAGGTCTTGCCGTTCTCCAGGGAGACCTTCACGCCGTCGGCGGTGTACTCCACGCCGGAGAAGCGGGAGCCGAGGGAGAAGTTGATGCCGCGCTTGCGGAAGGCGCGCTCCAGCAGCTTGGAGCTGTTCTCGTCCTCGACCGGGACGAGGTGGGGGAGCGCCTCGACGATGGTGACGTCGACGCCGAAGGACTTCCACGCGGAGGCGAACTCGACGCCGATGACGCCGCCGCCCAGCACGATCGCGGACTTCGGGACGCGGTCCAGGACCAGCGCGTGGTCCGAGGAGATGACGCGGTCGCCGTCGATGGTCAGGCCCGGCAGCGACTTCGGCACGGAGCCGGTGGCCAGCAGGACGTGGCGGCCGGTGTAGGTCTGGCCGTTGACCTCGACCGAGGTCGGGGAGGACAGGCGGCCCTCGCCGGTCACGTAGGTGACCTTGCGGGAGGCGACCAGGCCCTGCAGGCCCTTGTACAGGCCCGAGATCACGTCGTCCTTGTACTTGTGGACACCCGCGATGTCGATGCCCTCGAGGGCGGCCTTGACGCCGAACTGCTCGGCCTCGCGGGCCTGGTCGGCGATCTCGCCCGCGTGCAGCAGAGCCTTGGTGGGGATGCAGCCGCGGTGCAGGCAGGTGCCGCCCAGCTTGTCCTTCTCGATCAGGGCGACGTCGAGACCCAGCTGCGCTCCGCGCAGGGCAGCGGCGTAACCACCACTACCGCCTCCGAGGATCACTAGGTCGAAAACGGTGCTGGCGTCGTTCGCCACGTCACGTCCTCCATGCATGGGTACGCCGTTGCCGGTCGTCGGTGACCGGGCGGCGGCTGTTGTTCGGCCGCTGTTGCTTCGGCCCTGTGTTTGGTGGGGGCCCTGTCCTGCCGAGACAACATCTTCGCACTTGTTGACGGACGGCGGGACGCCGGGCCGGGCTGTGGGACGACTGATGCGTCACCTTCTCGGGGTTACTCGCGCGTACGAGTCGGTGTATTCGTGCGGGTTTCGTCCGTAGCGAACACGAGCCCTTCCCGGCTGATTCCCGGACCGCCCGTATGACGCCCCGCGCGAAACGGCCCCGGGCTTCCGCCCGGGGCCGTGGTCGTGACCGCGTACGCGCGCCGGACGGCTCAGCCCAGGTCGCCGTCGGCGGTGCGCTCCGCGAGGCGGACCAGGGTGCGCACGGCGGAGCCGGTGCCGCCCTTGGGGGTGTAGCCGTAGGGCGCCTTCTCGTGGAAGGCCGGGCCCGCGATGTCCAGGTGGGCCCAGGTGATGCCCTCGCCCACGAACTCCTGCAGGAACAGGCCGGCCACCAGGCCGCCGCCCATGCGCTCGCCCATGTTGGCCATGTCGGCCACGGGGGAGTCCATCGACTTGCGCAGCTCGACGGGGAGCGGCATCGGCCACGCCTGCTCGCCGACCTCCTCGGCGATCTCGTACAGCGAGGTGCGGAACGCGTCGTCGTTGGCCATGACGCCGAAGGTGCGGTCGCCCAGCGCGAGGACCATGGCACCGGTGAGGGTGGCGACGTCCACGATCGCGTCCGGGTTCTCCTCGGAGGCGCGGGTGAGGGCGTCGGCCAGCACCAGGCGGCCCTCGGCGTCGGTGTTCAGCACCTCGACGGTCTTGCCGCTGTACATCCGCAGGACGTCGCCCGGACGGGTGGCGGAGCCGGAGGGCATGTTCTCCGCGAGGGCCAGCCAGCCCGTGACGTTGACCGCCAGGCCCAGCTTGGCGACGGCCACGACCGCGGCGAAGACGGCGGCGGCGCCGGCCATGTCGCACTTCATGGTCTCGTTGTGGCCGGCCGGCTTCAGCGAGATGCCGCCCGAGTCGTAGGTGATGCCCTTGCCGACCAGGGCCAGGGTCTTCTCCGCCTTGGCGTGGGTGTAGGCGATACGCACCAGGCGCGGCGGGTTCTCCGAGCCCTGGCCGACGCCCATGAGGCCGCCGTAGCCGCCCTTGACCAGCGCCTTCTCGTCCAGCACCTCGACCTTGAGGCCGAACTCCTTCGCCGCGGCCTGGGCCTGGGCGGCGAAGGTCTTCGGGGTCAGGTCGTTGGAGGGCAGGTTGATCAGGTCGCGGGCGCGGTTGACCTCCGCGGCCACGGCGGCGGCGCGCTCGACGGCGGCCTTGAAGGCCTTGTCGCGCGGCTTGGCGCCCAGGATCGCGGCCTCGCCCAGCGGCGCGCTCTTGTCGTTCTTGGCGTCCTTCTTGCCGGTGGTGCCCCGGCAGGCGGTGAAGGTGTACGCGCCCAGGGCCGCGCCCTCACCGATGGCCGCGACGGCCTCGGCGTCCTCGACGGGCAGGGCGAAGGCGGCCTTCTTCACGCCGGCCAGCGCGCGGGCGGCGCTGCCGGCGGCACGGCGCAGCGCCTCCTCGGCGAAGACCTCGTCCTCCCCGGGGGCCTCGCCCAGGCCGACCGCCAGCACGACCGGGGCCTTGAGGCCGGACGGGGCGGGCAGCTTGGTCACCTCGCCCTCGCCGCCGGAGGCGCCGAGGGTCTCCAGAACGGTGGCCAGCTTTCCGTCGAACGCCGTGTCCACGGCTTCCGCGCCGGGCGCGACGACGGGACCCTTCGGGCCCTTCGCCACACCGACGACAATGGCGTCCGCGCGCAGCGTCGCCGCGCTGGAGGTGCTGAGAGTCAGAGCAGTCACGGTGGTGGGTGTCCCTACTTCCGTTGGAGTTCTCGGCCGAGGGTGGTGGGTCGGCCGCACCCTGTGATCGTAAGCGCCGCGCTCGCGCCGCCCGGGCTCGGGCTGTTGGGCACGCGAGAGCGTATCCCCGCGAGCGCGCTCAGCCCAGGGTCAGGACGAGCAGCGCGACGGTCGCGGCGGTCTCCGCGAGGGCGCCGAAGACGTCGCCGGTGACGCCGCCGAACCGTCGTCGGCAGTGGCGCAGCAGGAGTTCGGCGCCGGCCGCCGCGAGCGCGACGGCCCCGGCCGCCCGCAC
>KL569544.1:4590-4963 GCA_000715685.1 Streptomyces lilacinus
GCCGGCACGCCCGCGCGGGCCGCCAGGGTCAGGGTGCAGCGGGCGGCGAGGGCCGCGAGGACGGCGGCGAGGGCGCCGCGGACGGCGCCGGTCTCGTAGAGCCGGGCGAGGGCGGCGACCTGGCCGAGCAGGGTCAGCAGCAGGGCGATGACGCCGAACGGGCCGATGTCCGACTGCTTCATGATCCGCAGGGCGTCCTCGGCGGGTTTGCCGCTGCCGAGTCCGTCCGCGACGTCGGCGAGCCCGTCCAGGTGCAGCCCCCGGGTGAGCACCGCGGGCACCGCGACCGTGACGACGGCCGCGAGGAGGGGGCCCGAGCCCAGCAGCGCGCACAGCAGCCCGGCCGCGGCGGCGCAGCCGCCCACGGCCAGGC
>KL569544.1:5209-6200 GCA_000715685.1 Streptomyces lilacinus
CCCACGGCCAGGCCGGCCAGCGGCGCGGCCAGCATCCCGCCGCGGGCGGCGGGCCGGTCCCAGCGGGTGAGGCGCACGGGGAGGGCGGTGAGGGTGCCGAAGGCGAAGCGCAGGGCGTCGGCGACGCTCGCCCGGTCGGGGGTCGTGTCGGTCATCGCGGGCAGGGTATCCCGCGTCCCCCGGCGGTAATTTTGCTGGTGGGCGCGCGCGGAAGCGGGGTGTGGTGATGGGTCACTGGCTGACACGGAACATCGTCGAGCCGGGGAAGCTGCCGCTGCTGCTGGCGCTGGCCGCCTTCGTCCTCACCTTCCTCGTCACCCGCACCATCACCCGGCTGATCCGGGCCGGCCGGGGCCCGTTCCGCAACATCAAGCCGGGCGGACTGCACGTGCACCACGTGGTGCCCGGCGTGGTGCTCATGGTGGTGGGCGGCTTTGGCGCGGTCGCCGAGGGACGGCACGGCTTCGGCGCGGCCGTCTGCGCGGTGCTCTTCGGTACGGGCGCGGGGCTGGTCCTGGACGAGTTCGCGCTGATCCTGCATCTGGACGACGTGTACTGGACCGAGCGGGGCCGCAAGAGCGTCGAGCTCGTGGTGCTGACGGCGGCGCTGGTGGCGCTGGTGCTGGCCGGCTTCTCGCCGTTCGGGGTGAACGAGCTGACCCCGGACGAGCGGGAGAACCGCACCCTGCTGGTGGCCAACACCCTGTTCAACTTCCTGTTGGCGCTGTTCGCCCTCGCCAAGGGCAAGCCGCGGCTCGCCCTGATCGGCGCGGTGGTGCCGTTCGTGGCGATCGTGGCCGCGGTGCGCCTGGCCCGGCCCGGGTCGCCCTGGGCCCGGCGCTTCTACCGGAACCGGCCGCGCGCCCGGCGCCGGGCGCGGGTGCGGGCCTATCGGCACGACGCCCGCTGGGCGGCGGTGCGCAACAAGGTTCACGATCTGGTGGCCGGCGCCCCCGACCGGTGATCCCGCTCCTGTCTCTTATACACATCT
>KL569544.1:6457-7912 GCA_000715685.1 Streptomyces lilacinus
CCCCGCCGCAGCAGCTCCTCGACCGAGCACACCGCGAGCGTCACCGCGACGGCGGCGATGTGCTCCTTTCCCGCCAGATTGGGCTTGACGGCGGCCTCCGCCACCATGGCGGCGGCCACCAGTCCGCAGGTGAACCAGGCGCGGTGGCGCCAGCAGACGTAGATCGCGAGCCCCACCACCGCCGCGGAGGGACCCGTGTCGATGACCTTGGCCGCCTCCGGCGGCAGGCCGAACGGCGAGCCGGGCCCGATGGCCACGGCCAGCCGCGCGTACATCGTCCCCGCGAGGGTGGCGACGTACGCCACGGCCAGCGTGCGCCACACGCCCAGGCACGCCTCGGCGATGCCGAAGACGATGAGGATCTGCGCCAGCGCCCCCCACACCGGCAGGTCCAGCGCGGGCACGAACAACGACAGGGGCGTCCGCAGCAGCGCCAGCCACCAGGGCAGCTGTGCCTGGACGGAGCCCAGCCGCTGGACGGGCTGGAAGCCCCAGGACTGGTTCTGGACGATCTGGAAGACGGCGGTGAGCACGACGGCCGCGAGTGTCATCGGGACGGCCCGGAACCGCTTGCGGGCGAACGTCCCCCACACGGCCGCCCGGAGCGGACCCCACTCGGTGCGCGCGGCGCGGAGCAGCGCCGCGCGCTTCATCGCCGGCTCTCCAGGTGCTTGCGGTTGAGCCACTTGGGCAGGCCCGGGGCCTCCAGGAAGCCCTCGGCCCGGGCGGCGGCGACGCCGATCCGGAGCAGGTCACTGCTCTTCTCGAACAGCATGAATCGAGGCTCCCAGATGGGTCGGTACTTCGCATTCGCTCGGTACAGCGATTCGATCTGCCACCAGCGGGAGAAGAAGCTGAGCAGCGAACGCCACATCCGCAGCACCGGACCGGCGCCCAGCCGCGAGCCGCGCTCGAAGACGGACCGGAACATCGCGAAGTTCAGCGACACCTGGGTGATGCCGAGGCCCCGGGCCCGCTGGAGCAGTTCGATGACCATGAACTCCATCAGGCCGTTCTCGGAGTCCCGGTCACGGCGCATCAGGTCCAGCGAGAGGCCCTTGGGGCCCCAGGGGACGAAGCTCAGCACGGCGCGCAGCTCGCCGTCCCCGTCGTGGCACTCGAGCATCACGCAGCGCCCGTCGTCCGGGTCGCCCAGCCGGCCCAGCGCCATGGAGAAGCCGCGCTCGGTCGCCCCGTCGCGCCAGTCGTCGGCGCGCCGCAGCAGCTCGGCCATCTCCTCCTCGGGGATGTCCTCGTGCCGCCGGACGGTGACGGTGTATCCGGCGCGCTTGACGCGGTTGAACGCCTGGCGCACGGTCCGCATCGCGCGGCCCTCGAGGGTGAACTCGGCGGTGTCCACGATCGCCTCGTCCCCCAGCTCGAGGGCGTCCATGCCGTGCCGGGCGTAGATCGTGCCGCCCTCCTCGGAGGCGCCCATCACGGCGGGGATCCAGC
>KL569544.1:8161-10414 GCA_000715685.1 Streptomyces lilacinus
AGATGTGTATAAGAGACAGCGGCTCGATGGCGCCGGGCCAGGCCTCGGGGTCGCCGATGGGATCGCCGGAGGCCAGCGAGACGCCGCCGACCACGCGGTAGGTGACGGCCGCCTTGCCGGAGGGGGACCAGACGACGCTCTTCTCGCGGCGCAGCGCGAAGTAGCCGAGCGAGTCGCGGTCGCCCCACCGGTCGAGCAGTCCGCGCAGCCTCTCCTCGTCCCCCTCGGTGAGCGGGTCGGTGGCGCGGCGGGAGCGGAAGGCCGCCCAGACGACCACGATCAGCAGGATCGTGCTCATCACGTTGATGGTGACGTCGACCCAGCCGGGGGGCGCGACGCCGATGTAGCGGCTCTCGTCGACGTCGACGGTGATCAGCCGCATCACGCCGTAGTGCCAGCGGTCCAGGAAGGTGGAGCTCGCCCGGTCGCCGGCCTCGTTGGTGACCGTCACCAGCCCCGCCGCCAGCAGCGAGGTGACCAGCAGGCCGCCGACGGCGACGGCCGAGGCGAGCTTCGGGTTGGCCCGGTCGCCCTTGGCGTAGAACTCGCGGCGGCCCATCAGCAGTGCCAGGACGAACAGGGCGGTGACGCCGAGGGAGAACCAGTTCAGCCCGTGCCGGCGGAACTCGGGGAAGAACATCACGAACGCGAGCAGCAGCAGGAGCAGCCCCGCCAGCACCAGGTTGAGGATCCACGCCGCCCGCTTGCGCCGACGCATGGTGATCGCCAGGAACAGCGACACCACCGCCGGCGAGAAGCCCGCCGTCAGCAGGTACGGCGTGAAGAACTCGTCGACGTTGTGCCGGCGGATGTCCGAGCCGAAGGACACCCAGACCGCGCCGAGCAGGTTGACGAACGTCACGGCGCGCAAGTACCACACGGCGAAACCGGCGGCGCGTCGCCGCCGGGCCGCGCCGCGCACGCCCTCATCCGGAGTCAAGCGGACTTCTCCCATGAAAAGTGATCATATGGGGCACCGTGTGCGGCGGATCCGGGCATTTCCGCCCCGCTTTCGGCCCGCACCGACTCGTTCGCCGGTGCGGTCGTCGTCAGGACCGCTCGGGGAGCTCCGCCGCCAGGGCCGCGGCCGCCTGCACCAATGGCAGGGCCAGCAGCGCCCCTGTCCCCTCGCCCACTGTGACGCCCTGATCGAGAAGAGGGTTGAGCGCCATCCGCTCCAGCGCCTTCGACTGCGCCGGGTCGCCGCTGCGCTGCCCCGCCAGCCACCAGTCCGGCGCCCGGAACGCCACCCGCTGGCCGACCAGCGCGCACGCCGCGGACACCACGCCGTCGAGGATCACCGGGGTGCGGCGCACCGCGCTCTGCAGCAGGAACCCCGTCATCGCCGCGAAGTCCGCGCCGCCCGTCGCCGCCAGCAGCTCCAGCTGGTCGCCCAGCACCGGCCGGGCGCGGCGCAGCGCGTCCCGGATCGCGGCGCACTTGCGCATCCAGGCCAGGTCGTCGATGCCGAAGCCGCCGCGGCCGGTCACCACGGAGGCGTCCGTGCCGCACAGGGCGCCGATCAGGGCGCCGGCGGCGGTCGTGCCGCCGACGCTCAGGTCGCCCAGGACGACGAGGTCGGTGCCGGAGTCGGCCTCCTCGTCGGCGATGGCCATCCCGGCGCGGAAGGCCGCCTCCGCCTCCTCGGCGGTCAGCGCGTTCTCGATGTCGATCCGGCCGGAGCCGCGGCGGACCCGGTGCCGGGTGACCTCCGCGGGCAGCTCGGCCGGGTCGCAGTCCAGCGCCATGTCCACGACCCGCACCTCGACGCCGAGGCGGCGGGCCAGGATCGCGGCGCCGCTGCCGCCGTCGAGGACGGCGCGGACGAGGTCCACGGCGCCGTCCTTGGGGCCGGCGGAGACGCCGAGGGAGGCGACGCCGTGGTCGCCGGCGAACAGCAGCGCCCGGGGGCGCTCGACCGGCCTCACCGGTACGGCGCCCTGGGCGGCGGCGAGCCACTCGCCGAGCTCGTCCAGCCGACCCAGCGCGCCGGGCTTCGGCCGCCCGAGCCGGGCGCGCCGCTCCTCGGCGTCGCGGCGGACGCCGGAGTCGGGGCGCTCGATCAGGGTGGCGAAGTCATCAAGATTCAGACCGCTCATCCGCGACACACTACCCGGGGGAGGTGACGGTATCCCCGCGCTGCGGGCCGCTCCTTTCGGGCTCGTTGGCGGTTCGGCACCGCCGGTCACCATGCGGTGGGCTGAGCGCCGTTGCGGCGGTTTGGGTTTCCCCAGTCCCGCCCCTTCCCGTAAC
>KL569544.1:10653-11963 GCA_000715685.1 Streptomyces lilacinus
TTTCCCCAGTCCCGCCCCTTCCCGTAACCGGGGGCAAGCCCCCGGGCCCCCGGGGGGGGCGGGGGGGCTGGGGCCCGGCCCCAGGAAACGGTGAAAGGGTGGGGCCGGGGGCCCTCAAACCGCCGCAACGGCGCGCGGCCATCGCGGCGTGGTCCGGCGGTGCCGAACCGCCGTCAGCGGCACCGGCAGTGCCGCCCACGCGACACCGCCCCCGCCCCCTCAGCCCCGCAGCGGCAGCGCCTGTCCCGCCACCACCAGCAGGATGTGCTCGCACTCGTCCCCCACCGCCGCATTCAGGCGCCCCAGTTCGTCGCGGAAGCGGCGGCCCGATGCCGTCGCCGGGACCACACCCGAGCCCACCTCGTTGCTCACCAGCACCACCACCCGCCGGGTGTTCCGTATCGCCGCCACCAGCTCCCTCACCCGTCCGGCCAGTGCCGCCGCGCCGCCGTTGTGCCAGGTGGCGTCGTCCCAGGCGCCGACGGAGTCCATCGCGTCGGTGAGCCACAGCGCGAGGCAGTCGATGAGCAGCGGCGGGCCGTCCTCGGCCAGGAGGGGGGCGAGGTCGCAGGTCTCGGTCGTGCGCCAGGAGCCGGGGCGGCGCTCGCGGTGGCGGGCCACGCGGGCGGCCCAGTCGTGGTCGCCCTCGCGGGAGCCGCTGGTGGCGACGTAGAGGACCTCGGGGAAGGACTCGAGGCGGCGCTCGGCCTCGACGGACTTGCCCGACCGGGCGCCGCCCACGACGAGCGTCCGGCGCGGCACGTCCGGCACGGCGTGGTAGTCGCCCACGACCAGCGTCGTGCCGTCCGGCACCGTGCGCGCGCCCGCCGCGGCGAGCCGGCGGTGCAACTCGCCGCCGGGCAGGACGTCGTGGTCGAGGTGGACGGCGATGACGTCCGTCGTCGGCCCGGCCGCGCCGGTCTCCCGCAGCCGGGCCAGCGCGTCGGGCCTCCCGACGACGTCGAGCAGCACCATGCCGTACGGGCCGGGCGGCCCGGCCATCCCGGCCGGTGCCGCGCCCGGCGGCAGGTAGAGCAGCCGTTCCCCGTCGGGCGCCGTCACCTCGTAGCCCGTGCCCGGCGCGTCGAGCGCCATCGCGCGCACCTTGTGGCCGCTGATCACCGACAGCTCGCGCCCGTCCGGCACCCGCACCGGCGCCGGCAGCCCGGCGGGGAACTCGACGGCGGGCCCGTCGTGCGGGTGGGAGAGCAGCACCTGCCGCACCCCGGCGATGGAGCGCCCCGCGCGGGCCGCGGCGAAGGCCGGGCCGGGGGTGAGGTCCAGCAGCAGCGCGCCGTCGACGAGCAGGG
>KL569545.1:0-2676 GCA_000715685.1 Streptomyces lilacinus
CGTCCAGGCCCAGGTGGTGAACCTGCTGGAGCGGCTGCAGCACGCCTTCGACCTCTCGTACGTCTTCATCGCGCACGACCTGTCCGTGGTGCGGCACATCTCCGACCGCGTCGCGGTGATGTACCTCGGCCGCTTCGCCGAACTGGGCACCGACCAGCAGATCTACGAGCACCCCACCCACCCCTACACCCAGGCCCTCCTCTCCGCCGTCCCCGTCCCGGACCCCGCCGCGCGCGAGCGCCGCGAGCGCATCATCCTGACCGGCGACATCCCCTCGCCCGCCAACCCGCCGTCCGGCTGCCGCTTCCGCACCCGCTGCTGGAAGGCCCAGGACAAGTGCGCCCAAGTGGTGCCGCCCCTCGAGGTGCCCGCCTGGCTCGCCGACCCCCCGGGCCCGGCGGCCCACCCGTCGGCGTGCCACTTCGCGGAGGAGCGGCGGGTGGTCCCCGGCGCGGCCGGGCTCGGGGCGTGAGGTGCCCGGGGCACGAGTGTCGCCGGGACATGAGTGTCAGTGGGATATGGCAATGTGTCACATGAACGTATCTCCGTGAGACGGGGAACAGGGGACGGGGACCAGGGGGGCTTCCGTGACGGCATGGGACATCCGGCCGGCAGAGGTGGGCGGCGTGCTCAGCCGGACGGCTACGGCGGCCGAGGGCTTGTCGAAGGCGGGCCAGAGCGTGCAGAAGACCCTGCCGAGTGCCGCGACGGCGGCGGGCACGATCAGCGGCATGGTCTGCGGTCCGGTGCCGAACGGCCCCGTCGCGGGGGCGCTTGGGGAGTTCGCCCAGAAGTGGTCCGGCGACCTGACCTACATTGCCAAGCGCACCGCCGCCTCGCTGAACGGCGCGGCCGAGGCCACGCGCCATTACGTCGAGGGCGATCTGGAGATGGCTTCCAACACCCAGCGCGATGCCCTCAAGGAGCCCAAGACAGACATGCCCGGGCAGGGCGGTGGCAAGAAGTGAGCGACGACAAGGAACTCATCGTCCCCTCGGGCATACCCCAGTTCACCGGCAGTGTCGACACCCTGGTGTCCGACGCCAAGACCCTGGCCTCGGACGCCAAGCTCTTCCGCGACTCGGGGGCGTCCGTCCATTCCACGTTCCAGGGACTCTCGGCCTGCTACAAAGCGCCGGAGGCGGACCGGCTCTTCGCGACGACCGCACCGGTGGCGACGAAATCCAGCGCGTTCGCGAGCGACCTGGAGAAGGTGTCCGGTGCGCTGAGCACGTACGCGACCGAGATACGCCCGCTGGCCAAGAAGCTGGGTGACCTCAAGGACGAGGCCATGGCCTTCGTCAAGAGCATCGAGGGCGACGACCACTGGCGCCGGGACAAGAAGAAGGTCGAGCACAACAACAGCCTGTGGCACAGCGTCAACGCCACGGTCGCCGCCTTCCACGACGCCGAGCGAGCCTGCCACGACAAGATCGTCGCCCTGGTCGGCGGGGAGAAGCTCCTCGTCGACGACGGCTCCCACAAGCCGAACATGTACGGCTACAAGGCGAGCGACCTCGACCACGCCGAGGAGACGCCCTGGGGCTCGATGGCAGAACGCGAGTACACCGGCGTCGCCTGGCTGGGGCACCAGGTCAAGAGCTTCGTCTGGGACGGCTTCATCGTCGACGGAGTCTGGGGCACCATCAAGGGCCTGGGCACCCTCGTCGGCACCGACGGCTGGGACAAGGCGGGCGAGGCCTGGACGGGCCTCGGCAAACTGGCCACCGGCGTGGTGATCAGCTGTACGCCACTGTCCGGTGCCTACTGGGCGGCCCGCGACGACCAGCTACCCGGCTGGCTGCGCGACTCGCGCACGGCGGTCAAGGAGACCGCCAAGGCCCTCGTCGCCTACGACCAGTGGGGCAAGAACCCCGCCCGCGCGGCCGGTGGCGTCACCTTCAACGTCCTCACCACGGTTTTCACGGGGGGAGCGGGGGCGGCGGGGAAGGGGGGCGCTGTCGCGAAGACGGTCTCGGCGTTGGGCAAGGCGGGCCGGATCGTCGACCCGATGACGTACGTGGGCAAGGCGGGAAAGTTCGCCTTCGTGAAGGTCGGCGACGTGATGTCGGGCCTGAAGAACCTCATGGTGGGCTCGACGGTCCATCTGGCCGAGGGCACGTTCAAGATCACCGACGAGGCCGGCGCCGCCACCCTGCCCAAGCGCCCGGCGGGCCTGCCGGAGAGCGCGGTCCCGTTCCTCGACGCCAAGAACAAGGTCGTCTACGTCGACAAGGAGAGCGGCAAGCTCTTCAACGAGCACGGCGAGGAGCTCCAGCCCCCGAAGGAGGAACTCTCGGCGGCGGAACGCGCGGCCGAGGCCCCGAAGTCCCCTGAGCCGCAACCGCACTCCACCATCCCGGAGAATGAGCGCGTCCCTGTCGCCGCGGGTGTCCGCGCGGGCGGCGACGCGTCGGCATCGGTGGGACGCGGCGGGGAGCACGTGCTGACGGGCGGCCCGGCGGGGCACGTGCCGAGCGGATCGGCCGGCCACACTCCCAGCAGCGGCACCGGCCACGCGCCGGGCGGGGCCGCACAACACATACCGGGCGGCGGCGCCGGCGGCCACGCGCCGGGCGGCGCAGCGCACGACCTCGGCCGGGGGCCGTCGGCGAGCCATGAGATTCCGGGCGCGAACCGTGGAAGCGGCGACGGCTCTGTCTCTTATACACATCT
>KL569545.1:2958-4064 GCA_000715685.1 Streptomyces lilacinus
CAGCCACGACATATCGAGCTCTGGGCACGGCACAGCCCCCAACTCCGGTCATGACGTTCCCTCCTCCGGCACGGGAGGTCACAACGCCGGGGGCCACGGCGACTCTCCGACGGGTCCGCGTGATCCCGCCGGTCCCCACCGCGCGGACGAGGCACCGCCGCGCGACAGCGGAGGACACGGTGGTGACTACGACACACACTCGGGCAACGTCCATCAGGACGACGGTGCACACACGCTCGAGACAACCGAAACACACCACGGCACCCCGGGTGATGCTCAAAACCTTGAGAGCAGCAATCCGTCACCGCATGACCACAGCAGCAACAGCTCCGGCGGTAGCGGCGAGAGCCCAAAGGGAGTGCCGCTCGATCCACAGCCTGATTGGCACGGCAAGTCCGCCGGAAAGATGCGGCATTACCGGTTCCCCGCGGAGTCTGTGGAGCATCTGAGTCCTGCAGAGCAGGCCATCGCCCTACAGGAGCGAGCTCAGCAACTGGCCGACGAGGCGCGGCAGGGGCCGCTCACCGAGGCAGAGAAGGCTGCCAACGCGAAGAAAAAGGTTGATCCAGGGGACAACAAGCTCATCGAAGCATGCGCGGGTAGCCTGCTGCACGACAATGTGATCACCGCCCACACAAGTATGACCAAGATGAACGGACAGAAGCTTCCTGACGTCCATCCGGTACTGAAATCCCTGCTCGACAGGATCGAGGCTGACGCCAAAGCTGGGACCATACCGCCCAAGGGCAATGGGCACGGGAAGTGCGCCGAGATCGCACTCATCAACGACCGGATTAGGATGCTAGAAAGTGGCGGTATGGAGATACGGACCGCCTCGGAAGCCAGGCAAGTGCTTGAGGGTGCAAAGATTCATACCCGAAAGATCGGCGACTATATCTCCAAGGAAACAGGGGAGGTGCTGCACCCACACGGCGGATACCTACCGCCTTGCGCGACTTGCATGCACATCCTTCCCGAGCTAGGAATCCGCCCGGTGTAAGGTCGATGGTTTACGAAAGGGTTCGGCCCATGACACGAAGCGAGCACACCCCTGAGGTTGCCGGATGGCTTGCCCAAAACGGATGGTCTCCAGGCCGGGACATCGG
>KL569545.1:4348-6513 GCA_000715685.1 Streptomyces lilacinus
ACCTCATCCACATCACCCTTCAGGATTCGGCCCGCCAAGGCCATCCGCTTACAGAATTCGAGGCGGCAACCAGATTCATTCATACCTATGGCAAACTCGAGCTCCCCTACCCTCGAACCGAAATCGAGTTGAAGTTCGACCCGACAGCCGGCTACGAAGGTGACGCTATCGTGTATGCGGAGCTCGCTGAAGGCCTTGGCAGGAGGGTATTCCCGGTAGGATACGAGACTTGTGAATTCGGGAACTGGCTCATTGACGAGACAGGTCGGTTCTTCTACACGCATCATACTGGCGGATATTTCTTGGGTGAGAACGAATACGAAGCGTTCGACCGAGCTTTGAGGGGCGAATCCCGCCCTGATGCGGAGGATTTTTTTGTCTGACGTCACGCCCTCAGTGGCTGCTTCCTTGCTCGTGCATGGCACGATCACCAGCCACACAAGCCTGTTCGGCGAGGGGATCCCCGAACTGCACCCAACGGTGCGGGAATTCTTCGACAACCTGCCGAACGATCAACGTGTGCGCTTCATCGGAACCTGTGCCGAGAGCGCCTTGATCTCCGACCAGTTCTGGGCCCTCGACGCACAGCGAACCGACGGGCGTTTCACTACGCTCGCCGATGCACTGCCGCACTTCAACGGGGCGATCATCCTCTCTCGGAAGATCCGCCCCCAGGGCGACCCCGAGCATGGTCAACCCACTCGGCCCTGTCGATCGTGTACGGCATTGCTGGAAGCGCTCGGAGTCCAGATCGACATCCCCTCCTAGGTCAGTCGGTCGCCGAAGTAGCGAACCTCTCGGAAGCCGATCCGTCTGGCGACCCACGTCTCTGACGCCGTCCTGCCCGCTCAATCCCATCCACCAGGAAGAGACATGAAAGACGTCATAGCCCTCACCCCCAAGATGCCCGACTCCTGGGCCGTCGTGGCCGGGCTCTTTGCGGGTGGGCCCGATGTCGAGGCGGCCGGTGTCAACGAGGGGGCTGTCGTACAGCTTCGGGCGGGGGACGGGCGACCGCTCGTTTCCGTCGAGGCGCCGATGCTCGTGCACGTGCCCGGGGAAGCCGAGCGGCTGCTCGGGGACGGGGTCGGGGCGCCGCCGGTGCCCTACTGGTGGACCGAGGTCCGGGCCTCGACCGCGTTGTCCGAGGCCGTGCCGCTCGCCGGGTCCGTGGCGGGGCGGCTGACCGCCCTGCTCGGTGGGGCGGTGTGGCCCGCCGACGTGGCCTCGCTCGATGTCGTCCCCGTACCGTCCGCGTCCGATGCCGGTGAGGTCACCGCCACCACCGCCGAAGCCGGGCTCGCCGTCGACATCCTCACCGATTCCACCGCGGTCGTCCTCGCTGACCGGCCCGTCGTCGCCCTCAACGCCTGGATGTCGGAAATCCTGCGTACGGTGGCCGCGGCCGGCCTCGCGGCGCAGATCGTCACGCCGCCCCACGTACGCCTCAGCCTGCCGCTCCGTACCGCCCTGGCCGGTGCGCCCAACCGCTGGGTCGTCCAAGACAGCGGAAACCTGTATTACGACGGGCTTTCCGGTGCGGAACTTCGCTGGGAAAACGGCACCTTCACGCCCGCTCTCGCGGAGACCGGCGAGCCCGCCGTCGCCAAACGCTTCGCGGACCCCTCTCCGTCCACCGACCGGCAGTTGATCGTCTCCTTCCGCGTCCTGCACGAGCACGTCACCGACGACCTCGTCCTGGGCCGCGCGCTCCAGACCGCCTGGACCGCGCTCACCGGCACAGCGCCCGCGGGTTGGGGCACTGCCGAGCCCATCAACCTCCCCTGGTCGTCGCAGCAGTTGACCGTCCTCGCCCGTGAGCGCGCTCCCGAGCCGACCCACCTCCTCGCCGTCGGCCGTCCGGACCGGCCCGCGATCGCCACGCAGCGCGTCACCCGCACCGAGAACGGCGTCGCCGAGGACGTCACCCTCACCATCGGCTACGGGCCGGACGAGGAGCCGCCCCTCGACGCCGTCGAGCCCCTCGCCGACGCCCTGGCCACCGGCCACGACCTCGTCTCCCTGCTCGCCTCACTGCGCCGGGCGCGCCGGGACCTCACCGTCCCGGCCTCCTTCGAGGCGCCGCCCGTCCCCCTGGCCTTCACCCTCGGCTCCGCCGAGGTGCGCGCCATCGGCCTCGACCACGCCTGTCTCTTATACACATC
>KL569545.1:6822-9250 GCA_000715685.1 Streptomyces lilacinus
GATGTGTATAAGAGACAGGCACTACGCCCTGGGGGACGGCACCGACGCCGGGGCGTGGAACGTCCTCCAACAGCTCTCCGCCCACCTCGGGGCGGGCGGGGCCGCTCGCTGACCGCTCACCACTCCCGCGGGATCACCTCCACGCCCATCGGCTGCAGGGCCAGGGCCGGGCGCGGCGTGATGCGTTCGGGGCGGTGGAGCTCGAGGCGGAAGCGGCGCCAGATGTCGGCGACGATGTGGACGGTTTCGGTGGTGGCCACGGCTGCGCCGATGCAGACGCGGGGGCCGAGGCCGAAGGGGAAGTAGGAGCCGCGAGGGGCTGAGGGGGCGCCGGGGAGCCAGCGTTCGGGGCGGAAGGTCTCGGCGTCGTCCCAGTAGCGGGGGTCGCGGTGGTTGACCCACTGGCTGACGGTGACGGTGGTGCCGGCGGGGATCAGGTGGCCGCCGAACTCCATGTCCTCCGTGGCGTCGCGGCTGGTCAGCCAGACGGGGGAGTACAGCCGGAGGGACTCGCGGACCACGGCGTGGGTGTACGGGAGGGCCTCCATGCGGGCGAGGCCGGCCGGGGTGGCGGCGAAGGCGGTGGTGGCCTCGGCCCGTACGCGTTCGGCGATCTCGGGGTGGCGGGCGAGGAGGACGCTGGTCCAGACGACCGCGTCGTTGGTCGTCTCGAAGCCGGCCATGATCAAGGTGGCGAGCTCGTCGCGGAGTTCGGCCGGCGAGGGCTCGGGGTCGCCGTGCACGAGGGCGTGCAGGACGGGGGCGCGCTCGGGGTCGGCGGCCGCGGGGGAGGTGGCCAGGGCGTGCAGGGTGCGGTCGACGCGGGCCATCGAGCGGCGGATGCGCAGCTTGCGCGGGGTGGGCACCCACTCGGGCAGCAACACGGGCGAGGTCGACAGGTCCATGATGGGCGCGACCAGGCGGGCGATCTCCGCGGTGTCCTCGTCACTGAACTCGTCGCCGAACATCAGCGAGGTGACCAGCCGCAGGGTCAGCACGGACACGTCGTCCTGCAGCGTGCGCGGCGAGCCGGGGCGCCAGCCCGCGAGCATCCGCTCGCCCTGCGCGTCGACGACCTCGGCGGCCCGGGTGGACAGCGTGCGGCCGAACGCGGGCTGCATGCGGTGGCGCTTGGCCTGCCACTCGGCGCCGTCGCTGTTCATCGTCGACCGCGGGAAGCCCTGGCGCCGCGACCCGCGCCGGGTGTCGGCGCTGGCCTTGGAGAACTTGGCGTTCCGGTCGACCAGCATCCGCTCGACGTCGCCGGGCGAGGTCAGCAGCACGTTGTGCGCCCCGAGGCGGACCACGTCGCCGTAGCGGCGGGAGCACGCGGTGAGGAAGGCCAGCGGATCGGTGCTGAACGCGTGGAGGTTTCCGAGGTACTTGTCGCCGCCAGGGCCCGGTATGTCGGTGAACGGGGAAGCCGCGGTGGTCACGAATGCCTCGCAGGGGTTCGTACTGGCGGAGGGGCGAAGCGCCGGTGGCCGCGGCATCGCGCCGCGGCCACCGGCCATAAGTCACCGTGCCGGTTTAGTAGTACGAGTACGGCAGGGTGAGGCGGTCCTTACGAGTGAGCCGGGCGAAAAGCGCCCCGGTCAGGATCATCTTGCGCATGGCAAACACCTCCTTCTCGACAGCTCGGGAACCTCGTCGAACGCCGCTCGACGGTGTGGCCATCACCGCCTGGCGACACCGTTGACGGTAGGCATATGCATGACCAACAACAAGAGTTGACACTTGTATCACCGCGTGGTTGGGCGGCTAGCCTTCCGGTTCGCCGTCGGCGGCCTCGTTCGCCCGCAGGGCCGGGTCGAGGACCACCTCGGTGTCCCGCGCGATCGTCGGCGGCTCCGGGAAGTGGCACGCGGACAGGTGGCTCTCACGGCTGCCGTCGGCCCTGACCAGCGGGGGTTCCTCGGTCGCGCAGCGGTCCCGGGCCTTCCAGCAGCGCGTGCGGAAGCGGCAGCCCGACGGAGGCCTGACGGGGGACGGGACGTCGCCCGCCAGCCGGATGCGCTCGCGCCGGGCCTCGCCGTCGCTCGCGTCCGCGTCCGCGGCCTCCGGCACGGCCGACAGCAGGGCGTGGGTGTACGGGTGGCGCGGCCGGCGGTAGATGTCGTTCCGGTCGCCCACCTCCACGATCTTGCCGAGGTACATCACCGCCACGCGCTGCGAGAAGTGGCGGACCACCGCCAGGTCGTGCGCGATGAAGAGGAAGGCGATGCCGAGCTCGCGGCGGAGCCGGGCCAGCAGGTTCACCACCTGCGCCTGGATGGAGACGTCCAGGGCGGAGACGGGCTCGTCGGCGACGATGACCTTCGGCTCGAGGGCCAGCGCGCGGGCGATGCCGATGCGCTGGCGCTGCCCGCCGGAGAACTCGTGCGGGAAGCGGTTGTAGTGCTCGGGGTTGAGGCCCACGGTCTCGAGG
>KL569545.1:9504-11945 GCA_000715685.1 Streptomyces lilacinus
GGTTGTAGTGCTCGGGGTTGAGGCCCACGGTCTCGAGGAGTTCGCGGACGCGCGCCTCGCGGCCGCCCGGCGGCCTGATGCCGTTGATCTCCATGGGGCCGGAGACGATGGTGCCGACGGTCTGCCGGGGGTTCAGGGACGCGTACGGGTCCTGGAAGATCATCTGGATCTCGGAGCGGATCGGGGCGAGCCGCCTGCGGTCCGCGTGGGTGATGTCCTCGCCCCGGTAGAGGATGCGGCCGGCCGTGGGCTCCAGCAGCCGGGTGAGCAGGCGGCCCGTCGTGGACTTGCCGCAGCCCGACTCGCCGACCAGGCCGAAGCTCTCGCCCGCCCGTACGGTCAGGTCGACGCCGTCCACGGCCTGCACGGCCCCGACCGTGCGCCGGATCGGGAAGCCGCTCTTGATGGGGAAGTGCTTGGTCAAACCCTCGGCCACCAGGATGTCGCTGTCGCTCATCGCGCCGCGTTCCTCCGCTTCCGCTCCGCCGGGAGATGGCAGGCCGAGCCCCGGCCCGGGGGGAGCTCCGGGCGCTCCGTACGGCACCGGTCGCCCGGCACCTCGGCCGCGTACCCGCACCGGGGGTGGAACGGGCAGCCCGGCGGCGGCGCCAGCAGGCTCGGCGGCGCGCCCGGGACGGGGACGAGGGGCGCGTCGACGTCCGAGGTCAGGCTGGGCATCGAGGCCAGCAGACCCCAGGTGTAGGGGTGTTGCGGGGAGCGCAGCACCTCGCGGACCGGGCCGCGCTCGACGGCCCGGCCCGCGTACATCACCAGCAGCTCGTCGACGGTGTGCGCGACGACGCCGAGGTCGTGGGTGATCAGGACGATCGCCGAGCCCGTCTGCTGCTGGAGCTCCTTGAGCAGGTCGAGGATCTGGGCCTGGACGGTGACGTCGAGCGCGGTCGTCGGCTCGTCGGCGATCAGCAGCTCGGGGTCGCAGACCAGCGCCATGGCGATCATCGCGCGCTGGCGCATGCCGCCGGAGAACTGGTGGGGGTAGTCGTCGACGCGCAGGGCCGGGTTCGGGATGCCGACGCGTCGCAGCATCTCGATCGCCCGCAGCCGGGCCTCGCGCCGGGACGCGCCCGTGTGCTTGCGGTAGGGCTCGGCGATCTGGCGGCCGACGGTGTAGTACGGCGAGAGCGCGGTGAGCGAGTCCTGGAAGACCATCGCCATCGTGTTGCCCCGAAGCTTCTCCAGGACGGACTCGGGGGCGCCGGTCAGCTCCTGGCCGTCGAGCACGATCTCGCCGTCGATCTCGGTGGTGCGCGGGTCGTGCAGGCCGAGGACGGCGAGGTTGGTGACGGACTTGCCGGAGCCGGACTCGCCCACGATGCCGAGCGTGCGGCCGCGCTCGAGGTCGAAGGAGAGGCCGTCGACGGCCTTGACGACGCCGTCCTCGGTGCTGAAGCGGACGCGCAGGTCGCGTACGGACAGGAATGCGGTCACGGCGGTGGGTCTCCCGGCGGCTAGGCGAGGCGTACGCGCGGGTCGATGGCGGCGTACGCCGCGTCGACGACGATGTTGGCGACGACGATGGCCGTGCAGCCGACGAGCATGACCGCCATCAGCGTGGGCAGGTCCGTCTCGCTCACCGACGACACGGCGAGCCGCCCGAGCCCGTGCAGGCTGAAGGTGAACTCGGTGATGACCGCCCCGCTGAAGAGCGACCCGAGGTCGATGCCGAAGATCGTCACGATGGGGGCCAGCGCGCCCCGCCAGGCGTAGCGGAAGAAGACCGCGCGCCGGCCGAGGCCCTTGGCGCGGGCGGTGCGCACGTGGTCCTCGGTGAGCTGCTCGATCATCTGGGAGCGGGTCATGCGGCTGTAGTTGGCGATGAAGATGATGGACAGCACGAGCCAGGGGATGAGCATGCCCGTGAACCACTTCACCGGGTCCTCGGTGATGGGGTGGTAGGCGGGGTTGTCCATCCAGCGCAGGCCGCTGACGAACACGGCGAGGGCGATGACGCCGACGAAGTAGATCTGCAGGGCGTTGCCCACGAGCGACAGGGAGCTGAAGACCTTGTCGATCCAGGTGCCGCGGAAGGCGGCGGCGAGCATGCCGATGCCGACGCCGACGGTCAGGAAGACGGCCGCGCCGCCGAGGGCGATGGACAGCGTCGTCGGGAAGCGGTCGACGATGGTGCCCCACACCGGCTGCTGGTTGGAGAAGGAGTAGCCGAAGCAGGGGGCCGGGCAGTGTCCGACGGAGAAGTCGCGGCCGGTGAAGATCCCGACCATGTAGTGCCAGTACTGGACGGGTACGGGCTGGTCGAGACCCAGGTTCTTGTTGATGACGGCGAGGGCGTCCGGGGTGCAGTTCTTCCCGCAGGACATCAGGGCCGGCTCGGAGGGCAGCGCGAAGAAGAGGAAGAACGTGATCGCGCTGATCAGCAGGATGATGACGAGGGCGCCGAGGGCTGTCTCTTATACACATCT
>KL569545.1:12201-15883 GCA_000715685.1 Streptomyces lilacinus
GAGATGTGTATAAGAGACAGCCGGATGGCTGCGACGTGCCGGATGACTGCTGCGTACGGGGCTGCGTACGGGGGGCTGCGTACCGGGGGCTACTTCACGTACACGCCCGTCGGGTCCACGCTGCCGTAGACCGGGTGGTACTTCACGCCGCCGAGGTTCGAACCCCACAGCGAGAACTGGCGGTTGTAGAAGGTGGGGACGCCCGGCACGTCCTCGGTGAGGATGCGGTCGGCGAGCTTCTGCCACTCGGGCGCGGCCTTCTTCACGTCCGGGATCGCGCTGATGCGGTCGACCTCGGCGTTGACCTTGGCGTCGTTGAGGTGCCCGTAGTTCTGGGCGCCGTCGGCGATCTGCCGGCCGTCGAAGAGCGGCGGGACGACGGTGGAGGACACCGGCCAGTCCGCGCCCCACGAGGTGCGGTAGAGGTCGAAGGAGTTCTTCACCTCGGCGATCGCGGTCCGCCAGGTGTTGGAGTCGACCTCCTTGCGCTGCACCTTGAAGCCCGCCCGCTCCAGCGCCTGGACGACCACGACCTGGACCTTCTGCTGGATGTCGGTGTTGGCGTACGCGTAGACGATCTCCTGGCCGAGCTTGCCGGCCTCCTTCAGCAGCGCCTTGGCCTTCTCGGGGTCGCCGGCGGGCTTGGCCTTCTTCCCGAACGGGTCGGTGGGTTGGTAGCCGTCCATCGCGGGGGAGAGGAAGTTGGTCGCGATCACGCCGGCCGTCGCGCCGCCGTTCTGCTGGAGGATCTGGCCGTTGGGCATCGCGTAGGCGAGGGCCTTGCGGACGCGGACGTCCGTGAGGCGGGTGGTGTTGAAGCTGATGTAGTCGACGTAGGGCTGGACCTCCAGCAGGCGGCGCGCCTTGGTGTCGGACTGGGCGAGGACCTTCTCCGTCATCTCGGGGGCGACGGCGTTGCTGAAGGACATGGCGTTCTTGTCGGCGCCCTGGTCGGCCAAGAAGCGGCGGGTGGAGTCCGCGTACTGGTGGCCGAAGCTGATGTCGAACTTGTCGGCGTACTGGTGGCGGATGGGGTCGGTCTTCGGGTCCCAGTGCTCGTTGCGCACCAGCGTCAGGGACTTGCCGACCTTGTAGTCGGCGACCTTGTAGGGGCCCGAGGAGAAGGGGGCGTTGTCGTACTTCTGCTTGGTGTCCTTCTCGGCCTTGACCGGGCCGACGTTCGGCATCGCGGCGGCGAAGGGGGTGTCGGCGTGCGGCTGACGGAAGTGGAAGATCACCGTCTTGTCGTCGGGGGTGTCCAGCACCGACGCCGGCAGGTGCTTGCCGTTGTACGGGCCGTCGGGCAGGGCCTTGCGGAAGTCGTTGCCGTCGCCGGAGAGCCACTGCGGGATGTAGAGGGGGCCGTCGGTCTCGAAGGAGGCGTAGAGCCGCTCGATGCCCCAGCGGATGTCGGCCGCCGTGATGGGGGAGCCGTCCTCGAACTTCAGCCCGTCCTTGAGCGTGAACTTCCAGGTCCTGCCGCCGTCCGAGGCCGTGCCGGCGTCGGTGGCCAGGTCGCCGACGACCTTGACCTTGCCCTTGTCGTCGATCTTGTAGGAGGTGAGGGTGCGGTTGTAGAGCAGTTGGTTCGTCAGGACGTCGATGTAGTAGATCTGGCCCGGGTCCAGGTGGTTGAAGGCGTCGCGCTGCAGGACGCCGACGGTGCCGCCCTTCTTCGCGCCGGGCACCTCGGGGGCGGGCCCGGCGGAGTCGGCGGCGGTGCCGATGGAGTAGTTGGCGGACACGGTCTTGTCCTCGCCCGGACCCTCACTCTTCCCGCCTCCGCCGCCACCTCCTCCTCCGCTGCTGCACGCGGAGAGCACCAGCGCTCCCGCTGCGAGCGCCGCGGCGGTCAATCTGGCCCTGTGCCGGCTCAACGACGTGGGTGTCAGCCGGCTCAACCTCGACGTGGGTGTCATGGGTCGATGCACCTGCCTGTCGGTCGTCATCGTCTGGTTCTGGGGTCGAAGGCGTCCCGCACCGAGTCCCCGAGCAGGTTGAAGGCGACGACGAAGACGATCATCGCGAGCCCGGGGAAGAAGATGTAGGTGATGTCGCTCTCGTAGTACCGGGCGCCGCCGGCGAACATCCGGCCCCAGTCGGGCGTGGGCTCGAGGATGCCGACGCCGATGAAGGACAGGCCCGCCTCGATCGTCACGGTCGTCGGGAGCATCAGGGTGCTCTGGACGAGGATCGGCGTCCACAGGTTGGGCAGCAGCTCCCGGGAGATGATCCGCCAGGGCGAGGCGCCGGTCACCCGGGCGGCCTCGACGAACTCCCGCTCGCGGAGGCTGAGCACCTGTCCGCGCAGCAGCCGCGCCAGCCCCATCCAGCCCAGCACCCACAGCACGAGGATCAGGGTGATCACGCGCAGCGAGGTCGGGGTCTCCTTCCCCGGGCTCACGAAGAGCGAGTAGACCACCGGGGTGAAGGCGATGAAGGAGAGCTGGGAGGGGAAGGCGAGCAGCAGGTCGATGAAGCGGCCCAGGAAGTAGTCCGTCCGCCCGCCGACGTAGCCGGCGGTCACGCCGACCACGATGCCGGTGAGCACGCACAGCACGGTGGCGGCGGTGGCGATCAGCAGCGAGGTGCGGATGCCGTAGACGAGCTGGGTGAACACGTCCCGGCCGAGGGTCGGCTCGATGCCGAACCAGAAGTCGGCGGAGATGCCGCCGTTGGGCTTCACCGGGTAGCCGTACTCGTTGAGCAGCTCCCCGGGGACTTCGAGCCCGTAGGTCGTGGTCGGGTCCTTGCCGTAGAGCTTGGAGATCAGGGGCGCCGCGAGCGCGACGACGAAGAAGAAGACCACGATCCAGGCGGAGACCACCCCCGCCCGGTCCCGCTTGAACCGCCGCCACATCAGCTGGCCCGGCGACCGGCCCACGAGCTCGGCCGGCACCCCGACCGTCCCTCCGGCCGGGGTGGCGGCGGGCTCGGGGCCGGTTGTCGGGCCGGGCTCGGGGCCGGTCGTCGGGCCGGGCTCCGGGTCGGACGCCGGGCCAGGTGTCCGGGAAGCACTCGTCATCGCGCAGATCCCCCACACGGTCGTCTCGCCGGCGCCGTCCCCTCGGCCGGGCCCGGAGCTCGCCGAAGACAGGGCCGAAGCGCCGGGTTGAGCGGACTTTCGCAACGCATGCGTGGTGCAGTCAAGGGGGCTGCGGCGGACGACGGGGTGTTCCGCGGCATCTTGAGCGAAGGTTGTGCAGATCGAGGTGACGGCGTGCTTGACAGAGGGTCAAGCACGCCGCCCCGAACATCACCGCAAAGAGATCAGTTGATCTTCAACGACCGCTTGAGGAAGTCGACTTGGAGCAGCAGCAGATTCTCCGCCACCTGCTCCTGCGGGGTCATGTGCGTCACCCCCGACAGCGGCAACACCTCGTGCGGACGGCCCGCCGCGAGCAGCGCGGAGGACAGGCGCAGGGTGTGCGCGGCGACGACGTTGTCGTCGGCGAGCCCGTGAATGATCATCAGCGGACGGGTTTCCTCCGCGGGCGACGACAGACCGTCGTCGGTGACGAGGGAGTTGCGCGCGTACACCTCCGGCCGCTCCTGGGGCAGGCCGAGATAACGCTCGGTGTAGTGGGTGTCGTACAGCCGCCAGTCGGTCACCGGGGCGCCCGCGACGGCCGCGTGGAAGACGTCGGGCCGGCGCAGCACGGCGAGGGCTGTCTCTTATACA
>KL569545.1:16150-20454 GCA_000715685.1 Streptomyces lilacinus
GGTAGCCGCCGTAGGACCAGCCGCGGATGCCCACCCGGGTGAGGTCCAGCGGGTACTCCTCCGCCAGCGCGTGCAGGGCCTCGACCTGGTCGTCCAGCGTGGCCCCGGCGAAGTCCTCGTGGATCGCCTTCTCCCAGGCGGGCGAGGTGTGCGGGGTGCCCCGGCCGTCGGCGACGATCACGGCGAAGCCCTGGTCGGCGAACCACTGCGACGTCAGATGGGCGTCGCCCGCCCGGTGGCCCGACGGCAGCAGCACGGCCGCCGGGATCCCGCGCGCACCCACGCGGGCGAGGCGGGCGCGGGCGGCGAGCACCGGCTCCTCGGCGTACGAGGCCACCGTCGCCACCTGCTTGCCGTCGCGCAGCACCCGCACCACGGAACCGGGCCGGTCGAGGGCCGTCGACGCCAGTACGGTCACCGCGCCCGACCGCACCGCGACGTGCCGCCCCGGGGTCTCCGAGAGGCGCTCCACGCCCCCCTCGCCGACGCGGTACACATGCGCCTCGCCCGTCTCCGGGTCCGCCGCCTCCGGTCCGGCGGACGCGGCGAAGAGCACGTCGTCCCCGTCGACGTCCAGCACCGACAGCACGTGCAGGTCCGGGCCGGTCAGCGCCCGGTCGCCCGCCATCAGGACCCGCGCGCCGCCGCCCTCGCCGCCGCCCTCGCCGGTGTCGGAGATCCGCAGCAGCCGTCCGCCGGGCAGCCAGGTGGGCACGCCGTCGAAAAGTTCAAGCCACTTCGGATCCTCTTCCGCGTGCAGCACACGTGTGGCCCCCGTCGCGGTGTCCACCGCGAGGTACGCCTGGTCGCGCTGGTCGCGCGACTGGACCAGCAGCACCGGGGGCCCGTCGGCCGACCAGTGGACCCGCGCGAGGTAGGGGTGGCGCTCACGGTCCCAGTCGACGTCCGTGCGCGAGCCGTCCAGGCCCAGCAGGGCCAGCGACACCGTCGCGTTGGGCGTGCCGGCGGCCGGGTAGGCGACCTCGGCGGGCGCGCTGCCGGGGTGGGCCGGGTCGGCGATCCACCAGCGGTCCACGGCCGCGTCGTCCGCGCGGGCGGCCAGCACCGCGTCGCTCTCCGGCGACCACCAGAAGCCGCGCAGCCGGTGCATCTCCTCGGCGGCGATGAACTCCGCCAGGCCCCACGTCGTGGTGGCGTTCTCCGGCTCGGCCAGCGCCCGGTCGCCGCCGCCGTCGTCGGCGCCCACCACGCGCAGCGCGCCGCCCGCCGCGTACGCCACGAACCGACCGTCGGGGGAAGGGCGCGGGTCGATCACCGGCCCGGGCACGGTCAGTTCGCGGGCGGTCGCGCCGCGCAGCTCGGCCACGAACAGCCGCCCGGACAGCGCGAACGCCGCCAACTCCACGGTGGCGTCCACCGCGTACGCCACGACGCCCGCCGAGCCCTCCCGGCTGCGCTCGCGGCGCGCCCGCTCCTCGGCGGACAGCTCCTCCTCGGCGCCGCCCAGCAGGGTGCGGGGGTCGGCGGCCGGGTACTCCCGGCCCTCGTCGACGTCGAGCACCCACAGGACGTTCGCTCGATCGGTGCCTCCGCGGGACCGCAGGAAGACGACGCGCGAGCCGTCGGGGGACACGGAGAAGGCGCGCGGGGCACCGAGCGAGAACCGCTGCGTGCGCGCGTACTGCCGGGGAAAGGAGGGCTGTCCAGTCATGGGCCTTGTCATGCGCCGGAGCCTACGGTCAGTACCACCGGGTTCACCCAAGTCGGCGAGAACTCGCCGTGCGCCCCGTGTTTGCTCCCGTGCACCGAGTCATGCGCACACACGGAAAGTTATGATCGCTCGCGCATAGTGGGTATGACTCCCCGGTGTCCGCGTGCCCTCGGGCATTCGTATGCCTATCCGTCCGACCGCGCGTCCCTGGAGGTGAACCGCTGTGGCACTCTCGATTTCGGCGGTGGTGCTGCTGGCGATCATCGTCTTCCTGCTGGTCCGGAAGTCCGGACTGAAGGCGGGCCACGCCGCGATCTGTGTGCTGCTGGGCTTCTACCTCGCCAGCTCGTCCATGGGCCCCACCATCCACCAGCTGACCTCGAGCGTGACGGCCATGGTCAGCAACATCAAGTTCTGACGCGTCGCGGCACCGGGCCGGCGGCGTCGGGGCCGGCCCCGGCGGGGGTGCGGGGCGCGGCGTCGCGGCCGGCGCCCCGTCGGCGTCGCGGGACTCGTAGGCTGTTGTCATGACCGATCTTCCCGGCCGCCGACTGCTCCTGGTGCACGCGCACCCGGACGACGAATCGATCAACAACGGCGCGACCATGGCCAAGTACGCCGCCGAGGGCGCCCTCGTCACGCTCGTGACCTGCACGCTCGGCGAGGAGGGCGAGGTGATCCCGGCCGACCTGGCGCACCTCGCGGCGGACCGGGACGACACCCTCGGCGCCCACCGCATGGGCGAACTGGCCGCCGCGATGGCCGAGCTGGGCGTCACCGACCACCGCTTCCTCGGCGGCCCCGGCCGCTACCGCGACTCCGGGATGATGGGCGCCCCGCAGAACGACCGCCCCGAGTGCTTCTGGCGCGCGGACGTCGACGAGGCGGCGGCGGCCCTCGTGGAGGTCATCCGCGAGGTGCGGCCCCAGGTCCTGGTCACCTACGACCCGAACGGCGGCTACGGCCACCCCGACCACATCCAGGCCCACCGCGTCGCCATGCGCGCCGCGGACCTCGCCGCCGAGCCGGCCTTCCGCCGCGACCTCGGCGACGCCCACGAGATCGCGAAGATCTACTGGAACTGCGTCCCGCGCTCCGTCGTGGAGGCCGGCTTCGCACGGCTGCGCGAGGCCGGCCGCGAGGGCGACCTCTTCCCCGGCATCGCCACGCCGGACGACGTGCCGGGCGTGCTGCCCGACGAGGAGGTCACGGCCGCCGTCGACACCTCCGCCCACGCCGAGCGGAAGGCCGCCGCGATGCGTGCCCACGCCACGCAGATCGCCGTGGACGGCCCCTTCTTCGCGCTCTCCAACGACCTCGGGCAGCCGCTCTTCCCGACGGAGTACTACCGACTCGTCCGGGGCACGGCCGGCGCGGACCGACCCGAGACCGACCTCTTCGCGGGAGTCGCGGACGTGGCGGGCGAGGCGGACACGACGGGAGCGGGCGCGTGAACGGCGACGGCCTCTTCACCTTCCCGGGACCCGGCCGCATCGCGGCGTACGTCGGTCTGGCCGCGCTCGGCTTCGTCGTCGGCCTCGCCGGGGCGCTCGTGCAAGGCGGCTGGTTCCCCGCGGGATTGCTGCTGGCCCTGCTCGCCCTCGGCGGGCTCTGCTACGGCGCGGTCGTCCTCACCCGCGCCCGGGGCGGCGGGCTGGCGGCCGCCACGGGCTGGCTGCTCGCCGTGCTCTTCCTGGCCGCCGGCAGACCGGAGGGCGACTTCTTCTTCGGGGCCGGAATCAGCGCCTACGTCTTCCTGCTGGGCGGGATGACGCTGGCTGTGATCTGCGCCACGGTTCCGAAACTGCCGCAACCGGACCGGCCTTCGGCCCGACTTGGCAAATGACGTGACGATTTCTACCCGACTGTCATCCGGCCGGTCGGGGGAGTCCGCCAGTAGTCGTCAATGTCGGGCCCGTGGTGCCCAGTATGGTGGTGCGCGCCGCCGAGCCTCTCCTGGCCTCCGGCAATGGGCGACCCCAAGCGAGGTCAACGAGGGCGGCAAAGAGTAACCGGGAGATCCTGCTTTGAGCCGTGCATCTGACAGTTCGTCCTCCGGGCCCAAGGGCCGCGGCGGCGCCGCCTACCCCTCGGGCACCCCGCCGTACGGGACCCCGTCCGGCGAGGAGACGGGTGCCGCCTCCGCTTCGCCGGCTTCGACGCCCGCGCAGGGCGAGCCGAAGACCGAGACCACGATGACGACGCGGATTCGTATCAACATCCCGGGCTCGCGCCCCATCCCACCGGTCGTCATGCGGACGCCCGTCGGCGAGGGCGCGGCGGACGCCGCGAACAGCCCGTCCGGCTCGCCCGCTTCACCCACCTCGTCCGGTTCGTCCGCCTCGCCGGCGTCGTCCGGGTCGTCCAAGTCGTCCGCACCCTCCGCGTCCGCCGCTTCGGGCGGGGGCGCCGGTGGCGGTGGTACGCGCAAGAGCGGGCTTCCCACGCGGCCCAAGGGCGCCAAGCAGTCGCCCGCCGCCAGGGCGGCCGCGGCGGCCGCGGCCTCCTCGGACGGCGACAAGTCGGGAGAGAAGGCCAGCGACTGGTTCGCCCCGCGCAAGTCCTCCGGCACGACCCCGGCCGCGCCCGCCGCGGCGCGGCGCCAGCCGCCCGCTGTCTCTTATACACATCT
>KL569545.1:20724-20896 GCA_000715685.1 Streptomyces lilacinus
ACGCGTGCCGGTGGCGGCAAGCAGCCGCCGCTGCCGCGTCGCGGTGCGGGTACGGGCGCGGGTGCGGCCGGTGGGCGCGGCTCTTCCGGTGCCGGCCGGGGTGCTGGGCGCCCGGGGCGCGGTGCGGGTGCCCCCTGTCTCTTATACACATCTCTGATGGCGCGAGGGAGGC
>KL569546.1:0-1013 GCA_000715685.1 Streptomyces lilacinus
GCGGCCGCCGCGAAGCACAGGCGCAGGTGCGGGGCCGGGGGCTCGGCGGCGTAGAAGGGGCGGCCGGGGGTGACGGCGACGCCGGCGCGGAGCGCGGCGGCGGCCAGGGCCTCCTCGTCGGTGCCGTCCGGGAGGCGGAACCAGACGTGGAAGCCGCCCCGCGGCACGGACTCCGCGCTCAGGGCGGGGAGTTGCCGGTGCAGCTCGGCGAGCAGTCGCTCGCGGCGGGCGCGCAGCTCGGCGGCGACGGCGCGGCGGTGGCGGGACCAGGCGGGCGAGCCGACGAGCTCGAGCGCGGTCTCCTGCAGCGGGCGGGGCACGAAGAAGCTGTCGACGACCTGGATGGCGCGCAGCCGCTCGAGGACCGGCCCGCGGGCGGCGAGGGCGCCCACGCGCAGGCTCGGCGAGGTGAACTTGGTCAGCGAGCAGACGTGGACGACGACGCCGTCGGGGTCCTCGGCGGCGAGGGTCGGCGGCAGCGGCGGGGCGTCCTCGTGGGCGAGGCGGCGCGCGAAGTCGTCCTCGACGACGAACGCCCCGGCGGCGCGGGCGACGCGCAGCACCTCCCGGCGCCGGTCGTCGGCGAGGACCGTGCCGGTCGGGTTCTGGTACAGCGGCTGACAGACGAAGACCCGGGCGCGGCTGGCCCGGAAGGCCTCGGCGAGCAGGTCGGGGCGCACGCCGCCGCCGTCCACGGGGACGGGCACGGGCCGCAGGCCCGAGGCGCGGGCGGCGGCGAGCATGCCGGGGTAGGTGGGGGACTCGACGAGGACCGGGGCGCCGGGCGGGGCGAGGGCGCGCAGGGCGGTGGCCAGCGCGCTCTGGCCGCCCGCCGTGATCAGTACGTCGGAGGGGGCGACGGGTCCGGCCGGGCCGCCGATCTCGCGGGCGAACCAGGCCCGGAGCTCGCCGATGCCCTCGAGGGGCGGCCGGCTCCACGCGCCCGGGCGGCGCCCGGCCCGGGCGAGGGCGGCGGCGAGGTCCCGCTCGGGCTGCAGGCCGGAGTGGAGGTA
>KL569546.1:1239-4179 GCA_000715685.1 Streptomyces lilacinus
CGGGGTGGCCAGCGAGGCGTCGATGCCGGAGGCGTCGACGGAGCGGGGCACGGCCTCCTCGCCGGACTCGGCGCTGAGGGCGACCTGCTGCCAGGAGGTGTCGGCGAGGCGGGCCGGGGCGCTGCGCGGTGCGGCGCGGAAGGCGCCGGCGCCGGGGCGGGTGACGACGAGCCCCTCGGCGGCGAGGGCGGCCAGGGCGCGGGAGACGGTGACGGGGCTGACCCGGAAGCGGTCGACGAGGGCCCGGCTGGACGGCAGCTTCTCCCCCACCGAGTAGCGGTTGAGCTCACCCCGGAGAACATTGGCCAGTTCAGCCACACTGCTACGCTCGTGCATGACAGCACACGATAGCGCTACTCGCCCCACCGCGATAGCGGTGAGCGCCGGATCCGGCACCCTGCTCGCCGCCCTCGGCGTGGCCGCCTTCTCGCTCACCTTTCCCGCCACCAGCTGGGCCCTCGAGGGGCTGGGCCCGTGGTCGGTGACGGCCTGCCGGATGCTCCTGGCGGGAGCGATCGCCGGGGTGGTCCTGCTCGTCGGCCGGGTGCGCCGGCCGACGCGCGGCCAGTGGGGCGCGCTCCTGGTCGTGGCCGGCGGCACCGTGGTCGGATTCCCGCTGCTCACCACCCTGGCCCTGCGGACCTCGACGACCGCGCACGCCGCCGTCGTGGTCGGGCTGCTGCCGCTGACCACGGCCACGTACTCCGCCGTGCGCACCGGGACCCGGCACTCGCGGGTGTTCTGGGCGGCGGCGCTGGCCGGGGCGGCCGTGGTGGTGACCTTCGCCCTGACGCAGAGCGGCGGGGCGCCGACGACCGGCGACCTGTACCTCTTCGCCGCCCTGCTGGTGTGCGCGGCGGGCTACGGGGAGGGCGGCCGGCTGGCCCGGGTGATGCCGGGGTGGCAGGTCAGCGCCTGGGCCGTGGCGCTGTGCCTGCCGGTGGCGGCGGTCGGCGCGGCGCTCGCGCTGCACACCGAGCCGGCGCGGCTCACCTGGCACACGGCGACCGGCCTGCTGTGGCTGGCGGCGGGCTCCCAGCTGCTGGGCATGTGGGCCTGGTACCGCGGCATGGCCACGATCGGCATAGCCCGGGCCGGCCAGCTGCAGCTCGCCCAGCCGCTGCTCACCCTGGTCTGGTCGGTGACCCTGCTCGGCGAGACCCCGGCCCCCGCGGCGCCGCTGGCGGCGGTGGCGGTGCTGGTGTGCATCGCGGTGACCCAGCGATCGCGCTGACCCGGCGGGCGGATTCCTGGGCGCGCCCTATATCCCGGGTCGCCCTAGGCTTGAGAGTATCCAGGTGAACGTGTCCACCGTCTCAACGGAAGGGTCACCGTCGATGCATGCGAGCAAGGGCGACCGTCTGGTCGTGCACGGCAGGGTGGTCGGCAAGGAGGACCACGTCGTGGAGATCGTGGAGGTACTGGGCCCCAACGGCAACCCGCCCTACCGGGTCCGGGCCGCGAACGGGCACGAGACCATCATGTCGCCGGGGCCCGACTCCGTCGTGGACCACCGCAAGACCTCCGACCAGGGCTAGCCGGCCGTAAGTCAGCGCGGTGGACGCGCGCGGTGCGGATAGTGGTCCCGCACCACGCGCGCCATCGCGCCGATGCGGTCCTCCGCCACGTGCTTGGCGGAGAAGTAGACGTTGCCGAGCACCTCGGGATGCGTGCGGGCCAGGGTGAGGTGGCGGGAGAGCTCGGCCGGGTCCTGCCAGGGGGCGGGCTGCGTCGGGTCTCCCGCGCGGTAGAGGGCCTCGCCGATGTAGAGGTGCACGTCGGTGCCGCGCACGGTCTCCGCCCACCACGGCACGAGCGTGGCGTAGTCGGCGGCGGCGAAGCCGATGTGCCAGTAGCACTGCGGGACGATGTAGTCGATCCATCCCTCGCGGACCCACTTGCGGGTGTCGGCGTGCAGGTCGTCGTACGTCTGCACGCCGGCGCGGGTGTCCGAGCCGAGCGGGTCGGTGGTGCGGTTGCGCCAGACGGCGAAGGGGCTGACGCCGAACCGCACGTCCCGTTTTCGCCGGTTGATGCGCTCGGCCGTCTCCCGCACCAGGCGGTCGATGTTGTCGCGGCGCCAGGCCGCCCGGTCGGGGAAGCCCGCGCCGTAGCGCTCGTAGGCGGCCGTGTCGTCGAAGGTCCGGCCGGCCACGGGGTACGGGTAGAAGTAGTCGTCGAAGTGCACGCCGTCCAGGTCGTAGCGCCAGACCGCGTCGAGCATGGCGTCCTGCACGAAGCGGCGGACCTCGGGCAGGCCCGGGTTGTAGTAGAGCTTGCCGCCGTAGGGGACCACCCACTCCGGGTGGACCCGGGCGGGGTGGGTGGGGACGAGGCGGCCGGGGTCGGTGTGGTTGGCGACGCGGTACGGATTGAACCAACCGTGCAGCTCCAGGCGGCGCTTGTGCGCCTCGCGCACCGCGAAGGCCAGCGGGTCCCAGCCCGGGGAGCGGCCCTGAGTGCCGGTCAAGTACTCCGACCAGGGCTCGTAGCGGGACGGCCAGAAGGCGTCGGCGGTCGGCCGGATCTGCAGCATGACGGCGTTCAGCCGGCGGGCCACCGCGGCGTCGAACAGGGCCAGCAGCTCCGCGCGTTGCCGTTCCGGCGACAGTCCGGGCGCGGACGGCCAGTCGACGTTGACGACCGTGGCGATCCACATGCCCCGGAACTCCCGCCTGCGTGCTGCCGCCTGCCCACCCCGGTCGGTCACCTCCAGCGCACCCGCCTCACCCGTCGCCAGCATCGCCGTCATCGCGGTCGCGGCGGCCACCGTGAACCCTCTTCGACTCATACGTCCCATATGCGGATCGCCCTCTCGTGATGTTGTCATGGGAGTCACACCATTCGCGCAGAGCATGCCCGCCCCGGCCCCCTCGGCACCGCTCCCCGCGGAGTAACGTCTTTTCCGAGGCGGCGGCCGGATGACCTTCGGCCACCCGC
>KL569546.1:4456-8671 GCA_000715685.1 Streptomyces lilacinus
GCCGGATGACCTTCGGCCACCCGCCGGTCGACGAAGATCAGCGAAAGGCACGATGTGGTGACCGACATCGAACGCGTCGGAGTGGTGGGCTGCGGCCAGATGGGCGCGGGCATCGCGGAGGTGTGTGCCAGGGCGGGCCTGGACGTCAAGGTCGCGGAGACCACCGGCGAGGCCCTGGAGCTGGGCCGCACGCGGCTGACCAACTCCCTCGGCAAGGCCGCCGAACGCGGCAAGATCACCGAGGCGGAGCGGGACGGCACCCTCGGCCGACTGAGCTTCACGACCGACCTCGGCGAGTTCGCCGACCGCGATCTGGTGATCGAGGCGGTCGTGGAGAACGAGCAGGTCAAGACGGAGATCTTCCAGGTCCTCGACCAGGTGGTCAGCCGCCCCGACGCCATCCTGGCGTCCAACACCTCCTCCATCCCGCTGGTGAAGCTGGCCGTCGCGACCTCGCGCCCGGACCGCGTCATCGGCATCCACTTCTTCAACCCCGCCCCCGTGCAGCAGCTCGTGGAGCTCATCCCCGCGCTGACCACCGGCGAGGAGACCATCCGCCGCGCCGAGGCGCTGGTCGGCAAGGTCCTCGGCAAGCACGCCATCCGCGCCCAGGACCGCTCGGGCTTCGTGGTCAACGCGCTGCTCATCCCCTACCTGCTCTCCGCGATCCGGATGTTCGAGTCCGGCATGGCCAGCCGCGAGGACATCGACAACGGCATGGAGCTGGGCTGCGCCCACCCCATGGGCCCGCTCAAGCTCTCCGACCTCATCGGCCTGGACACCGTCGCCTCGGTGGCCGACAGCATGTACGCGGAGTACAAGGAGCCGCTGTACGCCGCTCCCCCGCTGCTGCAGCGCATGGTCGACGCGGGCCGCCTCGGCCGCAAGACCGGCTCCGGCTTCTACACCTACTGAGCGTGACCACCGGCGCCCGCGCCCGCTTCACACGGGGTGTGCGCCGGTGACCCGCGGATACCCTCCGCACACGCTCCCGCCCCGCCCGTCCGCGCGATTGACTCGGCTCATCGCCATCCGCACGGACTCTTCCGGAAGGGGTACGGACCGTGACCATCCATCCCGAGCACGCCGCGAAGACGGCAGAGCTCGCGGAGCTCCGCCGCAGCCTCGATGTGGGCGTCGTCCGCATCGACGGCCACCTCGCCCTGCTCACTCAGCGCAGCGAGCAGGCGGAGCGTGACCTCAGCGACATGACCGAGCGCGTACGGACCCTGGAGCACGGCAGGTGGCCGCTGCCGTCGCTCGCCGCGCTCACGGGCGTCGCCGCGCTGGCCCTGGCTGTTTGGCAGGCTGCGAGCGGGCGGTGACGCCCGAGCACCGGGGCGGAACCGCGGTCTTACGACCGCGGGCGGTCCCGGGCCGGTCGCGCCCACACGGCGGAGCCGCATCTCGAGACGGTCCCGCGCCCCTCGCGGGGCGCGGGGCGCCGTCAGCCCAGGCGAATGTGGTGCAGCAGCAGGAGCGCGGCCGCCATGTTGGCGGCCGGCACCTCGCCGCGGGCGATCAGGTCGGGCACCAGCTTGAGCGGCACCCACTCGCGGCGGTCCGACTCGAAGTCGTCCTCCGGGTCGCCGATGTACTCGGCCTCGTCCGTCCAGTAGATGTGGTGCCGGGCGTCGGTGAGCCCGTTCGACGGCTCGACCGACATCAGGTGCCGCAGCGGCCCGGGCCGCCAGCCGGTCTCCTCCTCCATCTCGCGGGCCGCCGCCAGGGCGACGTCCTCACCGTCCTCGACGACGCCGGCGGCCAGTTCCCAGCCCCAGTTGTCGGTGATGAAGCGGTGCCGCCACAGCAGCAGGACCTCGTTGGCCGCGTTGACCACCGTGGCCACGGCGACGGGCCGCAGCCGGATGAGGAAGTGGTCGAGATGGCGGCCGTCGGGGAGCTCGACGTCCGCGAGATTGACCTGGAACCAGCGGTTCTCGTAGACGGTCAGCTCCTTGAGATTCTTCCAACGCACGTGTCTGCCACCTTCCGCCGAGGTGGCCACCTCCCGGGCGCTGTCCTCACGACCTCTCTCACAAGGGCACGCGCAGCGCCCCGTCGATCATCTCGGCGGCCTCGGCCGTGGCCGCGCACCCACTTTCGACCAGGTGCTCGCGCACCGCACGGAGCCGGTCCCGTAAGCGCTGCGATTCCATGCCTCTCGCCTGCTCGGTCATCTCCCGTGCGGTGGCCACCGCCTTGTCCGCGTCTCCCTGACGCAGCTCGATGTGCGTGAGCATGGCGAGCCGGTGGACACGGCCCCGGTCGTGGGCGGGGGTGTCGACGGCCCGGTCCGCGTGCTCACGGGCGGGCCCGAGGTCGCCGAGGCTGAGCAGGGCCTCCGCCACCTGTACGTTCACCAGGCCGGGTTGGACGTAGCCGGTCTCGGCGGGCTCCTCGACACGGTGGATGCGCTCCGCCGCCGCCTCGGCGCGCCGGATGCAGGCCAGCGCCCCGGCGCCGTCGCCGAGCCGGGCGTAGGCCTTGGCCTGCATGGCGTAGAGGTCGGCGGCGAGGGCGGGGGTGAGCTCCGTGCCCGCGGCGCGCAGCGCGGACTCGGCGAAGGCGACCGCCTGCCGGTACTCCCCCATGAAGAGCGACTGGTTGACGAGGAGGGCGATCACGTACGCGCCCAGGCCCCGGTCGCCGCTGGCCTTGGCGAGCCGCAGGGCCTGGTGGAAGTAGCGCTGGGCCAGGCCGTGGGCGTCGGAGTCGTAGGCGCAGATCCCGGCGACGGCCACCAGGCCGCCGGTGGCCCGGTGCAGCTGGCGCCCGGTGGCGTCGGAGTAGCTGCCGCGCAGCAGGGGCGCGGCCTCGGCGTTGAGGAAGCCGACGACGCGGGCCCGGGTCGCGACGCCGCCGGCCTTGCGGTACATCTGCTCGTAGTGGGCGCGGGCCGCGCGCAGCATCTCGATGTCGGTCGGCGAGACGCGGGTCAGGCCGCGGCGGGAGACGTCGGCGTCCTCGGGCGGGTTCTCCCACTCCCAGACCGGGATGACGGCGGGGGTGCCCGTGACGGCGGGGGCCCGTACGACGTGTTCGCGCTGCTGCTCGTCGGAGCGCCACAGGGCGGTGGCGCGCTCGACGAAGCCGGAGAGCGGGGTGCCGGGCGCCCGTGGGGTGCCGGGGGTGCCGAGGCCTATGTCGTCGAGGGTCAGCGCACGGTGCAGCCGCTCGCCGAGGACCTCGCAGATCAGGTCCGGCACCTGGCCGCGGGGGCGCTGGCCCTTGAGCCAGCGGGCCACGGCGGTGTGTTCGTAACGCAACGCCAGACCCCGGGCCCTGCCTGCCGCGTTGATGTGGGCGGCCAGGCCGGCGTGGGAGATTCCCGCCTCGTCGAGGATGGCGTCGAGCAGTGTGTTGGGCTCCATCCCGCCCTCCGGTGCGCTCGGTGGGATCAGCGTAGTGGAGATCCCTTCGCACGGGGTGTGAACGGGCCACGGGCGGGCGCGCAGGTCAGGCGCGGCGGCAGGCGCGGGCCAACGCGGGGGGCGGGGGCTGCGCGGGGACGCGCTCGCGGTCGTTGCGCAGGGCGAGGAGGGCGAAGTCGTCCGAGAGGAGCCCTCCGGTGTGGCGCAGCAGGGCGTCCCGGACGCGCTCGACGACGGCCGCGGGGGCGGCGGCCACGCCGTGGGCGGCCTCGGCGAGGGCGCCGGTGAGCGGGAAGAAGGCGCCGGCGGCGTCCCGGGCGTCCTCGGCGCCGTCGGTGTGCAGCACGAGGGCCTCGCCGGGCAGCAGCCGGTCGAGGGCGAGCAGGGGGAGCTCGGCGGGGAGCGGGAACATCCCGAGCGGGGGCAGCGGCTCGCCGGGGGCGAGGGGCTCGGCCCGGGCGCCGCCCTCGGGGGTGCCGGTGAGGCGGTGGGGCCAGGGGTGGCCGCAGTTGAGGACCATGACCTCGCCCCCGTCGCGGACCTCCAGCAGCAGCACGGTGACGAACTCCTCGTCCGCGCGCTCCCGCTCGGCCGGCGGCGCGGTGTCCCAGGGGTGCTCGACGCGGACGCGGTCGCGCAGGTGGCGGTGGAGGGCGCGCTCCAGCCGGCGCAGGACGCCGGGGAGCTCGACCTCGTCGTGGGCGGCCTCGCGGAAGCTGCCGAGCAGGGCGGCGACGGTGGCGAGGGCGGGCAGGCCGTGGCCGCGGACGTCGCCCATGACGACGCGCACGCCGTGCGGGGTGGCCTGCACCTCGTAGAGATCTGTCTCTTATACACATCT
>KL569546.1:8880-9134 GCA_000715685.1 Streptomyces lilacinus
CAGAGATGTGTATAAGAGACAGGGGCGGCAGGGGGCGCAGCAGGGCGCGCTGGGCGGTGAGGGCGATCTCCTGGGCGCGCTCGAGCTCCTGGGCGAGGCGACGGCCACGACCGCTGGTCAGATAGCTGGCGGCGACGACGGCGAGGATCGCGCAGCAGGTGCCCAGCCGGGCGCCGCCGTCGGGGCGGCCGGAGCCGAGGGGGACGAGGGCGAAGAGGGCGCAGCCGCCGCCGAGGACTGTCTCTTATACACAT
>KL569546.1:9385-10800 GCA_000715685.1 Streptomyces lilacinus
CCGCCGAGGACGACGCACTGGCGGCGGCCGGTGCCGGCGCAGGCGATGGCGGGGGCGGCGGCGAGGAGCTCGACGAAGCGGGCGCCCAGCGGTGAGAGCAGCTGCCAGCCGACGACCGCGAGCACCCACAGGCCGGGCAGGGCGAACACCACACCCCGCCAACAGCGCGGCGCTCCCGTACGGATCATGCCGTCGGCCCCCCATAGCAGCAATGACGCGCACGATTCTCGCGGAGCCCCGAGGGGAAAGTAACGACCCGACCCCCCGATTCCACCCCATTGAGTGATGTCCGGGTGGGGTTTTCCTGACGGGGCGTGACATGCGCAAGGGCGCCCCGGTGACCCGGGGCGCCCCTGTGTGCTGCGGGCGGCGGCGTGCGCGCCGCGCACGGCCGCCGCGTGCGTGGGACTACGCGCCGCGCAGCACCGCGCCCGTGCGCTCGACGGCGGCCCGGACGGCCGCGTCACGCGCGGCGGAGGCCTCCTCGGCGGTCAGGGTGCGGTCGCCGGCGCGGAAGCGCAGCGCGTAGGCCAGCGACTTCTTGCCGGCGCCGAGCTGCTCGCCGGTGAAGACGTCGAACAGGCGCAGCGACTCCAGCAGCTCCCCCGCGCCGGACCGCAGCGCGGCCTCGACGTCGGCGGCCGGCACCGAGGAGTCGACGACGAGCGCGACGTCCTGGGTGGCGACGGGGAAGGAGGAGACGCGCGGGGCCTGGACGGCGCCGTCGCCGGCCCGCTCCAGCAGATCGAGGTCGATCTCCATGGCGCAGGTGCGCTCCGGCAGGCCGAACGCCTTGGTGACGCGCGGGTGGAGCTCACCGGCGTTGCCGACGGGCACCTCCTGGCCGTCGACGACGGCGAACAGCGCGGCGCAGCGGCCCGGGTGGTACGGCGCCTGCTGGTCCTGACGGATGATCAGCTCGACACCGGCCTCGCGGGCGACCGTGCGGCCGGCCTCGACGGCGTCGGCCCAGCCGGCCGGAAGGCCCTTGCCCCACCAGCCGGCCTGCTCCCGGGCGCCGGCGAGGACGACGGCGGCCCGGCGCGGCTGCCGGGGCAGCGCGGCGTTCAGGCCGGCGATCTCCTCGTCGGTCGGGCGGCGGTCGACGGGCAGCCGGACCGGAGCGATCTCCTCGCCCGACGGCTGGAAGACCAGGCCGGTCTCGAAGAGCGCCAGGTCGTGCTCACCGCGGCTGTCGTTGCGGCGCAGGGCGGCGAAGAGCCCCGGCAGCATGGTGGTGCGCAGCGCCGGCTCGGCCTCGGAGAGCGGGTTGGCCAGGCGCACGGTGGTGCGGCGCGGGTCGTCGGCCGCCAGGCCCAGGTGGTCCAGGGCCCAGTCCCCGATGAAGGGGTAGTTGAGCGCCTCGACGTACCCGGCGCCGGCCAGCGCGCGGCCGACGCGGCGGTGCAGCCGCT
>KL569546.1:11102-14369 GCA_000715685.1 Streptomyces lilacinus
TGTGTATAAGAGACAGGACCACGGCCGGCCTGCGGCTTGGGCAGCGTGGCGGGCACGCCCTCGTAGCCCTCGAGCCGGATGACCTCCTCGGCGAGGTCGTTGGGGTCGGTGAGGTCGGGCCGCCAGCTGGGGACGGTGACGATCAGCTCGTCCTGGCCGTAGACGTCGCAGCCGACCTCCTGCAGGCGGCGTACGACGGTCTCGCGACCGTACTCGACGCCCGCGACGCGGTCGGGGTGGTCGGCACTGATCGAGATCGTGCGCGGCCCGCTGGGCGCGACGACCTCGGTGACGCCGGCCTCGGCGGTGCCGCCGGCGAGCAGCACCAGCAGGTCGACGGTCCGCTGGGCGGCCGCGGAGGCGGCCTGCGGGTCGACGCCGCGCTCGAAGCGCTTGGACGCCTCGGAGGACAGCTTGTGGCGGCGCGCGGCCCGGGCGACGGCGACCGGGTCGAAGTGCGCGGCCTCGATGACGACCTCGGTCGAGCCCTGGCCGGCCTCGTGGTCGGCGATCTCCGTCTCGGCGCCGCCCATCACACCGGCGAGGCCGATGGGGCCGCGGTTGTCGGTGATGACCAGGTCCTCGGCGTCCAGGACGCGCTTGGTGCCGTCGAGGGTGGTGAGCTTCTCGCCCTGCTGCGCGCGGCGCACGCCGATCGGCCCGTCCAGCTGGGAGCGGTCGTAGGCGTGCAGCGGCTGGCCCAGCTCGAGCATCACGTAGTTGGTGACGTCGACGGTGAGCGAGATCGGGCGCATGCCGGCCTTCTGCAGGCGGCGCTGCAGCCAGATCGGGGAGCGCGCCTCGGGGTCGAGGCCGGTCACCGTGCGGGCGGTGAAGCGGTCGCAGCCGGAGGGGTCGGCGACGGTCACGGGGTAGCCGTAGCTGTTGGGCGCGGGCACGTCCAGCAGGGCCGGGTCGCGCAGCGGCAGCCCGTAGGCGGTGGCGGCCTCGCGGGCGATGCCGCGCATCGACAGGCAGTAGCCCCGGTCGGGGGTGACGGCGATGTCGAGGACCTCGTCGACGAGCTGCAGCAGCTCGACGGCGTCGGTGCCCACCTCGTGCTCGGGCGAGAGCACGATGATGCCGTGGGTGCCGTCGTCGCCCATGCCCAGCTCGTCGCCGGAGCAGATCATGCCGCGCGAGACCTTGCCGTAGGTCTTGCGCTCGGCGATGGCGAAGTCACCGGGCAGCACGGCGCCGGGCAGCGCGACGACGACCTTGTCGCCGACGGTGAAGTTGCGGGCGCCGCAGACGATCTCCTGCGGCTCGCCGGTGCCGTTGGCCTGCCCGACGTCGACGGTGCAGAAGCGGATGGGCTTGCGGAAGCCCTCGAGCTCCTCGATGGTCAGCACCTTGCCGACGACCAGGGGGCCGGTCAGGTCGGAGCCGAGCCGCTCGACGCGCTCGACCTCGAGACCCGCGGCGATGAGCTTGGCCTGCACGTCGCGGCCGGTCTCACCCGCCGGCAGGTCGACGTATTCCCGCAGCCAGGAAAGCGGGGCGCGCATCAGATCTCCATCCCGAACGGCCGGGTGAAGCGCACGTCACCTTCGACCATGTCTCGCATGTCCTCGACGTTGTGGCGGAACATCAGCATTCGCTCGATGCCGAACCCGAAGGCGAAGCCGCTGTACTTCTCCGGGTCGATGCCCGCGGCGGTCAGCACGCGGGGGTTGACCATGCCGCAGCCGCCCAGCTCGATCCAGCCCTCGCTGGAGCAGGTGCGGCACGGGCGGTCGGGGTCGTCGGCCGACTCGCCGCGGCAGGCGAAGCACACCATGTCCATCTCGGCGGACGGCTCGGTGAACGGGAAGTACGACGGGCGCAGCCGGGTCCGCATGTCCTCGCCGAACAGCACCCGCACCATGTGGTCCAGGGTGCCCTTGAGGTCCGCCATGGTCAGGCCCTCGTCGATGGCGAGGAGTTCGACCTGGTGGAAGACCGGGGTGTGGGTGGCGTCCAGCTCGTCGGTGCGGTAGACGCGGCCCGGGCAGATGACGTAGACCGGGGGCTCGCGGTCGAGCAGCGAGCGGATCTGCACCGGGGAGGTGTGGGTGCGCAGCACGACGCCGGACTCGGCGTCCTTCGTGGCGCCCCGCACGAAGAAGGTGTCCTGCATGGTGCGGGCGGGGTGGTCCGGCGCGATGTTGAGGGCGTCGAAGTTGAACCACTCGGCCTCGACCTCGGGGCCCTCGGCGACCTCGTAGCCCATGGCCACGAAGACGTCCTCGATGCGCTCGCTGAGCGTGGTCAGCGGGTGCCGGGCGCCGGCCGGGACGCGGTCGTACGGCAGCGTGACGTCCACCGCCTCCTCGACCAGGACCCGCGCGTCGCGCTCGGCCTCCAGCTCCGCCTGGCGGGCGCCGAGGGCCTTGTTCACGGCACCGCGGGCCATGCCCACGCGCTTGCCGGCGTCGGCCTTGGCCTGCGGCGGCAGCGCGCCGATCTCGCGGTTGGCGAGGGCGAGCGGGGAGCGGTCGCCCATGTGGGCGGCCTTGGCCTCCCGCAGGGCCTCGAGGTCGGCGGCCGCGGCGAAGGCGGCGAGCGCCTCGTCCCGCATGCGCTCGATCTCTTCCGGTTTCAGTGCCTCGACCTCGACAGGGTCGTACGACTTATTGGGTGCCGACATCTCTTCCCGTACTTCCGGTTGTCCCCCAGCTAACGCTGGGAGGTGCCCCCAGGCTTGTCTTCGCTCCCGCGGCTTCGCCCGACGGCGTTGACCGTAGGGGGTGCCAAAGGTGCCAAAGGTCGAGTCTAAGGGGCGCGTGTGGTCGGATGAGCCCGCGGGCCGCCGCTTCAGGCCTGGGTGAGGAAGGCCGGCGCGCCCACGGGCAGGGTAAATCGGAACTGGGCACCGCCCCGGGGGGCCCGTCCCACCGTGATCGTCCCGCCGTGGGCCTCGACGATGCCCTTGACGATGTAGAGACCCAGCCCGGTGCCGCCGCGCTTGCTGCCCCGCCAGAAGCGGGTGAAGACGCGGGCCATGGACTCCTCCGGGATGCCGGGGCCCTCATCGCTCACGGTGACCGCCGTCCCCTCCGCGCGGGCCTTCATCAGTGCTGGTGTCACTTCTATGGTGACGACTCCCTCGCCGTGGCGCACGGCGTTTTCCAGGAGGTTCCCCAGCACCTGGTCGATCTTGTCGGGGTCGGCCCAGAGGGCGGGCAGTGGCTCGGCGACCTTGATCTCGAACCGGTCGGGCCGCAGCCCGGCCCTGACGTACGTCTCCACGTGCCGGGAGACGGCCGCGGCCATGTCGACCGGCTG
>KL569546.1:14629-14979 GCA_000715685.1 Streptomyces lilacinus
GATGTGTATAAGAGACAGGGCTGCCGGCGCACCTCCAGCCGCCCGGAATCGATGCGGGAGATGTCGAGCAGCTCGGCGATGAGCCGGGTGACGCGGTCGGCGTCGGCGTCGACGGTCTCCAGCATCAGCCGCTTCTGGTCGTCGGTGAACCGCTCCCACTTCGCCAGCAGGGTCGCCGTGAAGCCCTTGACGGAGGTCAGGGGCGAGCGCAGCTCGTGGGCGACGGTGGCGATCAGCTCGGCGTGGCTGCGCTCGGTGCGGCGGCGGGCCTCCGTGCCGCGCAGCTGGACCACGACGCGCACGACGGGCCCGCCGGGCCGCTCGCGGGCGTAGCGGGCGGAGACGAGCAT
>KL569547.1:0-1569 GCA_000715685.1 Streptomyces lilacinus
ATGTCGTCCCGTCGTCCTCGTGGACGCCGGGGCAACTCGAAGAACTCTACACGCTCCCGTAGGCCTCATCAAACCCGTGGCGCAAGGGGGTTTCGACGGCGTACGGTCGGCGCATGACCAAGCATGCGCTCGTACAGCTGTGGTGGGCCGCCTGACCCGGCGGCCCCCTCCTGCGCATGCACTCACCGGCCGCCGCCTCGGCGGCCGTTTTGCTGTCTGTGGCGGTGGTCCCCACCTCCCGAGGAGACAGCGAACCCCATGGCAAGGATCTTCAGCGGCATCAAGCCCACCGGCCACCTCACCCTGGGCAACTACCTCGGCGCCATCCGCCAGTGGGTGGAGGTCGACCAGCACCGGGCCGACTCCCTCTTCTGCGTCGTCGACCTGCATGCCCTGACCGTCGAGCACGACCCCGCCCGCGTACGGAGGCTCAGCCGGCAAGCAGCGACGCTGTTTCTGGCGGCCGGGCTCAAGCCGGACTTGTGCACCCTCTTCTTGCAGAGCCATGTGGACGAGCACACCCGGCTGTCCTATCTCCTGGAGTGCACGGCCACGGACGGCGAGATGCGGCGGATGATCCAGTACAAGGAGAAGTCCGCACGCGAGCGAGCGGCCGGCAAGAGCGTACGGCTGTCACTGCTGACGTACCCGGTGCTGATGGCGGCGGACATCCTCGCGTACGGGGCGGACGAGGTTCCTGTGGGCGACGACCAGGCGCAGCACCTCGAGCTCACCCGGGACCTCGCGGTGCGGTTCAACCAGCGGTACGGACACACGTTCACCGTTCCTAAGGCGGTGCTCCCCGCGGTGGCGGCACGGGTCATGGACCTCCAGGACCCCACGTCGAAGATGGGGAAGTCGCACGCGGAGGCCTCCGGCATCGTCTATCTGCTCGACGAGGCGGACGTCGTACGCCGGAAAATCATGCGCGCGGTGACGGACAGCGGGAGCGAGGTCGCGTACGACCGCGAAAAGCAGCCCGGCGTCGCGAATCTGCTGGAGATTCTCGCTGCCTGCCGGGGCGGCGGGAGCAAGCCCGCGGACCTGGCCGCCGACTACAGCTCGTACGGCGCGCTCAAGCGGGACACGGCCGATGCGGTGGTGGAGACGCTGCGGCCGATCAGGGAGCGGCATGCGCAGGTGTGTGCCGATCCCGGTTATGTCGACGAGGTGCTGCGTGACGGTGCCGAGCGTGCGCGCAGGCTCGCCCGGCCGACGGTCGATGCGGCGTACCAGGCGATCGGCCTTCTGCCGGCGGGTTGAATCCAAACCCGGCGGGGTGAACGCGAGTCGCCCGCCTCATCCCACCGCCCGGAATGCCCTGCGGTAGTCGCGGGGACTGGTGGCGAGGCGGGCGGCGAAGTGCTGGCGCATGGTGACTTCGCTGCCGAAACCGCAGCGTCGGGCGATTTCCGGCATGGGCAGGCCCGTGCGCTCGAGGAGCTGCTGGGCGGCTGCGATGCGCTGGTCGAGGAGCCACTGGATGGGCGTCGTTCCCGTGCTCGCCGTGAAGTGGCGGGCGAAGGAGCGCGGGGACATGCCGGCCCAGCGGGCCAGGTCGGCGACGGT
>KL569547.1:1798-5998 GCA_000715685.1 Streptomyces lilacinus
CTCCCGTACGGAGGCCAGGGCGTCCGAGGCGGAGCCGTCGTCGCCGGCGGTCCCGGGCGCGGGGTGCTCGATGAACTGGGCCTGGGTCCCGGTGCGGAAGGGGGCGGTGACCATGCACCGTGCGATGGTCGCCGCGGCCTCGGCACCGTGGGCGGTGCGGACCAGGTGCAGGCACAGGTCGATGCCGGCGGCGACTCCGGCCGCCGTCCAGACGCCGCCGTCCTCGACGAAGAGCGCGTCGGGGACGACCTCGACCGCGGGGTGGGCGGCGGACAGGAGCGTCGTGAGGTTCCAGTGGGTGACCGCGCGCCGTCCGTCGAGCAGTCCGGCCTGGGCGAGGACGAAGGCGCCGCCGCAGAGGGAGGCGACGGGGATGCCGGCGGTGTGGGCCCGTCGCAGTGCGTCCAGGACGGGTTCGGGTACGGGGGCCAGGTGGTCGTCGACGCCGGGGACGACCACCAGGTCGGCCGTCGCGAGCCACTCGAGGTCGCGGTCGGGGGTGAGCGCGAGGCCGCCCGGCATCACCACGGGCGCGCGCTCCGGGGCGCAGCGGCGCAGCTCGAAGCGCGGGGCGCCGCGGGTGCTGCGGTCGACGCCCCAGACCTCGGTGATGACGGCGATGTCGAAGGCGCGGATGCCGGGGAAGGCGACGAGGGCGACGCGTTGGGTGGAGTCCGACAGTGCGGCTGTCTGCATGGGCGTCATCGTGGCATTAATTCATCGAACATCGGCACTGCTGCCACTGTCGATGTCCTGACGCCCCGAGCAGGATCATGGGCATGGACATTCCGCAGATCACCCAGAACTCCGCCCTCGTCGTCATCGACGTCCAGAAGGCCTGGCACGACCCGGTCTTCCCGCCCCGCAACAACCCCGCCGCCGAGGACAACATCGCCTCGCTGATCGACGCGTGGCAGTCCGCCGGCCGCCCGGTCGTCTTCGTACGACACGACTCGCCGAAGCCGGACTCGCCGCTGCGCCCCGGGCAGGAGGGCAACGACTTCCAGGACTTCGTGGAGCAGCGCCGCGGCAAGGGCGCGGGCCCCGAACTGCTGCTCACCAAGACCGTGAACTCCGCTTTCATCGGCACGCCGGACCTGCGGAGCTGGCTGGACGCCGCCGGCATACGACAGATCGTCGTGGTGGGGATCATGACGAACTGGTGCGTCGAGACCACCGCGCGCATGGGCGGCAACCTCGGCTACGACGTGATCGTGCCGCTCGACGCCACGCACACGTTCGACGCGACCGGTCCGGACGGTGAGCTGCTCACGGCCGACGAGCTGGCCCGCGCGACGGCGACGAACCTGCACGCGGCCGGGTTCGCGAAGGTGGTGTCCACGGCGGCGCTTCTCGGCTGACGGATCAGCCGGCGGATGACGGTTCGGCCGGCGGGTCAGCTGACAGATCAGCCGGCGGATCAGCCGTTGCCGGAGGCGAGCTCGCGGCTGCGGTCGCGGGCTGCCTCCAGGGCGGCGATGAGGGCGTGCCGGACGCCGTGCTTCTCGAGCTCGCGGATCGCGCTGATCGTCGTACCGGCCGGCGAGGTGACGGCCTCGCGCAGCTTCACGGGGTGCTCACCACTGTCGCGGAGCATGACCGCGGCGCCGATGGCGGCCTGGACGATCAGGTCGTGGGCCTTGTCGCGGGGCAGGCCGAGCAGGATGCCGGCGTCGGTCATGGCCTCGACGAGGTAGTAGAAGTAGGCGGGGCCGGAGCCGGAGAGGGCCGTCGCCGCGTCCTGCTGCGACTCGGGGACGCGCAGCGTCTGACCGACCGGCTTGAAGATCGCCTCGGTGCGGAGCAGGTGCTCCTCGCTCGCGTGGGAGCCACCGGAGATGACGGACATGCCCTCGTCGACGAGGACGGGGGTGTTCGGCATGACGCGCACGACGGGCGTGCCGGCCGGAAGGCGCTCCTCGAAGAACGCCGTGGGGATGCCGGCCGCGGCACTGATCACCAACCGGTCGGCGGGCAGGTGCGGGGCCAGCTCCTCGAGAAGCGTGGCCATGTCCTGCGGCTTGACGGCCAGGATGAGGGTGTCGGCGGCCTTGGCGGCCTCGGTGTTGGTGACCACCTCGACGCCGTAGCGGGCGCGTAGCGCCTCGGCGCGCTCGGGGCGGCGGGCGGTGCACATCAGGTCGTCGGTCGACCAGCCGGCGCGGATCATGCCGCTGAGGAGGGCCTCGCCGATCTTTCCGGTGCCGAGGACGGCGACTTTCTGGGGCACGGGGGCTCACCCTCTTCGCTGCGCTGCTGCTTCGCTGTGGCTCGATTCATCTTCCCACCCGGATCCTCGCACCTGGCCGCGAACGGGTGCGGGCGCTGTCCGCGCCTTGGTCGTCCGCCGGGGTGACAGGAAGCGGCGGCTCCCGTTTCCCGCCTCTGCGTTTACATCGTGGTTACACATCAACTCACGGTTCCACACCACAACTTGGCCAAAATATGGTCGAGTGATTAACGGCACGGAGTCGACGGAGAAGTCGTCCGTGTCCTCCTTCGGGTTGCCCATCGCGCCACGCACTCAGGCCACTCCGCTCGCACCGCTCTCTCCTCCACTCACTGCTCACTCCACTCACTTCATCCGTCAGGCAACGATCCTCATCGCATCGCTGCGCGCGCCTCGAGCGCGCTGGAGGCAGTCCTCATGCAGAAGACACTCATCCGCCGTGTCCGCCATGCCCTCGAGCGCGTCAGCCCCTGGGCCGACCTCCGGGCCGACTTCGCCGCGTCACTGGTCGTCTTCCTCATAGCCGTGCCGCTCTCCGTCGGCATCGCCGTCGCATCCGGGGTGCCCGTGGAGCTGGGGCTCGTCACCGGCATCGTCGGCGGCCTCCTCACCGGGCTCCTGCCGGGCAGCAGCCTGCAGGTCAGCGGCCCGGCGGCCGGGCTGACGGTGCTCGTGTACGAGGCCGTGCGCGAGTACGGGCTCCGCGCGCTCGGCGTGCTCGTGCTCACCGCCGGCCTGCTCCAGGTGGCCATGGGGCTTCTGAAACTGGGCCGGTGGTTCCGGGCCATCTCCGTCGCGGTCGTCCAGGGGATGCTCGCCGGCATCGGCGTCGTACTGATCGCCGGACAGCTCTACGCCCTCGCCGACGCCGACGCACCGGCCGGAGCGCTCGAGAAGCTCGGCGGCCTGGTCGCGCTGCTGACCGACACCGTCGCCTCGACGGACGCGCTCGCCGCGGTCGCGGTCGGCGCCGGCACGACGGCCGTCCTCGTCCTGTGGCCCCGCTGGCGGCGGGGCGCGCGCGTCGTCCCCGCGCCCCTCGCGGCGGTCGCCCTGGCCACCGCCGTCGTGGCAGTGCTGCGGCTGCCCGTCGACCGGGTCCAGGTGCGCGGTCTGCTCGACGCGATCCAGCCACCGGGCGGTGGCGACTTCGCGCGCCTCACCGAGTTCGGGGTGCTGGGCACGGTACTGGCCTTCGCGCTCATCGCGTCGGCCGAATCCCTCTTCAGCGCGGCCGCCGTCGACCGGCTGCACGACCTCTCCCGCACGGACTACGACAAGGAACTCATCGCCCAGGGCGCCGGCAACACCGTCTGCGGCGTGCTCGGCGCGCTGCCCATGACCGCCGTCATCGTCCGCAGCTCCGCCAACGTCCACGCCGGCGCACGGACGAAGGCCTCCCGGGTGCTGCACGGCGTATGGCTGCTCGTCTTCGCATGCCTGCTGCCCTGGGCACTCGAGCTCATCCCGGTGGCCGCCCTGGCCGGCGTCCTCGTCCACGCCGGCTGGAAGCTGCTGCCGGGCCGCGAACTCGGCCCCCTCTGGCGCGAGCACCGCGGCGAGGTCGCGGTGCTGGTGACCACCACCGTCGCCATCGTCGTCACCAACCTCTTCGAAGGCGTCGTCATCGGCCTCCTCCTCGCGGTGGTGAAGGCCGCCTGGGAGACCTCCCACGTCCACGTCGAGACCTCGCCCCTCCCGGGCGGCGGCGTACTGGCACGCGTCATCGGCAACGCCAACTTCCTGCGCCTGCCCAAGCTGCTGGACGAACTCGACGCACTGCGCTGCTCCGAGCGCCGCGTGCAGCTCGACCTCACCGGCCTGCGGCACATGGACCGTGCCGTGCACACCGCGCTGACCGGCTGGGCGGAGCGGCACGCCGAGCTATGGGAGCCCGGGGACGGGAACGGGGATGAGAACGGGGACGGCGAGGCGACCGGCCGAGTGGCGGTGGTTTAGCGAACCAAAAA
>KL569548.1:0-2648 GCA_000715685.1 Streptomyces lilacinus
TCGATGTCGCAGCCTTCCTCGAGGGACAGGACGCCACCTTCACCGACCTGCCCACCTACCCCTTCCAGCGCCGGCGCTACTGGCTGGAGTTGGCGCAGGAAGGCGCGGGCGATGTGTCGGCTGCCGGACTGGGGGCCCTCGGGCACCCCTTGCTCGGGGCCGCCGTACCGCTCGCCCACGGAGAGGGCACCGTACTCACCGGACGGCTGTCCGTGCGCACCCAGCCCTGGCTGGCCGACCACGCGGTACTCGGCACGATCCTGCTGCCCGGCACGGCCTTCGTGGAGCTCGCCATCGCGGCGGGCGACGAGGTCGGGCACCGCCAGGCCGAGGAACTGACCCTGGAACAGCCCCTGGTGCTGACCGAGCGGGACAGCGTCCAGCTGCAGGTCGTGGTCGGCCCGCAGGACGAGTCCGGGCGCTGCCCGGTGAACATCTACTCGCGACCGGAACAGCCGGAGCCGGACGATACGCTCGGTGGCGGTACCGGCGGCGCGCCCTGGACCCGGCACGCCACCGGCACCCTGGCGCCCGTCGGGAAGCCCGAGGAGACGCCGGGCGCGCAGTGGCCGCCCGCGGGGGCCGAGGCCGTCGCGATCGACGACTTCTACGGCGCCGTCGCGGACCTCGGATACGGATACGGGCCCGCGTTCCAAGGGCTCCGGGCCGCCTGGCGGCACGACGGCGCGGTGTACGCCGAGGTGGACCTGCCGCAGGTGCTGCACGGGGAGGCCGCCGGATTCGGTGTGCACCCGGCGCTGCTGGATGCCGCCCTGCACGGAATGGGCCTGTTGCGCACGCCCGGAGAGCCGTCCGAAGAGACTGACGCGGCGGCCGGAGAGGCCGGTGAGCGGCCTGTGGAGCTGCCGTTCTCCTTCCAGGGTGTCCACCTGCACCGCTCGGGTGCGACCACGGTGCGCGTACGGATCGCCGAGGCCGACGGGGCGATCCGGGTCACGATCACGGACGACATCGGGCAGCCGGTCATGGAGGTGCGGTCCCTCGTCCGGCGTCCTGTGGCGACGGAACTCGCGGGCCTGCGCGGCGGCTCGGGCGGAGACTCACTGTTCCGCGTCGACTGGGGCACCGCCTTCGACCTGCCGCCCGCCGCAGCACCCCGCAGCCTGGCGCTGCTCGGTACGGACGCGTGGGGGCTGGCCACGGTGCTGACGGCGGACGACGGGGAACCGGTGCCCGTCCACGCCACGCTCGCCGAGTGCACGCAGGTGTCCGACGTGGTGGTCGCGCAGTGCTTCGCGGGAGCCGCGGGAGCGGTCGACGACGACGCGCTCGTACCGGCGGCAGAGGACGCCGTGCACCGGGCGCTCGAACTGATCCAGGGCTGGCTGGCCGACGAGCGGTTCGCCTCCGCCCGGCTGGTGGTGGTGACCCGCCACGCGGTGGCCGTCACTGGCGACGAGGCGATCGACCTGCCGACCGCACCGGTGTGGGGCCTGCTGCGCTCGGCGCAGTCGGAGCACCCCGGGCTGCTGTTGCTTGACGTCGACGACGACGTACGGTCCCTGGCGGCCGTCGCGGACGCCATCGAGGCCGGGACCGGGGCGGCGGGAGAGGCAGGGGACGGGACCGGAGAGCCGCAGCTCGCCCTGCGGGCCGGCCGGGCCCACGCCCCTCGCCTCACCCGGGTGCCCATGCCGGACTCGGCCCGGCGGAAGGACACCGTCCTGGGCGGCGACGGCACCGTACTGATCACCGGTGCGACCGGCACCCTGGGCGCCGAGCTCGCCAAGCACCTGGTGACCGCACATGGCGTGAGGCACCTGCTGCTGACCAGCCGGAGCGGCCCGGCCGCACCCGGTGCTCCCGAACTCGTGGCGGAGCTGGCCGAACTGGGTGCCGAAGCGACTGTGGTGGCCTGCGACGCGGCCGACCGCGACGCCCTGGCGCACACCCTCGGGCAGATACCCGACGCGCATCCGCTGCGCGCGGTCGTGCACACCGCCGCCGTCCTCGACGACGGCGTCCTCGCCGCCATGACACCGGAGCGCCTCGACGCCGTACTCGCCCCCAAGCTGCGCGGCGCCTGGAACCTGCACCTGCTGACCGAGGGCATGGAGCTGGACGCGTTCGTCCTGTTCTCCTCGGCGGCGGGCGTGCTCGGCGGAGCAGGGCAGAGCAACTACGCGGCGGCCAACACCTTCCTCGACGCGCTCGCCCAGCACCGCGCCGCGCACGGCCTGCCCGGGGCCTCGCTGGCCTGGGGGCCGTGGGCGCAGCGCACCGGCCTGACCGGCGAACTGACCGAGGCCGACGTCCGCAGGCTGATGCGCTCCGGCATGACACCGCTGCCCACGGCGGACGGCATGGCACTGTTCGACGCGGCCTGCGCCACCGGCGAGCCGGCCGTCGTGCCGATGGCGTTCAACCCGGCCGCGCTGCGGGGCCGTTCGGCCGACGTGCCGCCTCTGCTGCGGGGGCTGGTTCCGCCCGCGCCGCGCACCGGGCGCACCTCGCCGGCCGGCACCGACTCGGTGCCCGCCCTGCACGCGCAGCTGGCCCGGGGCACCGAGGCGGACCGCAGGCGCATCCTGCTCAACCTGGTGCGCGGGCAGGTGGCCACTGTCCTCGGCTACGCCTCCGCAGGCGCCGTCGACAGCGAGCGCGGCTTCCTGGAACTCGGCATGGAC
>KL569548.1:2972-3657 GCA_000715685.1 Streptomyces lilacinus
CACGGCCAGTGCCCTCGCGGAGCGCCTGCGGACCGCACTGGAACCGCAGGAGCGGACCGCTTCGACGACGGCCCTGGCCGAACTGTCCCGGCTGGAAGCCCTGTTGCGGGACGTCGGCGCCGAAGACGCCGGGCGCGAGGAGATCACCGTACGACTGCGGGCCCTGCTCTCCGGCTGGAAGTCGGCGGTGGAGCCGACGGCGGAACAGGACGACCTCGACGCGGCGACGGCGGAAGAGATGTTCCAGATGCTGGACGAGGAGTTCACGCGGCCCTGACCGCGAACGTCCCCTGCAACCGCCCCGGCCGGCTCCCATCCCGGTTCATGAAGGTCACGTGGTCCTACCACACCCGAAAGAGAGATCCCCGATGCCCGACGAGGAGAAGCTCCTCCAGTACCTCAAGCGAGCCACTGCCGAGCTGCGCGAGTCCAACCGGCGGATCCGCGAACTGGAGGACCGGGCGGTCGAGCCGATCGCCATCATCGGCATGGGCTGCCACTACCCCGGCGGCTGCCGCTCGCCCGAGGACTTGTGGCGTCTGGTCGCGGAGGGCGGTGACGCCGTCTCCGGCTTCCCCACCGACCGCGGCTGGGACCTCGGCGCGCTCGCGGGGGCAGCGGCCCGCGAGGGCGGATTCCTGTACGAGGCAGGGCGCTTCGACCCGGGATTCTTCGGGATCTCGCC
>KL569548.1:3918-4588 GCA_000715685.1 Streptomyces lilacinus
TCGCCATGGACCCGCAGCAGCGGCTCCTCCTGGAGACGAGCTGGGAGGCCGTCGAACGCAGCGGCATCGACCCGCTGTCGCTGCGCGGCAGCCGTACGGGAGTCTTCGCCGGGGCGATGTACCACGACTACGCGGTCGGCCTGCACGCCGTGCCCGAGGTGCTGGAGGGCTTCGTCGGGACGAGCAACGCGGGCAGCGTGCTGTCCGGCCGGGTGTCGTACGCCCTCGGCCTGGAAGGCCCCGCCGTCACCCTCGACACGGCCTGCTCCTCGTCCCTGGTCGCCCTGCACCTGGCCGTGAAGGCGCTGCGCGGCGGCGAGTGCGACCTGGCGCTGGCGGGCGGGGTGACCGTGATGGCGACCCCGACGATGTTCGCCGGGTCGGAGTTCGACGAGGGCATGGCGGCGGACGCCCGCTGCAAGTCGTTCGCCACGGCCGCCGACGGCACCGCATGGAGCGAGGGCGTCGGCGTCCTGCTGGTCGAGCGGCTCTCCGACGCGCAGCGCAACGGACACGAGGTCCTGGCGGTGGTCCGGTCCTGCGCGGTCAACCAGGACGGCGCCTCCAGCGGCCTGACCGCGCCCAACGGACCGTCCCAACAGCGCGTGATCCGGGAGGCCCTGACGAACGCCCGCCTCACGCCCGCCGACGTGGACGCGGTCGAGGCGCA
>KL569548.1:4838-5031 GCA_000715685.1 Streptomyces lilacinus
GCCGACGTCGACGCCGTCGAGGCGCACGGCACCGGCACCGCGCTCGGCGACCCCATCGAGGCGCAGGCGCTCCTCGCCACCTACGGCCAGGAGCGGGACCCCGGCCGGCCGCTCTGGCTCGGCTCCGTCAAATCGAACCTGGGCCACACCCAGGCCGCCGCCGGCGTCGCCGGGATCATCAAGATGGTCATGG
>KL569548.1:5250-5561 GCA_000715685.1 Streptomyces lilacinus
GATCAAGTCCAACATCGGGCACGCGCAGCCCGCAGCCGGTGTGGCGGGCGTGGTCAAGATGGTCATGGCGCTGCGGCGCCGCGTCCTGCCCAGGACCCTGCACGTCGACCAGCCGTCGCCGCACGTCGACTGGGCCGACGGCGCGGTCGAACTGCTCACCGAGAACCGCCCGTGGGAGACCGACGGCCGCCCGCGCCGGGCAGGTGTGTCGTCGTTCGGCGTCAGTGGCACCAACGCCCACATCATCCTGGAGAGCGCTCCCGAAGAAGAGCCCGCCGCCGACCGGTACCCGGCACGCACGGCCCCGGCGC
>KL569548.1:5838-6642 GCA_000715685.1 Streptomyces lilacinus
ACCTGCCGTGGCTGCTCTCCGCCAAGACCGAGACCGCCCTGCGCGCTCAGGCCGAGCGCCTGGCCGCGTTCCTCGACGGAGCCGACCACTACGCCGCCGTCGACATCGGCACGTCCCTGGCGTGCGGTCGAACCCCGCTGGAACACCGAGCAGTCGTCGTCGGCTCCGGCCACGACACCTACCTGTCGGGGCTCACCGACCTCGCTCACGGGCGACCGGGCCCGCACACGGTGCGCGGCATCGCCGAGCAGGGCCGGACCGCGTTCCTGTTCACGGGGCAGGGCGCGCAGCGCGCCGGGATGGGACGCGAGCTGTACGAGACCTTCCCGGCCTTCGCGGAGGCGCTGGACGCCATCGCGGAGCGGCTGGATGCCCGGCTGGACCGGCCGATCCGCGAAGTCCTCTTCGGCGAGGGGGACGCGATCGACCAAACCGTCCACGCGCAGCCGGCGCTCTTCGCGCTGGAGGTTTCCCTCTTCCGGCTGCTGGAGTCGTGGGGCATGCGCCCCGACTTCCTCCTCGGGCACTCCATCGGTGAGCTTGCCGCCGCCCACGTGGCCGGCGTGCTGTCGCTGGGCGACGCGTGCGCGCTGGTCGCCGCGCGCGGTCGGCTGATGCAGGCGCTGCCGTCCGGTGGGGCCATGCTCGCTGTCGAGGGCGAGGAGTCCGAGGTCGCGGAGGCCCTGGCCTCGTACGAGAGCCTGGTGAGCATCGCGGCGGTCAACGGGCCCACCTCGCTCGTCGTCTCCGGTGACGCGGACGCTGTCGCGGAGCTGGAGGCCATGTGGCGTGAGCAGGGACGGC
>KL569548.1:6935-7107 GCA_000715685.1 Streptomyces lilacinus
TCTCGCACGCCTTCCACTCGCCGCGCATGGACGCGATGCTCGACGAATTCGCGTCCGTAGCACGTGAGGTGACTTTCCACGCCCCGCGGATCCCGATCGTCTCCAACGTCACCGGTGAGCTCGCGGACCCCGACGAGATCCGGACCCCCGCCTACTGGGTCCGCCACGTCCG
>KL569548.1:7381-11554 GCA_000715685.1 Streptomyces lilacinus
CCCCCGCCTACTGGGTCCGCCACGTCCGTGAAGCGGTCCGTTTCGCCGACGGCGTCCGGTACCTGCACGGCCGGGGCGTGAGAACCCTCCTCGAGCTGGGCCCCGACGGCGTCCTGACCGCCATGGCCCAGCAGTCCGTCGACACCGTCGCCGTCCCTGTCCTGCGCGCCGACCGCGACGAGACCGAGGCGCTGTGCGGCGCGCTCGCGACCATCTTCGCGCAGGGGGCCGACGTCGACTGGGCCGCCTTCTTCGCCCCGTACGGCGGGCGGGTCGTGGAACTGCCCACGTACGCCTTCCTCCGCGAGCGGTACTGGCCCCGGGGCACGGTCAGGACCGGCGACGTGAGTGCCGCCGGCCTCGGCGTGATGGGGCATCCCCTGCTCGGCGCCGGGGTCGCGCTCGCGGGCGGCGAGGGTTCCGTCTTCACCGGGCGGCTGTCCCGGACCACCCACCCGTGGCTGGCCGACCACGTCGTGCACGGCCAGGTCGTCGTCCCCGGCACCGCCTTCGTGGAACTGGCGGTACGGGCGGGCGACCAGGCGGGCTGCGGACACCTCGACGAGCTGATCCTCGAAACCCCGCTCGTCCTCCCGCCGGACCGGGCCGTCCAGCTCCAGGTCACCGTCGACACCCTGGACGAGCAGGGACGCCGTACGTTCGCCGTGTACGGGCGCGTCGAGCACACCGGCTCCGACGACGGCTGGTCCGACCTCCCCTGGACCCGGCACGCCAGCGGCACTCTCGCCCCCGCCGCCCCGCCGGCCGCCCAGGACGCACGCTTCCAGGGCTTCTCCGCGTGGCCGCCGCCCGGCGCACGCGAGCAACAGCCCGAGCGGCTCTACGAGTTCCTGGCCGGCGGCGGTCTTGAGTACGGGGAGGTCTTCTCCGGCGTCGGTGCCGCGTGGGTCGCCGGGCGCGACATCTACGCCGAGGTGCGGCTGCCCGAGCGGGAGCAGGCACAGGCGGCACGGTTCGGCATCCACCCGGCCCTGCTGGACGCCGCCCTGCAGGCGGCCGCGGCGGGCGCGGTGGACGGGGCCGGCGGCGAGGCCGGGCTGCCGTTCTCCTGGTCGGGCGTCTCGCTGTGGGCCTCCGGGGCGTCCGAGCTCCGGGTCCGGATCTCCCCGTCCGACGCGGGCGGGATCTCGGTGCACGGCGTGGACGCCGCCGGGGCGCCGGTCGTCTCCGTCGAGGGCATCACGGTGCGCCCCGTGGCCGCCACGCAGCTGGCGGGGGCGGCGGCGGAGGTCGACGGACTGCATCGCGTGGAGTGGGTCAGGCTGCCCGACCCCGGGGGTGAACTCCCGGGCGTCGCGGTCCTGGGCGAGGACGCACTCGGTGCCGCCGAGGGGCTGACCGCTGCCGGTGCGGCGGTGCGTACCGTGCGCAATGCGGCCGAACTGGCCGACGAGGTACCGGACGTGGTGGTGCTGCCCGTCGCCGGTGCGGCCACCGCCGAGGTCCTCGCGGTCCTCCAGGAGTGGCTCGCCGACGACCGCTTCGACGGTGTTCCGCTCGCCGTGGTGACCCGTGGCGCCGTCGACACCGGCGACGGAGCAACGGTCACCGATCTCGCCGCCACCGGCGTATGGGGACTGGTGCGCTCCGCCCAGACCGAGCACCCCGGCCGTCTGCTCCTGGTCGACACGGACCACGCGCCCGCCTCCTGGGGCGGCGTGGCCGGTGCCCCCGCGTCCGGCGAGGGTCAGCTGGCCGTCCGTGACGGCGCCCTGCTGGGCGCACGCCTGGTCAAGGGCGGCGGCGGCCTGCGCCTGCCGGACCCGGCCCGCGACGGTACGGCGTGGCGGCTCCAGGGCTCGGAGCGCGGCGCGCTGGAGGACCTCGCACCGGTTCCGGTGGACGTCCCCGCGCTCGCGCCCGGCCAGGTGCGCATCGGAGTCCGCGCCGCCGGCGTCAACTTCCGCGACGTCCTCATCGCCCTGGGCTCCTACCCCGACGCCACCGCCCTCATGGGATCCGAGGGCGCGGGCGTGGTCCTCGAAGTGGCCGACGACGTCACGGACCTGAAGGCCGGCGACCGGGTCTTCGGCCTGCTCAGCGGCGGGTTCGGGCCGGTCGCCGTCATCGACCGGCGGCTCGTCGCGCGCATGCCGGAGCAGTGGACCTTCACCCAGGCCGCGTCCGTCCCGATGGTCTTCCTCACCGCCTACTACGGGCTGGTCGACCTCGGCGGACTCCGGCGCGGCGAGTCCGTGCTCGTGCATGCCGCCGCCGGTGGCGTCGGGATGGCCGCCGTCCAGATCGCCCAGCACCTGGGCGCCGACGTCTACGCCACCGCCAGCACCCCCAAGTGGGGCGTCGTGGAAGACCTGGGCGTGCCGGGCGAGCGCATCGCCTCCTCCCGCGACCTGGCCTTCGAGGGCACCTTCCGGCAGGCGCTGGGCGGGCGCGGCATCGACGTCGTCCTCAACGCCCTGGCCGGTGACTACATCGACGCCTCCGCCCGGCTCCTGGGCAGGGGCGGCCGGTTCGTGGAGATGGGCAAGGCGGACCTGCGGGACGCCGGCTCGTTCGCCTCGTCCGACGCGTTCGCCGAGCAGATCACCTACCAGGCCTTCGACCTCTTCGACGCGGGACCGGACCGCCTCCAGCACATGCTCACCCACCTCGTCCGGCTCTTCGAGCAGGGCGACCTGGACCTCCTGCCCGTCCGCGCCTGGGACCTGCGCGAAGCCGTCTCCGCGTTCCGCCTCATGGGCCGGGGCGGGCACATCGGCAAGAACGTCCTGACCCTGTCGCGCCCGATCGACACCGACGGCACCGTCCTGATCACCGGCGGCACGGGCGCGCTCGGCGGCCTCCTCGCCCGCCACCTGGTCGCGGAACACGGCGTACGCCATCTCCTGCTGACCAGCCGCCGGGGCATCGACGCGCCCGGCGCCCCCGAACTCGTCGCCGACCTACGGGAGATGGGCGCGGAGGTCGCCGTGGCAGCCTGCGACGTCTCCGACCGGGCGGCGCTGGCCGCCGTACTCGACACCGTCTCCGCCGACCGCCCCCTCACCGGCGTCGTCCACACCGCCGGCGTCCTCGACGACGGCGTCATCGAGTCCATGACGGCCGACCGCCTCCAGGGCGTCTTCGCGCCCAAGGCCGATGCCGCGCTGCACCTGCACGAGCTCACCGCGCACCTCGACCTCTCCCTGTTCGTGCTGTACTCCTCGGTCGCCGGAGTCCTCGGCTCGCCGGGCCAGTCCAACTACGCGGCCGCCAACGCCCTGCTCGACGGCCTCGCCGCGCAGCGCCGCGCCCGCGGCCTCGCCGCCCACTCGCTGGCCTGGGGCCCCTGGGCACAGGTCACCACGGGCGGCATGCTCGCCGAGCTCAGCGACGCGGACCGCGACCGCATCCAGCGCACCGGACTGCGCCCCCTCACCGCCGAACACGGGCTCGCGCTCCTCGACCAGGCACTCCGCGCACCCGCGCCCGCCCCCGTCACGGTCGACCTGGACATCAAGGCCCTCACCGGCCTCGCCGACGTACTGCCCCCACTGCTGAGCTCCCTCGTCCGCCCGGCACGGCGCGCCGCGGGCACGGCCCGTACCGAAGGGGCCGCAGGGCTCGTACAGCGGCTGTCCTCCCTCGGCGAGGCCGAAGGGGCGCGCTTCCTGCTCACCCTCGTACGGACCGAAGCCGCCGCCGTCCTCGGCTTCGGCGGCCCCGACGCCATCGAGGCCCACCGCGCCTTCGCCGACCTCGGCTTCGACTCCCTCACCGCCGTCGAGCTCCGCAACCGCCTCAACGCCACCACCGGCACCCGCCTGCCTCCGACCCTCGTCTTCGACCACCCCACCCCCACCGCCCTCGCGGACCACCTCCACCGGGAACTCCTCGGGCGGCGGGACGAGGTCGCCGCGCACGCCCCCGGCGTGTCGCGCGAGGAGGACGACCCGATCGCGATCGTCGGCATGGGCTGCCGGTTCCCCGGTGACGTCAGCACGCCCGACGAGCTCTGGCGGCTCGTCCTGGACGGCGTCGACGCGATCTCCGACTTCCCGGCGGACCGCGGCTGGGACGTCTCCGGCATGTACGCGGACGCCACGTCCGAAGGGCGGCAGGCCTATGAAGGCGGCTTCCTGTACGACGCCCCGCAGTTCGACCCCGCGTTCTTCTCGATCAGCCCGCGCGAGGCCGTCGCCATGGACCCGC
>KL569548.1:11829-12257 GCA_000715685.1 Streptomyces lilacinus
CCGCAGCAGCGGCTCCTCCTGGAGACCTCGTGGGAGGCCTTCGAACGCGCCGGGCTCGACCCGCACGCGCTGCGCGGCAGCCAGACCGGCGTCTTGCGTCGGCCGGTACGACATTCCGGAGGGCGGCCGCGGCCACCTCCTGACCGGCGCCTCCACGAGCGTCCTGTCCGGGCGCATCGGCTACGTCTTCGGCTTCGAGGGCCCGGCCATCACCGTCGACACCGCCTGCTCGTCGTCGCTGGTCTCCCTGCACCTGGCGGTCCGCGCCCTGGAACAGGGCGACTGCTCCATGGCCCTGGCCGGCGGCGTCACCGTGATGCCGAACCCCGGCATGTTCATCGACAGCAGCCAGGCGGGCGCCCTGTCCGGCGACGGCCGCAGCAAGGCGTTCTCCGCAGGCGCCGACGGCACCGGCTGGGGCGAGGGCG
>KL569548.1:12551-12815 GCA_000715685.1 Streptomyces lilacinus
CCAACGGCCTCACCGCGCCCAGCGGTCGGGCCCAGCAGCGCGTGATCCGGCAAGCGCTGGCCTCCGCGCACCTGGCCCCCGCCGACGTGGACGTCCTGGAGGCACACGGCACCGGCACCGAACTCGGTGACCCCATCGAGGCCCAGGCGCTCATCGCGACGTACGGGCAGGACCGACCGGAGGGCCGGCCGCTGTGGCTCGGCTCGCTCAAGTCGAACATCGGACACACTCAGTCCGCCGCCGGTGTGGCCGGAGTCATCAAGA
>KL569548.1:13132-13267 GCA_000715685.1 Streptomyces lilacinus
CTGACGGAGGCCCGGCCGTGGCCGGAGGTGGACCGGCCGCGCCGCGCAGGCGTCTCCGCGTTCGGCATGAGCGGCACGAATGCGCACGTCATCCTGGAGCAGGCGCCGGCGGAGGAGCTTGTGCGGGACTCCGGT
>KL569549.1:0-1176 GCA_000715685.1 Streptomyces lilacinus
GCTCCGGAGGGTGCCACCAGCGCACCGCGCGCGACCGGCCGTCGGCCTCGATCAGCAGCGCGTCGTGCGGCGGCAGGCTCTCGACGCCCCGCCAGACCGTCACGCCCTCCAGCGGATACGGCGGGGGCGAGGACAGCAGATGCAGCGCCAGCAGCCGCTCGTCCGGGCCCGTCCCGAGGGCCGCCGCGAGCAGGTCCGATCTGCTGGCGGCCACCGTCGCGCCGCCCAATCGCGCGTGGAAGACGGCCCGCACGCCGGACGCGCTGCCCCGCACCCGCACTCGGCCGTCGATCGACGAGACGAGGTGGAAGCTCCCGGCGAGGCCCCGGGCCGCCTGCTCCACGTCGGCGAGATCGCGGACCTGGCGCAGCCGCGCCGAGAGCGCCTCGACGGTGACCGGGCAGCGCCCGATCACCGCCAGCCGTGCCGCCCCGGCCCCGGCCACCGTCAACCGCTCGGCCGGCCAGCTGCCCAGCAGCCAGGGCCGGCCCGAGTGGTGGTCGACGGCCTCGGTCGCCCGGGGGCGCAGCAGCCCCGCCGCGGCGCGGCCCGCCTCGCCGTCCGGCAGGACCGCGAACCACGGCTCACCGGGCACGGCGGCCGGCCTCAGCCCTCGGGCTCGTCGTAGAACGAGAACGGCGTGGGACCCCCGTCGAAGAACATGCCGCCGGGGGTGCCGTGGGTCAGCTCGGCGAAGCCGCCGACCTCCACCAGCTCGGGGGGTTCGTAGATCTCCTGGAGTTCCATGAAGATCTCCTTTCCGGATCCTGCTCTTGTCGCTCGTGCGGGAAATCGCACGATGATCCGGGCTTGCCCCGCCGCTGCCGGGCTACGCCTCCTGGCCGGAACATTCCACTCGAACGAGTGGAAAAGGCTATGAATGTGATGACTCTGCCGCCCGGCCGATGCGCGAGCCCAGCTCCCGCAGGTGCTCCACCAGCGCCACCGGCTCCCGCACGGTGAACTCGCAGTCGACCAGCGCCAGCCGGAAGGCCACCCACTCGATCGAGTCGGACGTCGTGACGTCCAGCGTGCACGTCTGTTCGTCGACCGGCGTGGGCGTCCCGAGCCAGCTCGGCAGCCGGGCGGCCACGAACTCCGCCGGCGCCCGGAAGGTCGCCACCAGGCGGTACGTCGGCTGGAGGCGGGCCATCGACCGCTTCAGGAACTCCGCCG
>KL569549.1:1418-1591 GCA_000715685.1 Streptomyces lilacinus
CCGCCGCGTCCGCCACCGGCAGCTCGCGCGGCGTGAAGCGGGCCCCCGTCGCGAACGGCTCGCTGACCCGGTCCACCCGGAACGTGCGCCAGTCGTCGCGGTCCAGGTCGTAGGCCACCAGATACCACCGGCGGCCGGTGCTGATCAGTCGGTGCCTGTCTCTTATACACATC
>KL569549.1:1855-2174 GCA_000715685.1 Streptomyces lilacinus
GCTCGACGAGCCGCTTCGTCTCCGTGCCGTCCCCCGTGCGGTACGCGAAGCGCAGCCGCTCCTGGCCGGTGGCGGCGGAGGCCATCGTGGTCAGGGTGCGGGGGTCGACGGTCGCGCCGTCGCCGCCGGTGAGCGGCACGGTAGCGGCCTGCAGGGCGGAGACGCGGTGCCGCAGCCGGGACGGCAGCACCTGCTCCAGCTTGGCCAGGGCCCGTACGGACGCCTCCTCGATGCCCTCGACGGCGTGGCCCGCGCCGGCGCGCAGGCCGACCGCGATGGCGACCGCCTCCTCGTCGTCGAGCACGAGCGGCGGCAGCGT
>KL569549.1:2404-2795 GCA_000715685.1 Streptomyces lilacinus
AGATGTGTATAAGAGACAGGTACCCACCCTCCGCTCCCATCGTTGCCTGTACGGGGTAGCCGAGGTCGCGGAGCCGCTCGATGTCCCGCCGGATCGTGCGCGGGCTGACGCCGAGCCGCTCGGCGAGCTCGCTGCCGGGCCATTCGCGAGGTGTCTGGAGGATCGACAGCAGATTCAGCAGCCGTGCCGGGGTGTCCGTCATGTGCTCCAGGGTCCCAGTCATCTAGGACACCTGCTGACCTACACGGGGGGTAGTTTTCGGAAGACCCCGGAGCGGCAGAGCGGCTCCGGCGCACGACCGCACCACGAGGAAAGGCAGTACCCCCTGTGACGACCACCGCGACCACCGATCCGCCCAGCCAGGCCACCGGCGACCGCCGCCGCTGGCTGG
>KL569549.1:3026-6146 GCA_000715685.1 Streptomyces lilacinus
CAGAGATGTGTATAAGAGACAGCCGTGGTGATGACCGCGTCCTTCATGGACCTGGTCGACGTCACCATCGTCAACATCGCGATGCCCAGCATCCAGAAGGACATCGGCGCCTCCTTCAGCATCCTGCAGTGGATCACCGAGGGCTATGCGCTGGCCTTCGCGGCCGGCCTGATCACGGGCGGCCGGCTCGGCGACATATACGGGCGCCGGCGGGTCTTCCTGCTCGGCATGACCGGTTTCACCCTTGCCTCGATGCTCTGCGGCACCGCCGGCGACCCGCACCTGCTCGTCGCCGCGCGCGTCCTGCAGGGCGCGACGGCGGCGCTGATGGTGCCGCAGGTCCTGGCGATCGTCCACGCCACCTTCCCCGCGCACGAACGCGGCAAGGTCTTCGGCATGTTCGGTGCCGTCGTCGGCCTGGGCGCGGTCTCCGGCCCGATCCTGGGCGCCCTGCTCACCCAGTGGAACCTCTTCGGGCTCGAGTGGCGGCCGATCTTCCTCGTCAACCTGCCGGTCGGCATCGCCGGTCTGCTCCTCGGCCGCCGCTACATCTCCGAGTCCAAGGCGCCCCAGGCGCTCAAGCTGGACCTCGTGGGCATGGCCCTGGCGACCGGCGGCCTGCTGATGCTGCTCTACCCGCTGACGCAGGGCCGCGAGCTGGGCTGGCCGCTGTGGGGCTTCCTGTGCATGGGCGGCAGCGTGCTCGTCTTCGTCGCCTTCGTGGCGTACGAGCGCCACAAGACCCGCAAGGACGGCTCGCCGCTGGTCGAGCTGTCGCTGTTCAAGGTCAAGAGCTTCGCGGCGGGCGTCGGCGTCGAGGTCGCCTTCGGCATCGCCTGTGGCGTCTTCTTCCTGATCTGGACGCTCTACATGCAGATCGGCCTGGGCTGGAGCCCGCTGCGGGCCGGCCTGACCGGTGTCCCGTTCTCCGTCGCGGTGTCCGTCGCCGCGGGCGTGTCGGTGCAGAAGCTCGTACCGCGCTTCGGCCGCAAGGTGCTGCAGGCCGGCGCGCTGGCCATGGCCGCCGGCGTCCTGCTCTACATCTGGGAGTCTGAGCACTACGGCACGGCCATACACCCCTGGCAGATGGCGCTGCCCCTGGTCGTCATGGGCCTGGGCATGGGCCTGATCGTCGCCCCCCTCACCGAGACCGTCCTCGCCGAGGTCCCGCGCGAGCACTCCGGCTCCGCGTCCGGCCTCATCAACACCACCCAGCAGCTCGGCAACGCCATCGGTCTGGGCCTGGTCTCCGTCGTCTTCTTCGACGCGCTGGACGAGCGCGCGGTGGCCTCCGGCCGGGCGGGCGAGGCCTTCGGCGAGGCGTTCCGGAACGGCATGTGGTGGGTCGCGGGGGTGCTGGGCGCGGTCCTGGTGCTGATGTTCGCGCTGCCGCGCAAGGCCGCGGGTGCGGCGCTGCCGGAGGCGGGTGCCGAGGCCGGTGCCGGTGCCGAGGACGCCCCGGTCGAGCCGGCGAAGGAGCCGGCCGCCGCTGCCTGATCCTCCTGTGCTGCCGGTCCCCGGGGCCCCGTCCGCTGTCGCGGGTGGGGCCCTTTGGCGTTTTCGGCGGGGAACGGGGATTTGACGGGAGATCACCCCCGTCCGCATCATTCCACTAACTACTTAGTGGAAGAGCGCAGGGCATGGAGGACATCACGTGACCGACCACCCGACCGCCGGGGCGGCGCCCGCCGCCCTGTCCGCGACGCGACTCGGACGCAGGTTCCCGGACGGCTGGGCGCTGCGGGACTGCGCGTTCAGCCTGCCCGCCGGGCGCGTCACCGCGCTCGTGGGGCCCAACGGGGCCGGCAAGAGCACCCTGTTCCACCTGGCCACCGGCCTGCTGCGGCCCACCGCGGGCGAGATGCGCGTCTTCGGCGCCGAGCCGGGCACGCCCGACGCCCTGCGCCGCACCGCGCTGCTCGCCCAGGACAAGCCCCTCTACCCGCGCTTCACCGTGGCGGAGACCCTCCGCTTCGGGCGTGAGCTGAATCCTTCCGCCTGGGACGGGGACGCCGCCGAACGCATCGTCCGGGCCGGTGGCATCGCCCTCGACGCCCGGGTCGGCACGCTCTCGCCGGGCCAGTGCACCCGGATCTCCCTCGCGCTCGCCTTCGGCAAGCGCCCCGACCTGCTGCTGCTCGACGAGCCGCTCGCCGACCTCGACCCGCTCGTACGGCGCGAGGTGATGGGCCTGGTCATGGCCGAGGTCGCCGAGCGCGGCATCTCCGTCGTGATGTCCTCGCACGTCCTGTCCGAGCTGGAGAACGTCTGCGACCACGTGCTGCTGCTCAAGCAGGGTGCCGTGCGGCTCACGGGCGACGCCCAGCGCCTGTGCGAGGAGCACGTGCTGGTCACCGGGCGCGCCGACGCGGGCGGTCTGCCGGCGGCCCTGGCGGCCCACGACGTCGTGGAGTCCTCCGTCACCGGCCGGCAGTTCACCGCGCTCGTACGGAACGCCGGGCGGCCGCTCGACGACGGATGGATCGTCGAAACGCCCTCCCTCGAAGATTTGTTGCTCGCCTACCTGCGCACGGACGAGATCGGTCAGGAGGCAGCGGCGTGAAGGGCACCCTGTGGCTGGCCTGGCGCCAGCAGCGCGTATTCGTCCTGATCGGTGCGGTCGTCCTCGCCGTGTGCGCGGCCTGGGTCGCGTACCGGCGCGCGGACATGACGGCGTTCATGTCCGCCCACGACATCGCGGTGTGCAACGGCTGGGACGGCGACTGCGACTCCCCTCTCGCCTCGCGCCTGATATACGACAACACGGGCGCCCTCGAGCTCCTCGGCACGCTCAGCACCGCGCTGCCCGTACTCATCGGCGTCTTCTGGGGCGCGCCGCTCGTCGGGCGCGAGTTGGAGAGCGGCACGCTCAAGCTGGCGCTCACCCAGGGCGTCGGCCTCCGGCGCTGGTTCGTCGCGCGCTTCTCGCTGGCGGCGGTGTGCGCGCTGATCGGCTCGATCGTGCTCGCCGCGCTCGTCGCCTGGTGGTGGTCGCCCATCGCCAACATGCTCGACGGCCTGTACTGGCACGACGGCTACGTCTTCAACGCCACCGGCCCGGCCGCCGTCGCCTGCGCCCTCTTCGGCCTCGCGGCGGGCACGGCCGCCGGAGTGCTGACG
>KL569549.1:6387-7980 GCA_000715685.1 Streptomyces lilacinus
GCCCGCCATGGGCGTGGCGCTGGTGGGGATCGCCGGCGTCCGGCTGCTGCTCCACGTCTTCCGGTCCGACTGGATCGCGCCCACCGTCAGCATCACGCCCGGTACGACGCCGAGGGCGGCCATCGGGAGCGCCTGGTCGACCGGGCAGTTCGGCTACCTCGACGCGGCCGGGCGCGAGTACTCCGTCTTCCAGGGCTATTGCCAGACCTCGGGCGAGGCGCTCAAGCGGTGCATGGCCGACGAGGGCTTCGTCGCCCGGTACCACAAGTTCTACCCGAGCAGCGATTTCTGGGTCTTCCAGTGGATCGAGACGGCGGTCTTCCTGGGGCTGGCGGTGGCGCTGGTCGCGGCGGCGTACGGGATGCTGCGGCGGCGCCTGGTCTGACGGACGGTTCGTCAGGCTCCGTACAGCTCGCGGTACGACGGGTAGACGCCGCCCGGGCCGTCCACGCTCTCCGCGGCGAGCACGGCCTTGACCACGGCCCGGGTCAGGACGTCCGCGCCGGCGGCCAGGATCTCGTTGACCGCGCCGGCCGCGAAGTCGGCGCTGCCGGGCAGGTGGTCCTCGACCGGGAGCGGCCGCTCGCCCGTGGCCAGCGCGAAGACCGTGTCGCCGTCGGTCAGCAGGTGTACGGGCCGCACCGCGCGGGCCAGGCCGTCGTGGGAGGTCCCGGCCAGCTTCTGGGCCTGGGCGCGGGTGAGGGCGGCGTCGGTGGCGACGACGGCGATCGTGGTGTTCAGCGGGGGGTGCGCCGACGCCGCCCAGCGCCTGGCCGATTCCTGGCGGGCGGCCTCCAGGGCCCGCTGCGCGGCGGCATGGCGCTCGGGTGTCGGGTACGCCACGCGGCCGCCCTCGACGTAGCGGCCGTAGAGCACGCCGGTGGCGGGGTCGGCCACCGAGCCCGCCGCGTTGGCGGCGGCCAGGGCCGCGACGGTCACCCCGGAGGGCAGGACGACGCTCGCGGTGCCGATGCCGCCCTTGATGCCGCCGGCCACCGCGCCGGTGCCGGCGCCGACGTTGCCCTGGGGACGGGGGCGCCGGGCGTCGTGCGGGCCGCGGCCTCGGCCGCCGCGCGGCCGAGCGCGGCGTCCGGGCGGGCGCGCCAGTCGCCGCCGCGGCCGAGGTCGAACAGGGCCGCCGCCGGGACGACGGGCACGACCTGCGCGGGGTCCGGGCCGACGCGGAAGCCGCGGCCGGCGTCCTCGAGCCACGCCATCACCCCGGACGCGGCGTCCAGGCCGAAGGCGCTGCCGCCGGTGAGGACGATCGCCTCGACGCGCTGCACGAGATTGCGGGGGTCGAGCGCGTCGGTCTCGCGGGTGCCGGGGCCGCCGCCGCGGACGTCGACGGCGGCGACCGCGCTGCGGCCGGGGGCGGTGAGGACGACGGTGGTGCCGGTGAGGGCGCCGGGGCCGGTGAGCTCTGCGTGGCCTACGCGGAGGGTGGGGATGTCGGTGAGGGCGTCCAGGGGGCCGGGGGTCGGGGTGGTGGCGGCGGTCGTCATGCGGCCATGGGTACCACGGGGGGTGCGGTGCGGGTGGTTTGGAGCGGTTGTTTTTCCCCAGTCCCGCCCCTTCCCGTAACCGGGGCTC
>KL569549.1:8323-8503 GCA_000715685.1 Streptomyces lilacinus
GCGCCGGACGGGCTGATGGGGTTGCTGTCTCGTCTTGTCGTCAGTGTCACGCCCACCGCCACCGTCACCGCGGCCACCACCCCCGCCAGCAGCACCGCCGCGTCCCCCGCGCACGTGCACGCCAGTACCGCCACCGCCGAGATCGGCAGGATCAACTGCTGGGCGAGGCCGCGCTTGTGG
>KL569549.1:8805-9323 GCA_000715685.1 Streptomyces lilacinus
ATCAGAGATGTGTATAAGAGACAGAGCATGAACAGGGCCGCCGGGACCGTCACCGTGGCCGCGGCCGCGAAGGTGGAGACGTGGGCCTTGCCGACGGTCTGCTCGACCGCCACCTCGATGCCCGCGCCGATGGCCGCGGCCGAGCCGAAGACGAGGTAGTGGCCGTAGCCCCAGAGGAAGGCCTGGCGGTTGGAGGCGAGGTGCTGGTGGATGGGGACGGCGAAGTAGATCCAGTAGGCGGCGAAGATCAGGAGCAGTCCGCCGCCGGCGATCGGCAGCAGTGAGCCCAGCGCCTCCTGCTCGTCCGCCGCGGACTGGACGGCCGTCGTGGCGGCCGCGACCGTCTCGCCGAGGACGATGATGGTGAAGAGTCCGTACCGCTCGGCGATGTGGTGCGGGTGCCAGGCCGTCGGCCGGCTGCGTTCCGCGAGGGTCGGCACCGCCACCTCCAGGATCGCCATCGCCAGGAAGACCCACGGCTTCGCGGGATTCGGCAGGAGCAGCACGCCCAGCCAGCC
>KL569549.1:9569-10334 GCA_000715685.1 Streptomyces lilacinus
GATTCGGCAGGAGCAGCACGCCCAGCCAGCCGATCTGGCACGCGGAGACGCCGATCGCGTACCGCAGCGCCGTGCGCCGCTCCGCGCCCCGCGCGGCGTGTGCGGCGCGCAGCCACTGCGACACCAGCGCCAGCCGCATGACGAGGTAGCCGAACCACACCAGCGCGAAGTCGCCGGCGTCGAACGCGCGGGGGATGCCCGCCGCCAGGATCAGCACCCCGACGATCTGGACCAGCGTCACCACGCGGTACAGCACGTCGTCCGTGTCGTACGCGGAGGAGAACCAGGAGAAGTTCATCCAGGCCCACCAGATCGCGAAGAACATCATCAGGTAGCCGGCGATGCCGTGCCCCGGATGTCCCTCGGCCAGCGCGTGCACCAGTTGCCTGCCGGCCTGGGCGACCGCGACCACGAAACAGAGGTCGAAGAAGAGCTCCAGCGGCGTGGCCGTCCGGTGCTCCTCGTCGCGCCCGCGCGGGGTCATGCGGCGCAGCACGCCGGAGTCCTCGCTCATAGGGCGATTGTCACCGGCTCCGGACCCCGCCGCGCGCCGGAGCGCCCGTACTCTGGACGCATGAGTACCGCCCCCGAACCGCGTGCGCCCCGGCGCGACCCGGCTGCCGCCGCCGCGCTGATCTTCGACGACCCGCTGTCGCAGCAGTCCTCGGACGACACCGACCGCGGCTGGGGCGAGCGCCCGACCGCCGGCAGCGGCGACAGCGCCGCCGACCTGGCCCGCTTCCTCGACGAGAAGCCGCCCCACCA
>KL569549.1:10581-11684 GCA_000715685.1 Streptomyces lilacinus
GATGTGTATAAGAGACAGACCACATCTGAGGCGGCCGCTCCGTGGCCGGGGCTAGCGCGGTGCCGGCACGGAGTCCGAGCCGGGGCCGCGCCGCTGCTCGATCAGGGTGTCCCGGATCTGGGCCAGCAGCTCGATCTCGGTCGGCTCGGCGGCCTTGGTCTCCGCCGGCGCCTTGGCGGCCTGCCGGTCCTGCCAGCGCTTCATGGGCAGCAGCATCAGGAAGTAGACGACCGCCGCGGTGATCAGGAAGGTCAGCGAGGCGCTGAGCACCGCGCCCCACTGGAGGAAGACGCCCTTGGTGACCTCGCCGGCGGCGTTCCGGGCGCAGGGGCCCTTGAGGCACGAGGCGTAGTGCTCGAGGTCCTTGGTGCCGAAGGCGCCGACGACGGGGTTGATGATGCCCTTGACCACAGAGTTCACGATGTTGGTGAACGCGGCACCGATGACGACGGCGACCGCGAGGTCGACCACGTTGCCGCGCATCAGGAATGCCTTGAAGCCGCCGAGGACTCCTGTCTTCTTCTCGCTCCCGGAGCTCACCGAACACCCTCTCTGTATGCGCACCCATGGCGGAATGGCGGGTTCCATACCATACGAGAGAGTTGGGCGGTCCTGTCCAATCCGTCCACCCGATCGGCTCAGGCACCGGCGCGTTTCCCCGCGCCGGTGCCCTGTTTCCGCTAGGGGAGCCGCTCCGCCAGGGGAGCCGCTCGGAGCCCCGACGGTTACGGCAGCTCGATCCCCAGGTCCCAGCCGTCGTGCGCGTGCGCGCACAGGCAGACGCGGTCGTCGGTCTTCGGCAGCGCGCCCACCACGTCGAAGAGCACCTCGCGCAGCCGGCCCACGTTCTGCCCGAAGACCCGCAGCACCTCCTCGTGCGAGACGCCCTCGCCCGTCTCCGCGCCCGCGTCCAGGTCCGTGACCAGCGACAGCGACGTGTAGCAGAGGCCCAGCTCGCGGGCCAGCACCGCCTCCGGGTGCCCGGTCATGCCGACCACCGACCAGCCCTGCGCCGCGTGCCAGCGCGACTCGGCGCGGGTGGAGAAGCGCGGGCCCTCGACGACGACCATCGTCCCGCCGTCCACCGGCTCCCAGTCCCGCCC
>KL569549.1:11957-12274 GCA_000715685.1 Streptomyces lilacinus
GTCCCGCCCGCGCGCCGCCGCGACCGCGGCCGCGCGGCCGGCGGGGCAGTACGGGTCGGCGAAGGTCAGGTGCACGACGTTGGGGACCGTGCCGTCCGGCAGCGGCTCCCCGTCGAAGAAGGTCTGGACGCGGGACTTCGTGCGGTCCACCAGCTGGTCCGGGACGAGCAGCGTGCCCGGTCCGTACTGCTCCTGCAGGCCGCCCACCGCGCACGGGCCCAGCACCTGGCGCACGCCGACCGAGCGCAGCGCCCAGAGGTTGGCCCGGTAGTTGATGCGGTGCGGGGGCAGTCGGTGGTCTGTCTCTTATACACATC
>KL569549.1:12533-13887 GCA_000715685.1 Streptomyces lilacinus
GCAGGAAGGCGACCCGCCGGCCGGCCAGTTCGCCGAGGAACAGCGAGTCGCTCGGCGCCCCGTACGGGGTCTCGACCGTGATCTCGGTCACGTCCTCGAGGAAGGAGTAGAAGCCCGACCCCCCGATGACGCCTATCTCGGCGGTTTCCGCAATCTCCGTCGTCGTCTGTCGCGCGCTCGTGTCGACCATGCGGTCACCCTAACCGCCCGGCCGTGCACATGAAGGAGCGAGCCGTCCCCGTACGCGACGGAGCGAGCAGTCCCCCGTACGCGACGGAGCCCGCCGCCTCGGGTGAGGCGGCGGGCTCCGGAGAATGCGCGTGAGGCGTGCGTCAGGCGGCCGAGCTGCTGCTCGTGCTCGACGCCGGGGTGCTCGAGGAAGAAGAGCTCGACGAGGAGGACGAGGACGACGTGCTCGTCGACGAGGACGACTTCGCCGCCGGGGTGCTGCTGGACGACGAGCCGCGGCTGTCGTTCCGGTAGAAGCCCGAGCCCTTGAAGACGATGCCGACCGCGGAGAACACCTTCTTCAGGCGTCCGTCGCACTGCGGGCACACGGTCAGGGCGTCATCGGTGAACTTCTGCACCGCTTCGAGGCCCTCGCCGCACTCGGTGCACTGGTACTGGTAAGTCGGCACTTGCTCCTCCTGGCACTCTCACTCAATGAGTGCTAACGATGCTCAATAGTGCAGTATTCCGGTCCGTCAGTCCACCGAAACGGGCTCACGGTGACCGACTCCACGTGCCGCGACGACCGACTCCGAGCGCGGAGTGAGCGCCTTGCGCGCCAGCAGCAGGACCACCAGGGCCGCCGCCGTGCCGCCCAGCGGCACCAGGAAGCCGGTGCTCGCGCCGTGGGCGTCGATCAGGCGCCCGCCGACGGTCGCGCCGGCCGCCTGGCCCAGGCCGACGGCGCCCGTCAGCCAGGTGAAGGCCTCGGTCCGGGCGCTCGCCGGGACCAGCTTCTCCACCAGCGTGTAGCCGGTGATCAGTGACGGCGCGATGCACAGGCCCACGACCAGGCCCACGGCGCCCAGCACGACCATGGCGTGCGCCGCCCACAGCGGGGTGGTGGCCAGCACCAGCAGGGGGTAGGCCAGCAGCAGCCGGCGCTGGGGGCTGGTCTTCCAGGCCACGATGCCGCAGACGATGCCGGCGATCATGTTTCCGGCCGCGAAGGCGCCGTACATGAGGCCGTTCAGGCCGGGCTCGCCCATCGCCTTGGTGAAGGCGGTCATCGACACCTGCATGCCGCCGAAGACGGTGCCGATGCCGAGCATGAGGACCGCCAGCACCCGCACGCCGGGCACGGACAGCGCGGAGGCGCGCTTGCCGCCGTCCGCCGCGCCGGCGG
>KL569549.1:14151-15843 GCA_000715685.1 Streptomyces lilacinus
GCCGTACGGCTCGCCTGCGGCTGCGTGCGCCGCTGGGAGGCGAAGAGCAGGCCGCCCGCCAGGGTCAGCACGGCCTCCGCGATCAGGCCGGCGGCCGGGTGGACGCCGGTGCACAGCGCGGTGGCCAGCACCGGGCCGATCACGAAGGTGAACTCGTCGGTGACGGACTCGAAGGCCGCCGCCGTGGACATGAGCGGGGAGCCCTCGAGCTTGTTCGCCCAGCGGGCCCGGACCATCGGGCCGATCTGCGGGGTCGACGCACCGGCCGGCACGGCCGCCACGAGCAGCGCCCACAGCGGCGCGTGCGACAGCGCGAGCACCGTCAGCAGCGAGATCGCCGCGGCGTGCACGACGACGCCGGGGATCAGCACCGCGGCCTGCCCGAAGCGGTCCGCGAGCTTGCCGCTCTGCGGCGCGAAGAGCGCCATCGCCACGCCCGCGGTCGCCGAGACGGTGCCCGCGGTGCCGTACGAGCCGGTGGTGTCGTTGACCAGCAGCAGGATGCCGATCGTCAGCATCGCGAAGGGCTGCCGGGCCAGGAAGCCGGGGACCAGGAACGTCCAGGCGCCGCGGGTGCGCAGCAGCTGTCCGTATCCGGGCCGGGTCCCGGCGGAGTCGTTGACCGTGGATGCCACGGCCTTCGCCTTTCCGCCGCCTGGTAGCACGCTCCGACGGTCATGCCGCCACGGAGCGCGCCGAGAGCTGTCCTCTCGCGCAGGACCGTGGTAGATGCCTATCCGGCCGCCTTGTGGTGCGCGGCCGCGGCCGCCGTGCGGTCGCGCCAGCTCTGCATCAGGCAGAGTTGGTTCGGTGTTTTCGGTCATCCACGTGACGTAACGAGTCTCTCGAGGTGATCTCGAGACGTACGAGACGAACGAGTCTCTCGATACGCACGCGAATAAGCGAATAGCTTACTTAACCAACTTCTTCTTCACCAGACCCCACTTTGCTCCCGGCTTCGCGGTCGCACTCGCCGCGGCCTCCGGGGTGCCCAGCCAGCCGGCCAGCTTGCCGCCCTCGCCGACCGCCCGCAGCCGTCGCTCGGTCGCGTCGCGCACCGGGTCGGTGGCCACCACCAGCAGCTCGTCGCCGCGCCGCAGGACGGTCGCGGGGCCCGGCACGAAGCTGGAGCCGTCGCGGACGACCAGGGTGACGGCGGCCCCTGCGGGCAGCCGCAGCTCGCTCACCTCGACGCCGTGCATCTTCGAGTCGCCGGGGATCGAGACCGACAGCAGGTGCCCGCGCAGCCGCTCCAGCGGCGCCGACTCGATGCCCAGGTCCTTGGCCTCCTCGCCCTCGCCCAGCTTCAGGTGCCGGGCCAGCCAGGGCAGGGTGGGGCCCTGCACCAGGGTGTAGACGATCACCAGCACGAAGACGATGTTGAAGATGCTGCGGCTGTCGGGGACCCCGGCCACCATGGGAATGGTGGCCAGCACGATGGGCACCGCGCCGCGCAGCCCGGCCCAGGACAGCAGCGTCTTCTCCTGCCAGGGCGTACGGAAGGGCGCGGTGCTCAGGAACACCGACACCGGCCGGGCCACCACCGTCAGGACCAGGCCCACCACCAGCGCGGGCAGGATGTCGTCGCCCAGCTCGTGCGGGGTGACCAGCAGGCCGAGCAGGACGAACATGCCGATCTGCGCGATCCAGCCCAGCCCCTCGGCGAAGCCGCGGGCCTGTCTCTTATACACA
>KL569549.1:16087-20054 GCA_000715685.1 Streptomyces lilacinus
TGTGTATAAGAGACAGAGCTTGGCGTTGCCGAGGATCAGCGAGGCGAGGTAGACGGCCAGGAAGCCGGAGCCGTGGGCGAGCGCGCCGCCCGCGTAGGCGGTGACGGCGATGGCCATCACGGCGATCGGGTAGAGGCCGGAGGCGGGCAGCGCCACGTGTCGCAGCGTGTAGGCGCCCAGCAGGCCGATCGCGAGGCCCGCGGCGGCGCCGATGGCCAGCTCGAGCGCGATCTTGCCGAGCAGCAGGTACCAGTGCTCGACGGGGCCGGCGGCCGAGAAGGCGACGACGAGGATGACGACGGGGGCGTCGTTGAAGCCGGACTCGGCCTCGAGGACACCCGTGAGCCGGGCGGGGAGCGGGACGTTCCGCAGCACCGAGAAGACGGCGGCGGCGTCCGTGGAGGAGACCACGGCGCCGATGATCAGGGCCTGGCGCCATTCGACGCCCGCCAGGTAGTGGGCGGCGGCAGCGGTGACACCGACGCTCACCGCGACGCCGAAGGTGGACAGGACGGCGGCGGCGGGCAGCGCCGGTCTGATCTCGTGCCACTTCGTGCCGAGACCGCCCTCGGCGAGGATCACGACCAGGGCGGCGTAGCCGATGACCTGGGTGAGGCCGACGTCGTTGAAGGAGACGCCGATGCCGTCCTGGCCGATGGCGACACCGATGCCGAGATAGATGAGCAGGCTGGGCAGCCCGCTGCGCGAGGAGACCCGTACCGCGGCCACCGCGACGAGCAGCACGAGCGAGCAGATCAGCAGGAGTTCGTTGAGGTGGTGGACAGTCAGGGGCCGGTCCCTTCACGAGGTCTTCGACGAGTCTTGGACGGGGTCTTCGGCGGGCGTCGGTGTCATCCGGATGTGACCGAAACGTTCCTCCAGTCCTGGGGGCGGGGGCACGGCAGCGGGAAGTTCATTTCCTCACCTAATATTTTACGGGTTCTTGACGCCGCATCGTCGTGGCGGTGGCCCGGGTACGGCACCGCTTCGGGGCACTCGCCGCCCTGCGCCTATGGTTGCTTCCAGCATTCCAGGACCACCTGCCCCTCTAAGGACAGCGATGCCCGCCAACAAGAACGGCCCCGGCAAGAAGAAGAAGGGGCGACGCGCCCGCCTGCTCGTGATCATCACCGTGCTGCTGCTCGTGGCGGGCGTCGCCTTCGGCGCGTACTGGAGCGTCAGTACCGTTCGCGCCTCCTTCCCCGAGACGGAGGGCACCCTCCAGCTCAAGGGGCTGGCGGGCCAGGTGAAGGTCGTGCGCGACGGCAACGGCATTCCCCAGGTCTACGCCGACAGCCCCGAGGACCTCTTCCGCGCCCAGGGCTTCGTCCAGGCGCAGGACCGCTTCTGGGAGATGGACGTCCGCCGCCACATGACGGCCGGACGGCTCTCGGAGATGTTCGGCTCCGAGGAGGTGGAGTCCGACGCCTTCCTGCGCACCATGGGCTGGCGGAAGGTCGCGCAGCAGGAGTACGACACCAAGCTGTCGGCGACCACCAAGAAATACCTGCAGGCGTACTCCGACGGGGTCAACGCCTACCTGAAGGACCACAAGGGCAAGTCGCTGTCCGTCGAGTACACGGCCCTCTCGCTCGAGAACGACTACGAGCCCGAGCCCTGGAACCCGGTCGACTCCGTCGCCTGGCTCAAGGCCATGGCCTGGGACCTGCGCGGCAACATGCAGAACGAGATCGACCGCTCCCTGGCCTCCTCGCGGCTGACCCCCCAGCAGATCGACGAGCTGTACCCGGCCTACCCGTACGACCGGAACAAGCCGATCGTCGAGGGCGGCGCGGTCGACTCCGGCAAGAACTACGACCCCAAGGGCGCCGCCGGCGCCGGTGAGCGGTCCGCGGCCGGTCAGGGCGCGGCGGGCGGCGGCGCGGCCGCCGGCGGGCTGCGCGGCAGCCTCGCGTCGCTGTCGAAGAACCTGCAGAAGGTCCCGGCGCTGCTGGGCCCCAACGGCAACGGCATCGGCTCCAACTCGTGGGTCGTCTCCGGCAAGTACACGGCCACCGGCAAGCCGCTGCTGGCCAACGACCCGCACCTCGCGCCGCAGATGCCCTCGCTCTGGTACCAGATGGGCCTGCACTGCAACCAGACCGGCCCGCAGTGCCCCTTCGACGTGGCCGGCTACACCTTCTCCGGCATGCCGGGCGTCGTCATCGGCCACAACAAGGACATCGCCTGGGGCATGACCAACCTCGGCGCGGACGTCTCCGACCTCTACCTGGAGAAGGTCACCGCCGACACCTACCTCTACGACGGCAAGCAGCTGCCCTTCGTCACCCGCAAGGAGACCATCAAGGTCGCGGGCGAGCGCAGCCGTGAGATCACCGTCCGCGAGACCAACAACGGCCCGATCGTCTCCGACCGCGACGACGAGCTCGTCAAGGTCGGCGAGAAGGCGCCCGTGCAGGACCCGGCCCCGGACCGCGCCGAGGGCTACGCGGTGGCGCTGCGCTGGACCGCGCTGGACCCGGGCAAGACCATGGACGGCCTCTTCGCGCTCGACCGGGCGACCGACTTCGCGTCGTTCCGCAAGGCCGCGGCCGACTTCGAGGTCCCCTCGCAGAACCTGATCTACGCCGACACCAAGGGCAACATCGGCTACCAGGCCCCCGGCCGCATCCCGGTCCGCGGCAAGGCCGCCGAGGGCAAGGGCGAGGACCGGAACGGCACCGGCGCCGGCCAGAGCCAGACCGGCACCTCCGGCGAGCCCAAGACGGACACCAACGGCGACGGCAAGATCGACGCCAAGGACAAGCCGAAGACCGAGACCCCGGCCGCCACCCCCGACGGCCGCCTCCCGGCCCCCGGCTGGGACCCCGCCTACCGGTGGACCGACTGGGTCCCGCAGTCCGCGCTGCCGTACGACTACAACCCCGAGCGCGGCTACATCGTCACCGCCAACCAGGCCGTCGCCGACAAGAACTACCCGTACCTCCTGACGCAGGACTGGGGCTACGGCGCCCGCAGCCAGCGGATCAACGAGCTCATCCAGTCGAAGATCAAGGACGGCGGGAAGATCTCGACGGACGACATGCAGAAGATGCAGCTGGACAACAGCAGCGAGATCGCCAAGCTGCTGGTGCCCTACCTGCTGAAGATCGACGTCAAGGGCGCCAACGAGCGCGAGACCAAGTACGTCCGCGAGGCCCAGAAGCTGCTGAAGGACTGGGACTACAACCAGGAGGCCGACTCCGCCGCGGCCGCCTACTTCAACGCCGTCTGGCGCAACACCCTCAAGCTGGCCTTCGGCAACAAGCTCCCCAAGGAGCTGCGGGCCGAGGGCCAGTGCCTGCGGGTCCGCCCGGCGAGCGGCTCGGGCCCCCAGGAGGACCTGAACGGCAACCGCCTGGTCGTCGAGTGCGGCGAGCGCGAGCCCGACAACGCCCAGCCCGACGGCGGCGACCGTTGGTTCGAGGTCGTCCGCAAGATCCTCGACAAGCCCGACAGCGAGTGGTGGAAGACCGGCGCCAACCGCGCCAACCCGGACACGGGCGCCCGCAACCGCGACGAGCTGCTGGCCAAGGCCATGACGGATGCCCGCTGGGAGCTGACCTCCAAGCTCGGCAAGGACGTCACCCAGTGGAGCTGGGGCCGCCTGCACCAGCTCAACCTGAAGAACCAGACCCTCGGCAAGAAGGGCCCCGGCATCGTCCAGTGGATGCTCAACCGAGGCCCCTGGAACCTGGCCGGCGGCGAGGCCGCGGTCAACGCCGCCGGCTGGAACGCCGCGGGCGGCTACGACGTGGTCTGGGTCCCGTCCATGCGGATGGTCGTCAACCTCGAGGACTTCGACAAGTCCCGCTGGATCAACCTCACGGGCGCCTCCGGTCACGCCTACAACGCCCACTACTACGACCAGACCGACAAGTGGGCCAAGGGCGAGCTGCTGCCGTGGGCCTTCAGCCCGGACGCGGTGAAGAAGGCGGGCAACGCGACCCTGTCTCTTATACACATC
>KL569549.1:20338-22383 GCA_000715685.1 Streptomyces lilacinus
GGCTACGGCGCCGCCGCGAAGCGGCGCACCCCGCCAGGGGTGACCACCGCGTGCACGGGGTGGTCGTGCGGTTCCTCCGGGACCCGCGCGACCACCTCGTCGTCGTAGAGGAGCACGATCCGCGCCGGGTCCGCGCCCGCCCGGTCCAGCCGGGCCAGCACCCGGTCGTACGAACCGCCGCCGCGGCCCAGCCGCAGGCCGCGCCCGTCCACCGCCAGCCCCGGCAGCAGCACGGCGTCCGCCGCGGTCACCGCCTCCGGGCCGAGCCGCTCGCCGTCCGGCTCCAGCAGGCCCTTCGCGGCCCGCACCAGATGATCGGGCCCGCGGTACGTCCCCCAGTCGAGATCGTTGTCCGGCAGCAGGACCGGCAGGAGCACCCGCACGCCCCGCGCGCGCAGCGCGTCCAGCAGCGCGCGGGTGCCGGGCTCGCTGCCCACCGAGACGTACGCGGCCACCGTCCGGGCCTCCGCCAGCTCCGGCAGCTCCAGCGCCCGGCGGCCCAGCGCGGCCTCCGACTCCCGCACGTCATCGCTGGTCAACCCGGCTCTCACCGCCAGGAGTGCGCGCCGCAACCCGGCCTTGCTACGGTCGGGGACATCAGCTGACCGGATCATTGTTCGTACAAACTCCTTGTCTGGGGTCATACTCGGCTGAGTCACATCTTCCGCCCAATCTCAACGGATAGTGTTCGGCCCATGACTCAATCGCGCCCTCGGATCAGCAAGGCTGTCATCCCTGCCGCCGGCCTGGGAACCCGCTTCCTGCCGGCTACGAAGGCCACCCCCAAGGAGATGCTCCCGGTCGTCGACAAGCCGGCGATCCAGTACGTGGTGGAAGAGGCCGTGCACGCGGGGCTGTCCGACGTCCTGATGATCACGGGTCGGAACAAGCGCCCCCTGGAAGATCACTTCGACCGGAACTACGAGCTCGAGGAGGCCCTGCGCCGCAAGGGCGACGCCTCCCGGCTGGCGAAGGTGCAGGAGTCCAGCGACCTGGCCACGATGCACTACGTCCGCCAGGGCGACCCCCGGGGCCTGGGTCACGCGGTCCTGTGCGCCGCGCCGCACGTCGGCGACGAGCCCTTCGCCGTGCTGCTCGGCGACGACCTGATCGACGAGCGCGACCCGCTGCTCTCCCGCATGGTCGACATCCAGCGCCTGCACGGCGGCAGCGTGATCGCCCTCATGGAGGTCGACCCCGCCCAGATCGGCCTCTACGGCTGCGCGGCGGTCAAGCCCACCGAGACCGAGGACGTCGTCGCGGTCACCGGCCTGGTCGAGAAGCCGGACCCCGACGAGGCGCCCAGCAACTACGCCGTGATCGGTCGCTACGTCCTCGATCCGGCCATCTTCGACGTGCTGCGCGAGACCGAGCCCGGCCGCGGCGGCGAGATCCAGCTCACCGACGCCCTGCAGGCCCTCGCCGCCGAGCCCGGCCTCGGCGGTCCCGTCCACGGCGTGGTCTTCCAGGGCCGCCGCTACGACACCGGTGATCGTGGTGACTACCTGCGTGCCATTGTCAGACTGGCATGCGAACGTGAAGACCTCGGCCCCGATTTCCGGGCCTGGCTTCGTAGTTACGTCACCGAGGAGATGTAGCGCCTTGAGCAGCAGCGCCGTCGGCACCACCACCGACCGGGCCGGACAGGACAGCAAGGGCCGCACGGACGGTGCGGACCGCACCTGGACGGTGGAGGAGCACCTCGAGGACATCCTCCGCAAGGTCCGCCCCCTGGAGCCGATCGAGCTGCAACTGCTCGACGCCCAGGGCTGCGTGCTGGTCGAGGACGTCACCGTGCCGGCCGCCCTGCCCCCCTTCGACAACAGCTCCATGGACGGCTACGCGGTCCGCGTAGCCGACGTCGAGGGCGCGAGCGAGGAGTTCCCGGCGGTGCTCACCGTCGTCGGCGACATCGCGGCGGGCAGCGGCGAGCTGCCCGCCGTGGGCCCCGGCGAGGCCGTGCGGATCATGACGGGCGCCCCGCTGCCGCCCGGCGCCGAGGCCGTCGTCCCCGTCGAGTGGACCGACGCCTGTCTCTTATACAC
>KL569549.1:22658-25756 GCA_000715685.1 Streptomyces lilacinus
GCGACGTGACCGCCGGCGAGGTCGCCGTCCGGGCCGGCACCGTCCTCGGCCCCGCCCAGCTCGGCCTGCTCGCCGCCATCGGCCGCGCCACCGTGCCCGTACGGCCCCGGCCGCGCGTCGTCGTGCTGTCCACCGGCAGCGAGCTCGTCCCGCCCGGCGAGCCGCTCGCCCCCGGGCGGATCCACGACTCCAACAGCTTCATGCTCACCGCCTGCGCGCGCGACGCCGGCGCCATCGCCTACCGCGTCGGCGCGGTCGACGACGACGCCGCGACCTTCCGCCACACGCTGGAGGACCAGCTCGTCCGCGCGGACGCCGTCGTCACCACCGGCGGCGTCAGCGTCGGCGCCTACGACGTCGTCAAGGAGGCCCTCTCCGGCCTCGCCGCCGAGGAGGGCAGCGTCGCCTTCCGGCGCCTGGCCATGCAGCCCGGCAAGCCCCAGGGCTTCGGCCGCGTCGGCCCCGACCGCACCCCCCTCTTCGCCCTGCCGGGCAACCCCGTCAGCTCGTACGTCTCCTTCGAGCTCTTCGTGCGGCCCGCCCTCCGCGCCCTGATGGGCCTGGAGCCGGTCGACCGCGAGCGGGTCCGGGCGGTGTGCGCCGACGGCGTCGCCTCCTCGCCCGAGGGCCGCCGGCAGTACCTGCGCGGCCACTACGCGGACGGCGAGGTCACCGGCGTCGGCGGGGCCTCCTCCCACCTGGTCAAGGCCCTCGCCGACGCCAACGCCCTGATCGTCGTCCCCGAGGACACCACGTCCGTCGACGCCGGCGCCGAAGTCGACGTCATCCTTCTCGACTGATCCGCCGCCGGTCCGGGTACGGTGGCTGCCCACAGGGACCGGACCGGGAGAACGATGAGCAGCGGCCAGGAGCACCTCACCCACCTCGACGCCACGGGCGCGGCCCGCATGGTCGACGTCTCGGCCAAGGAGATCACCGCCCGCGCCGCCCGGGCGAGCGGGCGGGTCCTGGTCTCGCCGCGCGTCGTGGAACTGCTGCGCGGCGAGGGCCTCCCCAAGGGCGACGCCCTGGCCACCGCCCGCATCGCCGGCGTCATGGGCGCCAAGCGCACCCCGGACCTCATCCCCCTCTGCCACCCGCTCGCCGTCTCCGGCGTCGAGGTCGACCTGACGCTCGCCGACGACGCCGTCGAGATCAGCGCCACCGTGAAGACGACGGACCGCACGGGCGTGGAGATGGAGGCCCTGACGGCCGTGGCCGTGGCCGGCCTGACCGTGGTCGACATGGTCAAGGCCGTCGACAAGGCCGCGGTGATCACCGACATCCGCGTCGAGGAGAAGACGGGCGGAAAGTCGGGCCCGTACGTCCGCCCGGGAGCGGCGGCGTGACGGCGGAGCCGGGCCGCGAGGACGGCGCCCACGTCGCCGCGGCGGGACCGGCCGGCGACGCCGGTACGGCCGCGGCCCCCGCGTACCGCGCGCTCGTCGTGACCGCGTCCAACCGCGCCGCGGCCGGCGTCTACGCCGACAAGGGCGGGCCCCTCCTCGTGGCCGGGCTGGAAGCCCTCGGCTTCGCCGTCGACGGCCCCCGCGTCGTGCCGGACGGCGATCCGGTCGAGGCGGCCCTGCGCGAGGCGGTCGCCGCCGCGTACGACGTCGTCGTCACCACCGGCGGCACCGGCATCTCGCCCACCGACCGCACCCCCGAGGCCACCCGGCGCGTCCTCGACCACGAGATCCCCGGCATCCCCGAGGCCATCCGGGCCGAGGGCCTGGCCAAGGTGCCGACCGCCGCGCTCTCGCGGGGGCTGGCCGGCGTGGCCGGGCGGACGCTCGTCGTGAACCTGCCCGGCTCCACCGGCGGGGTGCGCGACGGGCTGGCCGTGCTCGGGCGGATCCTCGTCCACGCGGTGGACCAGATCCGCGGCGGCGACCACCCCCGCGTCCCGGCATGAACATCTGGCCGGTCCAGCTCGCGGACGGCGACGTGGTCCTCCGCCCCATAAAGCTGCGCGACCAGCGCGCCTGGCGCGAGGTCAACCGGCGCAACCGCGACTGGCTGCGCCCCTGGGAGGCGACGGTCCCCCCGCCCCCGCCCGGCGCGCCCGCCGCCCAGCGCCCCACCTACCGGCAGATGGTCCGCCACCTCAAGGCCGAGGCGCACGCCGGCCGGATGCTGCCGTTCGTGATCGAGTACCGGGGCGAGCTGGTGGGCCAGCTGACCGTGGCCGGGATCACCTGGGGCTCGATGTGCTCGGCCCACGTCGGCTACTGGGTGGACGAGGCCGTCGCCGGCCGGGGCGTGATGCCCACGGCCGTGGCGCTGGTCGTGGACCACTGCTTCCGTTCGGTCGGGCTGCACCGGGTGGAGGTGTGCATCCGCCCGGAGAATCTGCCCAGCCGCCGGGTGGTGGAGAAACTCGGATTCCGCGAGGAGGGGCTGCGCCCCCGCTATCTCCACATCGACGGTGCCTGGCGCGACCACCTCGTCTACGCGCTGACCGCCGACGAGGTCCCCGAGGGGCTGCTGACCCGCTGGCACCGGTCGCGCCCCCTGGGCGGCGCGGGGGCGGGGACGGGCCTCTCCCCGGAAATAAAATAAACGTTCGAAATTGACTGTCAATTGACGGTATTCGCAGGGTTCCGGTCTCAACAATCACAAAAAAAGTTCGAGATATCAGCCGGTTCGTGCGACACACCGCGCCAATTGGCGGAATCCGCCGTGCACACCCCTCTACCGTGTGAGGGTGAGCAGCAGCGGCCTGATCTACGCAGTCATCGTCGGGGCCTGGGCCGCCTACTTGGTGCCGATGTGGCTCCGTAGGCAGGACGAGCTCAATGAAGCCCGTCCGACGGAACGCTTCAGCACGGCCATCCGGTTGCTGTCCGGACGGGCGGGCATGGAGCGCCGTTACGCCAAGGACCTCGAGGGGCGTGCCTCCACGGAGGCACCGTCCCAGGCGGAACCGGAGCCCCGGGCGCCCGAGCCGGACGCGGCGACCGAAGCGGTCGACGTCCGGTCCTTCACCGCGCCCGCGGCCGACCCGCCGGCCCCGGCACCGGCGCCCGCGGCGCCCTCGGCGCCCTCGGCGTCCGCGCAGGCGGCCGCCGAGCGCGCCCGGCGCTCCAAGGTGCTCG
>KL569549.1:25969-28840 GCA_000715685.1 Streptomyces lilacinus
ATGTGTATAAGAGACAGGCTCCAAGGTGCTCGCGCGCCGCCGCCGGACCACGGTGCTGCTCTTCGTCGCCTTCACGGTGGGCGCGATCGTCGCCGGCGTCGGCGGGCTGGCGTTCCTGTGGGCGCCCGGCATTCCGGCCGTGCTGCTGAGCACGTACATCTTCTACCTGCGCATCCAGGAGCGCCGCCGCTTCGCCTTCACCATGGACCAGCGCCGCGCCGAACTGGCTCTGTCTCTTATACACATTAAGAGACAGGGTCGAGCAGACCGACCACGCCGAGTGGGTCGACCAGCAGCGCGACCGGGACACGGGCGAGGGCTGGGAGCCCGTGCCGGTGCCCCTGCCGACGTACGTCTCCGCGCCGGTCGCCCCCCGCGCGGGCGCCGACGTCGAGCACGGCGCCCCGGACACCTGGAGCTCCGCGCGCTCGAGCACGGCCGAGCCGGCCTCCGCCGCGCGCCGGCCGCCCGCCGCCGAGGAGCGCCGCACGCCCCGCTACCGCCGCCCCCGCCGCGAGCGCGGCCGCACGCCGCTCTTCGACCAGTACGCCGACGACGGCCGCCCCCGCGCCGCCAACGAGTGACCCGGGCCACATCCCCTCGCTGACCAGCGAGGGGGGCGGGGAGCGGATTTCCTGGCAGCCCGATGGGGATGCTAGAGTTTCACTCGTTGCAAGGGCCTGTGGCGCAGTCCGGTAGCGCACCTCGTTCGCATCGAGGGGGTCAGGGGTTCAAATCCCCTCAGGTCCACAACAAAAGGTTCCCGAACCGGAATGGGAGCCAGGCGGGATCCCGCCCGATCACTTCGATCGGGCGGGATCTTTGCGTTTCCGGGGCGACATCGAGGCCTGTGACGGCGTGACAGACGACTCCGCCGTCACTGGAGCCGCTGGATCTCCCCGCGCACGCGGTAGAAGCCGCCGGAGGACGGGGACAGCGCCTCGACGACGTACCGCGCGCCCGGCACCCGTATCGCCCGGGGGAACTGGACGTTCCACGTGGGCTCGTAGCCGCCGGAGACGACGTGGACGCGCAGGCGGCCGCCCCGCTGGACGCACTCGACGACGATGCCGCCCGCGGGCGCCGCGGCCACGGTCCGCACCGTGGTGGCGGGGGCGTACGTGGGCAGGGCGGCGGCGGACTTGATGTCGAGGGGCGTGGGCACGGTGCCGGACTGGGCGGCGGCGATGGCGGATTCCGTGGCGTCGACGCACACCAGCGAGCCGTCGGTGGTGACCATGTACAGCTTCTCGTCGAGGTACTGCATGGACAGGGCCGAGCCGCTGCCCGTGCCGAGCTTCCACAGGCGCGTGCCGTCCGCGGCGAAGCAGTAGACGGAGGACGACGAGTCGCCGGCGAAGACGTAGCGGCCGCCGGGGGCGGTGGCGCAGGAGTAGACCGCGGCGTCGCAGGCGTACGTGGCCTCGAGGGCGCCGTCGGTCTTGGACAGGCGCTGGACGACCGTGCGGTTGGTGCCGGCGTAGACGGCGTGGTCCTCCTGCCAGCCGAAGAGCACCGAGCCGGTGGTGCGCGTGTGCCACAGCTCGCCGCCGCCGTCCTGGGCGTAGGCGGTGACGCCCTGGCTGTGCCCGTGGTAGACGGCGCGGGCGTCGCGCCGGACCATCCAGGCGTGCGAGCCGCGGCTCTTGCGCGACCACTGGTGCTCGTCCTCGTGGTCGATGACCGTCAGCCTGCCGTCGCGGTCGGCGACGTCGAGGACGCCCTCGTGGATGTCGAGCCAGAAGATGTCGACGTCGGAGGAGATCTCGTAGGCGGCGAAGGGGAGCTTGCCGGACAGGTCGTAGACGGTGCCGTCGTCGCAGCCGGCGTAGATCCAGAAGTCGTCGGCGACCAGGCACTTGACGCCGTCGGGCAGGCGGTAGCGGGCGAGGACCTCGCCGTCGTGGCCGAGGGTGTAGACGTCGCCCGCCTGATTGCCGACCCAGCAGCGGTCCTCGTCGATGTGGATGCCGAACGCGGAGGAGCCGGTGTTGAAGCGCCACAGCACCGGTGCCACGGCGCGGGCGGTCGAGGGCGCCGACGTCACCTGGCGGCGGGTGACCGGGCGGGCGGCGCGGCCGCCGGGCACGGCGGGGGCGTAGCCCTTGCGGACCTTCTCGCCGACCTTCTTGGCCGCCGCGGCCCGCGCCTTCTCGACGCTGGGGAAGGAGGAGGTCTGCGTCTGACCGTCCGCGCCGATGCGTCCGTAGCGGACCGTCACGGTCGTTCCGGCGACCGTCACCTCGTAGAACTTGTGGGCCCCGCCGCCGTCCTGGGACAGCTCCAGATACGTGGTGTTCCCGATCGCGGACATGGCACAGCCCCTCTCCCCGCCGGTCACGGTGACCGGTCGTCAGCTGGGAGAAACGCTAGGGCGGACCACTGACAATCGGGCCCGGCGGCATCACGGCGGCGGTGCGGGAGGGGTTGGGGAGGCGGCGGAAAACTGACGGGGTGACGGGGGAGCGGCCGAACCGGTCGCGGACGCCCGACAGTTGAACGCCGGACGATTGAACGCGGTACTTATTAAACCTTGTTGCACAAATTGTGACTCAGATCATGTTTCTCCCGGTAGGGAAACGGTTCTGCGGGGTGTGCGGCGCATGGCACGATCATGCGGATCGCTGATCGCGACGATCTCGCGCAGCACGGCGATCGCCACTCTTCCCGATGCCGTGTGATGCGGCCCGTGCGCGCGCCCCCGCGCGCCCGGTCGCCCCCACCTCACGCTCCCGAGGACCCAATTTGCGCAAGTCCATGAGATATGCCGCTGTTTTGCCGGCACTGACTGCCGTGTCCCTCTTCGCCACCGGTTGCTCGTCGGGGAAGCCCGCCGCCGCCGGCAACGCCGCCGACGCCGAGCCCGTCGCC
>KL569549.1:29067-30440 GCA_000715685.1 Streptomyces lilacinus
TGCTGTCTCTTATACACATCTGGCCCACCCGTCCGGCGGCGCCGGCGGCGGGGCCCCCAAGGCGGCCAAGTCGTCGCTGAAGGTGGCCTCCTTCGACCAGCGCAGCGGACGGGCCGTCATCGCCGGCCCGGCCGCCGCGCCGAAGAAGAAGCCCAAGGGCGTCGCGCCGCAGGCGCCGTCCGCGGGATCCCCCTCGGCATCCCCCTCGACCGGGGCGGACCACAACAGCGTGGCCGTCGGCGACGTCATCGCCAGCGCCCCCGCGCCCGGCGCCCCCCGGGGCGTCCTGGCCAAGGTCACCCAGGTGCTGGGCCAGAACGACAAGGGCACCGAGGTCAACACGGCCCCGGCCACCCTCGACGCGCTGCTCGGCGACGCCGAGGCCAACGGCAAGGTGCCGGTCGACCCCTCCTCCGTGAAGGTCGTCCCGCTCCTCCCGGGCGTCAAGGCCTCCTGGACCAAGCCCGACGGCATCCACGTCGGCCCCCAGGGCGCCAAGGTGCCGCTCGGCAACCTGCGCCTCGACGTCGGCGCCTCCATACCCACGCCCAAGGACTCGCCGATCTCGGCCGAGGCCTCGGCGACGGGCTTCGTGCAGGTGGCCCCCGAGGTCGACTTCTCCTACAACGGCAAGGGCTTCGGCGCCGGCCGCGGCCCCGGCACGGCGTCGCTGTCGCTGTCCGGCGACTGGTCCTCGCAGTGGGAGCTGAAGGGCCAGGCGGCCGCCACGACGGCGGACAAGCCGTTCCGTCTGCCGTTCGCGAAGCTGCACGCCGACCCGGTCATCCAGGTCGGTCCGGTGCCGGTCGTCGTCAACCTGGACCTCACCTGCTACCTGCAGGTCGACGCCGAGGGCAAGCTCGCCGTCGAGGTCAAGCAGGACATGAAGGGCGACTTCGCGGTCGGCGGCTCGTACACCTGGGGCAAGGGCTGGTCCCCCATCAGCAAGGCCGAGATGAAGGCCAGCCCCGTCCGCGCCACGGCCACCGCCTCCGGCAAGGTCAAGGCCACCCTCGGCGCCGAGGCCTCCGTCGGCCTCTACGGCGTGGTGGGCGTCAGCGCCAACCTCGCGCCGTACCTGCGGGCCGAGGCCGAGGGCAGCGCCACGGCCGCGACGGACGGGACCGCGTCCGCGACGGGCAAGTGGGCTGCGTACGGCGGCGTCGACCTCACCGGTGCGCTGCAGGCGCAGCTGAAGATCTTCGGTACGCCGCTGTTCGAGCGGCGCATTCCGATCGACATCCTGCACCGTGAGTGGAAGCTCGCCGGTGGGGAGGGCACGGTCAGCACCGCGAAGAAGCGCGCCGCTTAGGCGCGGTGCCGGGCGGAGGGCGGGACGGGGGTTGAGGCCCCGGTCCCGCCCTTTCGCCGTT
>KL569549.1:30666-32767 GCA_000715685.1 Streptomyces lilacinus
CCCCAGACGGGCTGGCATTGTCCGGGGACCGGGGGAACCTCACAGCCGTGACGCCACCACCCTCGCGACCCGCACGATGTCACCCGCCGGGCGCGTCCGCGCGGTCGGCGGTTGCCGGGTCCAGCGGTCCTCGAGGGCGTACCAGTCGATGGGCCGCGGCCGCCGCCCCTCCTCCAACGCCGCGTCCAGCTCCGCGAAATACGTCCGCCACCGTGCCCGGTACAGGCCGCCCACCAGCCCCGCCCACTCCCGGTTCGCGTAGTCGTGGAGCTTGCCGCCGTCGGCCGAGGGGCGGGGGCCCCAGACGGTGAGGAGGGAGAGGGCGTCGGCCTGGAGGCGGTCGCGTTCGGGGTCGGTGGAGCCCCAGGCGCGGGCGTCGGCGATCCAGCGGCCCAGCAGGTGGCGGGCGTCCGTGGCGACGACGTCCTCGAGCAGGTCCATCCAGTCCAGCCACTGCCGGGCGAGGTCGCCGAAGCGGTCGCGGTCCTCGTCCTCGTACGCCGCCCGGATGCGCGGCAGCAGCTGCCGGCTCCGGTTGGCGACGCACTGGCGGGCCACGTCGAGGAGGTCGGCGCGGTAGGCGGTGCTGCCGCGCAGGGCGGGGGCGACGGACAGCAGGGCGGGCAGGGCGCGTTCGAACTCGGCGGCGTCGTAGCGCAGGGCGCGCGGCGACCAGGTGGCGGCGCGGTCGACGGCGAGGTCGGGGCGGGCCCCGAAGAGGCCGTCGGCCTGCTCGCTCCAGCCGTCCGCGCGCGAGGTGCCGTACGCGGTGCGGCGCAGCGTCTCCCAGGCGCGCGCGGCGCCCGCGTCGGGCGCGCCGTAGCGGGAGAGGGACCACCGCTCGAACCACGCGGGGAGGTCCACGGGCCCGTCGGTCCAGGCGAGGTCGGAGAAGAGGGCGAGGGCCGCGGGGTTGTTGTCGGCGGCCTCCGGCATCGCCGCGATGCCGCGCAGTGCGCTGCCCGCCTTGGTGCGCCAGCGGTGGTAGAGCGCGGCCCAGTCCGGGGCGTTGGCGCCGAGCGCGGTGTGGCCGCCGAAGTTCCAGATGGTGCCGAAGGCGTAGGGGGTGCCGGCCCAGTCCTTCTCGCGGTCGGTGACGTTGGGGTAGTGGTCGGAGATGCCGTCGAGGACGAGCATGCGCGAGCGGTCGACGGCGTCGACGATCTCCCGTCGGGGGTTCTTCTGCCAGCCGAGGATCGCCCAGATCGCCCCGGGGTGGGCGGCGCGCAGCGCCTTCTCCACGGCCTTGGCCGCGGCGCCGACGGGTACGTCGCCGGGGGTGCCGCCCTCGTGCAGCAGGTCCATCTTGTACATGGACGTCGCGCCGTACAGCTCCCGCTGCACCCGGTAGAAGGTGCGGGCGACGGCGGCGAAGTGGGGGGTGCGCGGGTCGAGCCAGTCGGGGCGGGGGAAGCCCCCCCAGTCGCCCTGGGGGATGGTCCGGGCGCCCTTGTTGCGCCGGGCGAAGTCCGGCGGGACGGTGCCGTAGTAGCCGGGCAGCACGGGCGTCATGCCCAGCTCGCGCAGGCGGCCCACGATCCGGCGGGCGAGGGCGGTGCGGCGCTCGAGGAGCTCGCGGGAGACGGGACCGCCGAAGCGGGCCATGTTCTGCATGAGCCACCAGGGCTGATGGGCCGGTGCGGGAACCCACTCGCGCATCTCGGCGTCGCTGTAACCGTGTTCGATGAACGTGCGGTGGTACACGGCGTCGGCGCCCGCGTAGACGAGGACCTCGTTGAAGCCGTGCAGGGCGAGGACGTCGATCTCGCGTTCCCAGTAGTCCCAGTCGTGGTACGGGCCGGTGTAGCCGTCGTTGGTGTCGTTGAGGACGAAGCGGTGGGCGACGTTGGCCGTGCCCGTGACCGGCGGGCGGGCGGCGGGCAGCCGGGCGGGCAGGTCGGTCTGCTCGCCGCTCCAGGAGACGTGGGCGCGCGCCACGCGTCTGAGGTAGTGGTGCAGGCCGGTGAGCTGGACGGCGGGGGTGGTGCCCTCGACGGTGAGGCGGCCGCTGTCGCCGGAGACCCGGAAGACGTCGTGGCCGCCGCGCCGGGGCACGGTGCGGAAGGCGACCTGGTCGTGGTGGTGCGGCAGCAGCCGGGCC
>KL569549.1:33035-34383 GCA_000715685.1 Streptomyces lilacinus
TCAGAGATGTGTATAAGAGACAGCCGCGAGCGTGGTGAGCGCGGCGGACCCGGCGAGGGCGCCGAGGAGCGTGCGACGGGCGACGGGCATGAGTGACCTCCACCGAGGCGCCGCGGCGGCCGACCGGCCGGCGGCGGGCTGGACCGGACCACTGGAGCGCGGCGATCCTATGAGCCCGCGTCGGGAATCGGTCAAGGGCACGGGCGCCGAACCAGCCACGCCGGTTACATTTGGCACGAATGGCCCCGCTGACCGCTCCCGACCTGCTATTCCCGCGCAGCGCACCCGTCATCACCGGCGTTCCGCCGGCACTCCATCGGCCTGAGGACCTCCGTGCGACCACTCCATGCGACGCTCGGCGCCGTGGCCCTCGCCGCCGGACTGCTGAACTCCCTGCTCTGCGGCTGCGCCGACCCCGGCGGGCTCAAGGTCTCCGGCCCGGCCGTGACCCCCAACGCCACGCCGGGCCCGGTGTACGTGGCCGAGGGGCCCGGCCGGCCCTCGCTGCGCCGCCCCGCGACCCTCGACGCCGGGCGGTCGGTGCGCCTGGCGGACCTGCGCTGGCGGTCCTGGGGCGGCCCGACCGCGGAGGCGACGGGCGTCGTGCTGCCGGGCGACTGGTGCGGGGGCGTGTGCCGTGACGCGAAGACCCCGTCGGCCGGTGGGGCGGCGGGGCGGACGTACAAGGTGCGGGTCACGCTCGGCGGACTGGTCCGGCAGGATCGTTCCTTCTACTACGGCATGGCCGCGGTCGTCGTCGAGGGCTACCCCGCTTCGCAGCCCGACGCGCTGCGCGACCTGCGGCTCTTCGTACCCCGAGCCGTACCCCGAGCCGTACCCCAGCCCTGAGCGAAGCGTCAGCCGAGGAGATTGGGACCCGAAGCCGATGGGCCTGCGCACGAAGATCGGGGTGGCGATCACCGCCACGGCCGCACTGGTCGCCGTACTCATCGGCCTCGTCGTCCACCACCGCACCGCCCTCAACCAGCTGGACACCGCGCGCGACGCGCTCGACCAGCGGCTCGTCACGGCGGCCGAGGACCACGCCGCCGGCGTCGACCGCCCGCGCGTGATCCTCAACCCCGACCGCATGCCCGGCCCCCTGCGCCGCGCCGCGGACAAGGGCACCCGCGCCACCTACCTCGACCGGTCCGGGGCGGAGCCCACGCTGTGGGCGGCCACCCGCGCCGGCGCCGACATGATCGTCCTGCGCCACCCCTACCGACGGCAGGTGCGCGACCTCGAGAAGCTCGACGAGGTGCTGTGGCTGGCCGGCGGCGTGGGCACCGCGGGCGCCGGGCTCGTCGGCGTCGCCCTCGCCACCGTCGCCGGCCGCCGGCTCAACGCT
>KL569549.1:34601-36745 GCA_000715685.1 Streptomyces lilacinus
GGCTCAACGCCTCCGCCCGCACCGCCGAGCGCATCGCCGACGGCGACCTCACCGCCCGGCTCCGGCCCCGCGGCGGCAAGGACGAGCTCGCCCGGCTCATCCACGCCGTCAACACCATGGCCGACGCGCTGGCCGCCCGCCTCCAGGCCGAGCGCGAGGTCACCGCCAACATCGCGCACGAGCTGCGCACCCCCGTCGCCGGCCTGGTCGCCGCCGCCGAGCTGCTGCCGCCCGGCCGGCCCGCCGCGATGGTCCGCGAACGCGCCCAGCGGGTGCGCGCCCTGATGGAGGACGTGCTGGAGGTGGCCCGCCTCGACGGCGACGCCGAGCGCGCCGAGACGGACGTACGGGCCCTGGGGGAGCTGACCCGACGGGCGGTGCGGGCGGCGGCCGGTCCCGGGCAGGAGGAGGCGGCCGGGGTGCGGGTGGTCCGCGACTGCCTCGTCGAGACCGACGCGCGCCGGGTCGAACGGATACTGACCAACCTCGTCACCAACGCCTTCCGGCACGGCGCCGCGCCGGTCGTCGCCGAGGTCGACGGCGGCGTCGTCCGCGTCCGCGACCAGGGGCCCGGCTTCCCCGAGCACCTGCTCGCGCGCGGTCCGCAGCGCTTCCGCACCGCCTCCGGCGCCGGCCTCGGCCTGGGGCTGACGATCGCCGCCGGGCAGGCGCGGGTGCTGGGCGCCCGGCTGGCCTTCGCCAACCCGCCGGGCGGGGGCGCGCAGGCGACGCTGGACCTGACCGGCTCGGTGCGGCCGGCTCCGCCGGACGACGGCGACTGACGTGCGGGTCCGGGCGCGAGGCCCAAGAGTGGAAGCGTGAACGACAACGTCCTCTTCCTCAGCGTCTCGAACCCCGCCAAGGGCCACAAGGCGCTGGACGCCCTGCGCCGGGCCCACGCCGACGGCGACATCACCCTGCGCGAGGGCACGGTGATCGCCCGGGACGCCGAGGGCGCCCTCGACTTCCCCGACGCCGTCGACAACACCGGCACCGGCGCCGCCTTCGCCATGGGCGGCCTCCTCGGCGGGCTGCTGGGCATCCTCGGCGGCCCCCTCGGCGTGATGATCGGCTTCGGGGCGGGCGGCCTGATCGGCGGCGCCCGGGAGGCCCGCGAGGCCACCGCCTCGAACGCGGCCCTGGAGATGCTGGCCGCGGAGGTGCCGCCGGGCAGCACGGTGCTGATGGCCGAGGTGCGCGAGGAGGACCCGGGCCCGGTCGACCGCACGCTCGCCCCCTACGGCGAGGTGCGGCGCTACCCGGCGGAGCGGGTGCGGGCGGAGGTGGAGGCGGCGATCAAGGCGGGCCACGGCGGCGGGTAGCAGCGGGGCCAACGCAGCGGGGCTAACGCAACGCCTTGGCGAAGCACCGACTGCTCTCGTACCCCCGATAGATCCCGAACTTCGTCGCGGCCGGAGCGTAGCCGCTCGAGACGTAGAGCGCTATCGCCTCGGGCTGCTGGTCGCCCGTCTCCAGGACCATCCGTATCCGCCCCGCCTCCCGGGCGCTGTCCTCCAGCCGCGCCAGGATCCGCCGGGCCAGCCCCAGCCCCCGCGCCCGCGGGACCACGTACATCCGCTTCAGCTCCGCGTCCCCGTCCGCGTACCCCTCGCCGTCGCGCTCCATGGACCGCCAGCCGCCGGTGGCCACGGGGTGGCCGGCGACGTCGTACGCGATGAGATACAGGCCACGCGGCGGGGCGAAGTGTGCCGGGTCCAGAGGGGTCAGGTCACCCTCCCCGCCGTACCGCGCGGCATACTCCAACTGCACCTGGTCGTTGAGCTTTACGGCGTCGGGATGGTCGTAGGCGACCGGCACGATCTCCATTCCGGGGATCGTACGGCGACCCCGGCGCCGGTCGGCAGGGGGTGCCGCGAGTGGGTATCGTGCCCTGGTGCTGACCGTAACCTCCGTAAATGTGAACGGTCTGCGCGCCGCGGCGAAGAAGGGCTTCGTGGAGTGGCTCGCGCAGACCGAGGCCGACGTCGTCTGCCTCCAGGAAGTCCGTGCCGAGCCCCACCAGCTCCCCGACGAGGTCCGCGACCCCGACGGCTGGCACGTCCTCCACGCCCCCGCCGCCGCCAAGGGCCGCGCCGGCGTCTCCGTCTACTCCCGCCGCGAGCCCGACGCGGTCCGCGTCGGCT
>KL569549.1:37017-38587 GCA_000715685.1 Streptomyces lilacinus
GGCGGAGTTCGACGGCACCGGCCGCTACGCGGAGATCGACCTCCCGGGCGTCACGGTGGCCAGCCTCTACCTCCCCTCGGGCGAGGTCGGCACGGACCGCCAGGACGAGAAGGAACGCTTCATGGCGGAGTTCCTCCCGTACCTCGTCGCCCTGAAGACCCGCGCCGCCGCCGACGGCCGCGAGGTCCTCGTCTGCGGCGACTGGAACATCGCCCACACCGAGGCCGACCTCAAGAACTGGAAGGCCAACCGCAAGAGCGCCGGCTTCCTCCCCGAGGAGCGCGCCTGGCTCACCAAGGTCTTCGAGGAGTACACCGACGTCGTCCGAGCCCTCCACCCGGGCGTCGACGGCCCGTACTCCTGGTGGTCCTACCGCGGCCGCGCCTTCGACAACGACTCCGGTTGGCGCATCGACTACCACGTCGCGACGCCGGGGCTCGCGGAGCGCGCGCTGAAGGCGCGCGTGGAGCGTGCGGCGAGCCACGACCTGCGGTGGTCGGACCATGCGCCGGTGACGGCGGTCTACGAGCGTTAGTCCGGCGGGAGAGCCCCGCCCATGCGCCACGTGGGGCAGCGCATGCGACGGGGCTCAGCTCGGATTCACCCTGTGCGCCCTCGCCCACGGCCTGCGCGGCGATAGGCTGCAGAGGAGGTACAGGCCGGACGGAGGAGGGGCACGATGACCACAGCCGCCGTGGGCGAGCCAGGCATCCCACCCATGCCGGAGAGAACCCCGAAGGCCCTCCGCGAAGCCATCGCCCAGCACGCCCCCCAGCTCCTGCCCGATTTCGACGCGCACTGGAAGCGGTACGTCGCCGACGCGTACGACATCACCACCGTGCACGCCTTCATGGCCCGGTGGTGGGGCGAGTACGCGATCGCCCGCGACCCGCAGCTCGACGCCCACGTCACGGGCCTCGAACACCGCGCCGCTTACGAGTGCACCGATCCTGCCGAAGCCAGAGCGCTCCTGGAAGAAGCGTCCGGCATCCGCCACATGGCGGCCCGCACGGAGCCCGGCCAGTGACCAACGGGTTCATGGGCCCGCCCTGGCGGATGGACTGAACCCTCAAGGCCCAGGCCGCACGCGACGCGCTGCCCGAGCACGTACGGAAGATGATCGACGCAGCCCGTGCAGAGCTGGTCACGGCGGCCGACCCTTGCTTCCGCGGGATCGACGCGGATGCCGGCCTGCCCGACAGCATGCTTGTCGAACCCGCCAGGTCCAGCGATCCGAAGGGCCCTCGTATTCTGCACTTCGACAACGGACACGGCTGGTTGAAGTACACGTTCGTGCGGCGGACCGAGGACCCGCAGATCGTTGTGGAAGAGATCTTCTGGCAATGACCGGTCCGTACCTGGGCCAGTGGGCGCTTCTGTGCCCTTCGATACTGCTGCAGGCCATGTGCCGGAGGGCGCAGGCCGAGGTCCCCTCACGAGCTCGGGTAGGGCCTCTCGCGGCGGTCGCGGTTTTCGGGGCGGGGGTGGGGTGGCCGCGCTATGGTGGGAGGGCCGGAGTGCGTGACTGTACGGGGCCTAATGGGTATAGGCCCTGTCTCTTATACACATC